>NZ_JBICKH010000076.1:0-230263 GCF_043103905.1 Pseudomonas sp. yb_2 | reverse complement strand
ACAAAGGATATGCGTCCCCTGTAGGAGCGGGCTTGCCCGCGAAGGGCTGCAAGGCAGCCCCAAATTGTCGACTACGCGGATCAGCGATCCGGCAGGGTGATGTTCAGCTCCAGAATCGAGCAGCTGCCCTGGTTTTCCAGCTCGATATGCACATCATCGTTGCCGATGTTCACATATTTGCGGATCACTTCCAGCAGTTCTTTCTGCAGCGCGGGCAGGTAGTCCGGTTCGCTGCGTTGGCCGCGCTCGTGCGCCACGATGATCTGTAGACGCTCTTTCGCTACCGACGCGCTGGTCTGTTTCTGTCTGCCACGAAAGAAGTCAAAAAGGTTCATGGTTTATTTGCTCCCGAAAATGCGCTCGAAGAATCCCTTCTTCTGTACATCGATGAAGCGCATCGGCTTCTCTTTGCCCAGCAGGCGGTCGACCGCATCACTGTAGGCCTGGCCGGCATCGCTCTGGTCATCGAGAATGACCGGGATACCTTGGTTGGACGCCTTGAGGACGGCCTGCGATTCCGGGATCACACCCTTGAGCTTGATCGACAGGATTTCTTCCACGTCGGCCACGCTCAGCATTTCGCCTTTGACGACGCGCTCAGGGTGGTAGCGGGTGATCAGCAAATGCTCCTTGATCGGCTCTTCACCGTTTTCGGAGCGGCGCGACTTGCTCGACAGAATGCCCAGCATGCGGTCGGAGTCACGTACCGACGAAACTTCCGGGTTGGTCACCACGATGGCTTCGTCAGCGAAGTACATGGCCAGGTGAGCACCTTTTTCGATACCGGCCGGCGAGTCGCAGATGACGTACTCGAAGTCCTTCTTCAGGTCCATCAGTACCTTTTCCACGCCTTCCTGGGTCAGCGCGTCCTTGTCACGGGTCTGGCTGGCGGCCAGCACGTACAGGTTCTCGAGGCGCTTGTCCTTGATCAGGGCCTGTTGCAGGTTGGCTTCGCCGTTGACCACGTTGACGAAGTCGTACACCACGCGGCGTTCGCAGCCCATGATCAGGTCGAGGTTACGCAGGCCCACGTCGAAGTCGACAATGACGGTCTTGTGGCCGCGCAGTGCGAGGCCGGTACCAATGGCGGCGCTGGTTGTGGTCTTGCCCACACCCCCCTTGCCGGAAGTAACCACGAGAATCTTGGCCAAGGTGTTTCACCCCTAAAAATAGTCGGGACACTTGTCCCTGCAAAAAACTGAAATAGCTAAATAAAGGCAACGGTAAAAAAGTTGCTCTAAAAATGCTGGCAAGTATCCGTTAAAGACGGGTGATGTTCAACACGTCACCAGACAGGCTGACTTGCACGCCGGTCCCCCACAGTGGATCCCGGCGCAGGTCTTCGCAGACTTTGTACTGGCCGGCGATCGAGACCATTTCGGCGGTCATCTGCTGGCAGAAGATACGCGCCTTGGTGTTGCCTTTGATGCCGGCCAGGGCGCGGCCGCGCATGGCGCCGTACACATGGATGTTGCCATCGGCCAGAAGTTCCGCACCTGGGCTGACCGAAGCCGTCACAACCAGATCACCTCCCTGAGCATAGATCTGTTGGCCACCGCGTACTGGCGAAGTAATGATGCGGGTCGGGCGCACCTCGGGTTCGGGGGGCGGTGGTGGCGCCGGGGCCGGTTCGGGCTTTTTGACCACCTCGGGCTCGGGCTCCAGCGGCCGTTCGCGGGCCCCCGAGGGCGGCAGCACCGGCAGGTCGATGGCGATGGCGGCGGCGATGTCCTCGATGCGGTTGGCGCGGATGGCCAGGGTACGCAGGCCGTGGTGTCGGCAGATCCGCATCAAGCCGGGCAGGTCGATTGCCCCTTCGTCGGCCGGCAGCTTGTCCAGCGCCAGCACCAGCGGTGTATTGCTGAAGAAGTTCGGGGCCTGGGCGACTTTGGCCGCCAACTGGCGGTCGAGGGCTTCAAGGTCATTGCGCGCCAGTTCCAGTACCGTAATGGCGAGCATGCTGCCCTTGAGCTGGAACACGGAGGCGGTGTCGGGTGTGTGGTTTGGGCTCATGGTCTGCATAGACGGCTTGTTGCGAAAAAAGTGCCCTGACTTATAACGAGAACACCGGTTGCCCGCAACATGCACTGATCCGTTGTAGAATGCGCGGCCTTTGTCTTTCCGGATGCTTCAATGGAACGCCCGCGTTTTCGTCCCTATTTCCTTCACCCCAAGTTCTGGGGCCTGTGGCTGGGCCTGGGCCTGCTGTGGTTGGTGGTCCAGTTGCCGTACCGGGTGCTGCTGAAGATCGGTGCCGCGCTGGGCGCCGTCATGTATCGCTTTGCCGGTGAACGTCGGCGCATCGCCGCGCGCAACCTGGAGCTGTGCTTCCCGGAGCTGTCGGTCGACGAACGGCAGCGTTTGCTCAAGGCCAACTTCGCCTCTACCGGCATCGCCTTCTTCGAAATGGCCATGAGCTGGTGGTGGCCCAAGGCCAGGCTGGCGCGCCTGGCCCATATCGAGGGCCTTGAGCACCTGCAGGCCGCCCAGCAGGCGGGGCAGGGCGCGATCCTCATGGCGGTGCACTTCACTACCCTGGAAATCGGCGCCGCGCTGCTCGGCCAGCAGCACACCATCGACGGCATGTACCGCGAACACGGCAATGCACTGTTCGACTTCATCCAGCGCAGCGGCCGCGAGCGTCACAACCTTGATTCGCTGGCGGTGGAGCGCGAGGACGTGCGTGGCATGCTCAAGCTGCTGCGTTCGGGCCGGGCGATCTGGTACGCACCGGACCAGGACTACGGCGCCAAGCAGAGCATCTTCGTACCGTTGTTTGGCATCCCCGCGGCGACGGTGACCGCTACCACCAAGTTCGCCCGGTTGGGGAAGGCGCAGGTGATTCCGTTCACCCAAAAGCGGCTGGAGGATGGCAGCGGCTATCGGCTGGTCATCCACCCGCCGCTGACGGATTTCCCCGGGGAAAGCGAAGAGGCCGATTGCCTGCGCATCAACCAATGGGTCGAGAGCGTGTTGCGCGAGTGCCCCGAGCAGTACCTGTGGGCGCACCGCCGGTTCAAGTCGCGGCCCGAGGGTTCGCCGCGGCTGTATGACAAGAAGAAGCGCTGAAAACACATCTACCCCAGGAAGGACGCCATGGCACCACCCCCGGTAACCGGTCTCATCCTGTCTGGCGGCGGCGCCCGCGCCGCCTACCAGGTCGGTGTGCTGGCGGGCATCGCCGAGTTGCTGCCCGCCGGCGCGGACAACCCTTTTCCGGTCATCGTCGGCACCTCCGCCGGGGCCATCAACGCCGTCACCCTGGCCAGTGGTGCGGTGCACTTCAATGACGCCGTGCAGCGGCTCACTGCCTTCTGGCAGAATTTCCGCAGCCATCTGGTCATCCGCAGCGACTGGCCCGGGGTCGTGCGCCAGGCCAGCCGTTTCGTTGGCCACAGCCTGCTGGGGCTGGGTGGCCAGGCCCCCGTGGCGTTGCTCGACAGCAGCCCGTTGCGCAGCCTGCTGCAAACGCACCTGAACCTGGATGGCATCGGCCACGCCTTGGCCGCCGAGCAACTGCGCGCCGTGGCGGTGACCGCCTTTGGCTACGAGTCTGGTCAGGCGGTGACCTTCTACCAGGGCCGCGGCACCATCGAGGCCTGGCTGCGCCACCGGCGTATCGGCGTACCCGCACCGTTGACCATCGACCACCTGCTGGCCAGTGCGGCGATCCCGCTGCTGTTCGCCCCGGTGCAACTGGGCGGCGAGTATTACGGCGACGGTGCAGTGCGCCAGTCGGCGCCGATCAGCCCGGCCTTGCACCTGGGCGCCAGCCGGGTGCTGGTGGTCGGGGTCAGCGGAAACCCGCAGCGGCCAGCGCCACCTGTACCGCCCCAGCGTGTGTTCAGCGGGCAGCAGCCGAGCCTGGCGCAGATCGGCGGGCACCTGCTCAACAGTACGTTCATTGACAGCCTGGAAGACGATATCGAACTGCTGCAGCGCCTCAACCACTTGAGCGGGCTGTTGCCGGCGCACCTGGATGCCCGGCGCCTGGGGCTGGCACCGATCGACGTGCTGGTGGTGGCGCCCAGCCAGCCGCTGGATGAGATTGCCGCTCGGCACCGCCGCGAGTTGCCGGCGGCGTTACGCCTGTTTTTACGGGGGCCGGGGGCGACGCGCACCAGCGGGGCGGGGGTGTTGAGCTATTTGCTGTTCGAGGCCAGCTATTGCAGTGAACTGATCGAGCTGGGGCGCAAGGATGCCTTGGCCAAGAAGCGCGAGCTTTGCGAATTCCTGGGGATTTGATGTTGCCTGTGCAGGCCCTTTCGCGACAAGGGGTTGCGCCAATACCTGTGTAGGAGCGGGTTCACCCGCGAAAGGGCCGCAGCAGGCTTACTCGGCTATCTGCAACTTGCGCGCCTGGGTATACACATACCGCACCTTTTCATATTCGAACGGCGAATTCAGCTGGCCGTAACGGAAGTTGGTGGTGTAGCGCTTGTCCACCACACGCAGGGCGAAGATTTCCGGGTGATCGGTGCTGGCTTCGGCCACGTTCAGGTAGTTGACCGCCTGCTCTCCCGCATAGTCCACCACCAGCCCGGTGGTATCGCGCAGGTTCGATGGGCCTAGCACCGGCAGCATCAGGTACGGCCCATCCGGCACGCCATAGAAGCCCAGGGTCTGGCCAAAGTCCTCGCTCTGGCGCGGCAGGCCCATGCTGGTCGCCGGGTCCCACAGCCCACCCACGCCGATGATCGTGTTGAACATCAGTCGCGCGGTGATTTCTGCCGAGCGCTTGGCTTTGAGCTGCAACACGCTGTTGAACAGGTTCGGCACATCGCCAAGGTTGTTGAAGAAGTTGCTCACCCCCGTGCGCACGAAGCTTGGGGTGACATACTGATAGCCATTCACCAGCGGCAGCAGCACCCATTGGTCCAATCGGTAGTTGAAGTGGTAGATGCGCCGGTTGATCGACTCCAGCGGGTCGTACACGTTCAGCGCCTGCAGGGTTGAGCGCTCGAACTCGCGCTGGTCCAGCCCCGGGTTGAATTTCAGCTCACGCAGCGGGTCGAGGAAGCCATCGGCTTCGGGCACCAGTGGCGCGGTGCCGATCACCTGCGGGTCGGCCTCGACCACACTGGCTCGGGGTGCGGTTTCGGCGGCCAGGGTGTGGCCAGCGGCAAGCAGGGCAGTGGCGAAGAGGAGTTTGTTAACCACGGAAGAACTCCAGCATGGCGTCACTGTTGACGCGGTAGTTGAGGTTGCCGCAATGGCCGCCATGGGGGTAGAGGGTCAGCCGTTCGCCGAACACCTTGCGCAGGAAGCCAATGTCGCCCGGGCCGAGAATGACGTCGTCGGCGTTGTGCATCACGGCGATCTTGTCACTGCTGCGCAGGTAGTCTTCCAGGGCATACAGGCTGACCTGGTTGACCAACTGCAGGATGCTGTTGCCGTCGGTGCGGGCGCGCCACATCGGAATTACCTGTTCGGTCATGTAGCAGTCGAAGTCGCACTGCAGGGCGCGCTTGAAGAACGGCGTCAGGCTGCTGCCTTCGGTGATCGGGAACTTCGGCGGAATGATCAGGCCGCGGCGGTTGATCAGGTCGGAAGTGAAGGCGATGTCCGCTGCCGAGAAGCGGAACGAAGTGCCGATCAGCATGGCCATCTGTTCGTTGGACAGGTGCTGGCGCGACTGCTGGAAGTCGTACAGCAGGGCGTCGTTCAGGTCGATGTAGCCCTTGTCCTGGAAGTAACGGGTGAGTTTTTCCAGCATCAGCTCGTAGAACGTGGTGCTGCGGTCGATGCCCTTGACCTGGGTCTGCACCAGCTTGTCGAGGTTGTTGATCGAGGTGTAGAGGTTGACCGGTGGGTTGAGCAGCAGTACACGCTTGAAGTTGAAGCTGCGGCGGGTTTCGTCCAGGTGGCTGACGAAGGCGGCGTCGAGCGCACCCAGGCTGTAACCGGTGAGGTAGAAATCACTGACCGGCAGGCGTGGATGCTGGGCGCGCACGGCCTGCATCACCCGGTACATGTCTTCGGCGTCTTCCTGGCTGATGCCGGGGGTAGCAAAGCGCGAGGCCGCACTCATGAAGTCATAGCTGGTGGGCGATGACAGTTGCACCACGTGGAAGCCGGCCTGGTAGAACAGCTTTTTCAGGTATTCATTGATGCTGCTGCTGTAGGGCGCGCCGGTGCCGGCGATGATGAAGATCAGCGGCGCTTCGCGATCCTGGCGGGCCAGGCGGTACTTGAGCTTCTTCACTGCCCAGAAGTTGTCGGGCAACGTGAACTCGCGCTCCGGGCGCAAGTTCAGGCTGTAGTCGGACTGAGTGATTTCATCGTCGCTGGGCAGCTCAGGGCGCTTGTCCGGCGGCGTGGTGGCGATGGTGGCCTCGAACGGGTTGGTAAGAGGGTAGCCATAGCTGGCAGCGTCGATATCCCGCGCTGAAGCGGCCACAGCCATGAGCAAGCTGCCGAGCAGGGCAGCGAGGCGCAAAGATCGAAGCATGTAATCCCCCAAAAGAACGCAAGGTCGAGCAGTGTGCAGGCTAGGACCACAGCCAGGCGGGCAAAGTTGCCCGCTGCGGTGGCATTTGGCGTACTTGCTATCTGCAACATAGCTGCCGGGGTGTGATTTTGCCTTAGAAACGGGCATAAGCGATCATGGATGCTTTCGATTACCGGTATTGGAGAACAGGATGTCTCGTTCGCTGCCGACGGCGCTGTTGCTGCTGTTCCTGGGGGGTTGGCTCGCGGCCAGTTATGGCGTGCGTTACGGCCTGATGGAGGACGGCCAGTGGGTAGGGCTGTGCGCAGTGCCGACCGCCTATTGGCAGTGCGAGGTGCGTTCGCTGCTGGGGTTGGGCATTCACCATCAAGTCATGGCCTGGGGCGGATTGGGCCTGGCGCTACTGGCCCAGTTCGTTTCCGCGCGTGCCGGCTGGTGGCTGGCAGTGTTGGCACTGGTGTTCGCGGTGCCGGCGCTGGTGCTGTACACCGCCAGCATTGCGGTGTTTGCGCTGGTGCTGGCGGGGTTGCGCCTGGTCAGGCAACCCCCATTGTAAGCAGCTGCGGGATCGCGCCAGCTTTCAGAAATTGAGCAAGACAGTTGCTCCCACAAGGTCCGCGCCGGGCTCAAGGGATATGCAGTATCAAGCCTGGCGCATCCGCAGGCTTCGCCACAATGCCGCTGTCATCAGCACACTCACCACCGCCCAGCCCCAGGCCTGCTGGTTCTCCAGCCCTTCCACGAACAACTGCGGCGCCACCCCGGCGCCGACGATGAACGCCAGCAACGCCACCTCCGCCCGTCGCGCCCGCACCGGCCACAGCACATAAACCAGCGCCGGCAACGCCAGCGCCGCGCTGGGGAAGCTGCGGTAGCGTGGGTCGAACACCATTGCCAGCATGCTCACCGCCGCAGCGAAGCCCGCCGCCAGCAACAGCCAGCCGGCTCGCACCTGCAGCCAGGCGAACAAGCGCTCACGCCAGCCGGCCCGCCGCGCCAGCGCCAACAACGCATGGGCCAATACCAGCAGGTTCAGCCCGGCCAGCATCAGTGCCCACAGCCATTCCCCGGCAAAGCGCGCATGGGTGCGCATCAACTCGCCCCACAGGCCCAGGCAAGCGGCACCAAACGCTGCCAGCAGTGGCAGCAGCAAGGCGGCCATCGGTGTAGAGGGGCGCCCGGCCAGCACCAGCATGATCACCGTCAGCACGGCGCTGGCCAGCAACCACTGCGGCCAGTCATGCAGGTTGCTCACGGGCCCTTCGAGCACGCCCTTGTCCTGTCGGTCCGCGTCGTATAGCCCCCAGTAACCACCCACCGCGCCCTCATTGGCGCGTTTCCAGGGCTGATCGAAGGCTTCGATCAGGTTGTAGTGCCAGCCATTGCGCTCGGCCATGGCCACGAAGCCACGGATGAAGCGCGCCTCATTGACCCGGCTGGGCACCGCCGTTTCGCGTTGGCGGCCTTCGCTGGGCCAGCCGGTTTCGCCAATCAGTATGTCCTTGGGCGCGAAGCGTGTGCCGAACACCCGGCGCACATCGGCAACGTGGGCCAAGGCATCGTCGATGCCACGCGGGTCGTCCTCCCAGTAGGGCAGCAGATGGATGGTCAGGAAGTCCACTACCGGGGCCACCTGCGGGTGCTGCAGCCAGAATTCCCAGACATCGGCGTAGGTCACGGGCACCTTGACCTGGCGCTTCACCCGCGCGATCAATTTGGCCAGGTGGGCACCGGTCACCTCCTTGCGCAACAGTGTCTCATTGCCGACGATCACCGCGCTGACCACGTCCGGGTTGGCGTTGGCAGCAGCGATCAGCAGGTTGATTTCCTTCTCGGTGTCGGCCGGGTGGGCGTTCACCCAGGCGCCCAGCATCACCTTCAGACCATGCTTGCGTGCCAGCGCCGGGATTGCCTCAAGACCGCTCATGGAATAGGTACGGATGCACTGAAACCGCTCGGCCAGTAACGCCAGGTCGGCGTCCATCCGCGCTGGGCGCAGGCGAAACGGCTGGTCGTAAGGCGACTGGTCTTTGTCGAACGGCGTGTACGAAGCGCATTGCAGCTTGTGTGCAGGGCTGGCCGCATCGGGCAGGTGCACAGGCTTGCCCAGCCCGTACCAGAGCCCCCCCAGCCCGACCAGGGCCAGCAGGCAGGCAAGCAGGTACAACGGCAATAACAGGCGGCTACAACTGGGCATGTGGCGGTCCATCGTCTGGCACAAAAGGTTAGATAGTAGCCCGGCGCCAAACCTTTGGCATGCAAGGATCGCGCAGGCCGAGGCAGGCCGATGGCGCTAATGGCATAGTGCTGTCGCATATGGGGCGGGTGCAGGTCGCAGCTGGATCAGGTCGACTTGTGTTGCAGGAAGATGATGCAATCTCCAAGACCTGACGAGGGGATGCTTTGATGGCAACTTTGAAGAAAATGCGACGTTTCCTGGGTGTGGGCACCGCCCTGGTAATGGCCATGAGCACTGCACAGGCTATGGCCAAAGAAGTAAGCATTGGTTACGTGGATGGTTGGGCCGACAGCGTGGCGACCACCAACGTGGCTGCCGAAGTAATCAAGCAAAAACTCGGCTATGACGTGAAGTTGCAGGCCGTGGCCACGGGAATCATGTGGCAGGGTGTGGCAACGGGCAAGCTCGATGCCATGTTGTCGGCCTGGTTGCCGGTGACTCACGGTGAGTACTGGGCCAAGAACAAGGACAACGTGGTCGACTACGGCCCGAACTTCAAGGACGCCAAGATCGGCCTGATCGTCCCCGAGTACGTCAAGGCAGTGAGCATTGCCGACCTCAAGACCGATAACAGCTTCAAGGACAGGATTGTTGGCATCGACGCAGGCTCCGGTGTAATGCTCAAGACCGACCAGGCGATCAAGGACTATGGCCTGACCAGTTACAAGTTGCAGGCCAGCTCGGGTGCGGCGATGACTGCGGAACTGGGCCGTGCCTATGCCAAGCAGCAGTCGATTGCGGTGACCGGCTGGGTTCCGCACTGGATGTTCGCCAAGTGGAAGCTGAAGTTCCTCGAAGACCCGAAAGGCGTATATGGCGCGGCAGAAACCGTGAACAGCATCGGCAGCAAGGAACTGGCCACCAAGGCACCGGAAGTGGCGGAGTTCCTGAAGAAGTTCAACTGGCAGTCCAAGGACGAGATTGGCGAGGTGATGCTGGCGATCCAGGAAGGGGCCAAGCCTGAAGCGGCCGCCAAGGACTGGGTCGCCAAGCACCCTGATCGTGTGAAGGAGTGGACTGGCAAGTAATCACCTTTCAGGGCCAATAGGGTTTCTTCGCGGGTAAACCCGCTCCTGCAGGAGCGGGTTTACCTGCGAACGGCTCATCACTTTGTTACGCAATCGGTAAAACACCGTTGCATCTAAGACTAAGGTCGTCTGGTTGGCGTCCATCGGCAGCATAAAGTAAGGGTGTGGGTTCCATCCCGTATCTGTGCTGCTAGGACAAAAACAATGAACGACAGCATTTACCTCTCGATACAAAACAGCCCTCGTTTCAAGGAGCTGGTCACCAAACGCGAACGGTTCGCCTGGATTCTCTCGGCGATCATGCTCGGCCTCTACTGCGCCTTCATCCTCCTGATCGCCTACGGTCCTCATGTGCTGGGCGCCAAGCTCAGTCCTGAGTCTTCGATTACCTGGGGCATTCCCCTGGGCGTCGGCCTGATCGTTTCGGCATTCGTCCTGACCGCCATCTACGTACGCCGCGCCAACGGCGAATTCGATGAGCTGAACAAGGAAATCCTGAAGGAGGCGCAACAATGATTCGCCAAGCCAAAGCCCTGGCCGTACTGGCCTGCGGAGCCTTCGCACCCGCCGTGTGGGCCGCCGATGCCCTGACCGGCGAGGTGCAGAAACAACCGCTGAACGTTTCCGCCATCGCCATGTTCGTGGCCTTCGTCGCCTTCACCCTCGGCATCACCTACTGGGCCTCCAAACGCAACAAGTCGGCATCGGACTACTACGCTGCCGGGGGCAAGATCACCGGCTTCCAGAACGGCCTGGCGATTGCTGGCGACTACATGTCGGCCGCCTCGTTCCTGGGTATTTCCGCGCTGGTGTTCACCTCGGGTTACGACGGCCTGATCTACTCGATCGGCTTCCTGGTTGGCTGGCCGATCATTCTTTTCCTGATTGCCGAACGCTTGCGCAACCTGGGCAAGTACACCTTCGCCGACGTGGCCTCGTACCGCCTCGGGCAGAAGGAAATCCGCACCCTGTCGGCCTCCGGTTCGCTGGTGGTGGTGGCGTTCTACCTGATCGCGCAGATGGTCGGCGCCGGCAAGCTGATCGAGCTGCTGTTCGGCCTGGACTACCATGTGGCGGTGATCCTGGTGGGTATCCTGATGTGCCTGTACGTGCTGTTCGGCGGCATGCTGGCCACCACCTGGGTACAGATCATCAAGGCTGTGCTGCTGCTGTCCGGTGCCAGTTTCATGGCGCTGATGGTCATGAAGCACGTGGGCTTTGACTTCAACACGCTGTTCTCCGAAGCGATCAAGGTACACGCCAAGGGCGAGGCGATCATGAGCCCCGGCGGCCTGGTCAAGGACCCGATCTCGGCATTCTCCCTGGGCCTGGCACTGATGTTCGGTACTGCCGGCCTGCCGCACATCCTGATGCGCTTCTTCACCGTCAGTGACGCCAAGGAAGCGCGCAAGAGCGTGCTGTACGCCACCGGCTTCATCGGCTACTTCTACATCCTCACCTTCATCATTGGCTTTGGCGCGATCCTGCTGGTCAGCACCAACCCGGAATTCAAGGACGCCGCAGGCGCTCTGCTGGGCGGCAACAACATGGCCGCGGTGCACCTGGCCAATGCGGTGGGGGGCAGTGTGTTCCTCGGCTTCATCTCGGCGGTGGCCTTTGCCACCATCCTGGCAGTGGTGGCTGGCCTGACCCTGGCCGGTGCCTCGGCAGTGTCCCACGACCTGTACGCCAGCGTCTGGCGCAAGGGCAAAGCCAACGACAAGGACGAGATCCGCGTATCGAAGATCACCACTGTCGCCCTGGGTGTACTGGCGATCGGCCTGGGGATTCTGTTCGAGAAGCAGAACATCGCCTTCATGGTCGGCCTGGCGTTCTCCATTGCGGCCAGCTGCAACTTCCCGGTACTGCTGCTTTCGATGTACTGGAAGAAGCTGACCACCCGCGGCGCCATGATCGGCGGCTGGCTGGGCCTGGTGAGTGCGGTGACGCTGATGATCCTTGGCCCGACCATCTGGGTACAGATTCTCGGCCACGAGAAGCCCATCTACCCGTACGAGTACCCGGCGCTGTTCTCGATGGCCATTGCCTTCGTCAGCATCTGGTTCTTCTCGGTCACCGACAAGTCCAAGGCGGCTGAGGATGAGCGCGCGCTGTTCTTCCCGCAGTTCGTGCGTTCGCAGACTGGCCTGGGTGCCAGCGGGGCGGTCTCGCACTAACGTCAATCCCCTGCACTGAAAAACGCTCCGCTTGTCGGGGCGTTTTTTATTTCATGCAGTCGGCGATGGCCTCCAGACAGGTTGGTGCTCTGCCCATGCTCCCCTCATGTCGTGAGCGCCTTCATGGAGGACGGCACATTTGGGGGCTGGTCAATGAAGCCATACTGTTTAATCACCTTCGCTATCCAGGATGGCAACCGGGTATTGCGACCCGCTTGCCATTCACCTCACGTGGCTTTTTGAAGTGGCTATCCGCAGCGCGTCATATCATCCCAAGCAACAGTAATACCAACAGAATCACCAACACCACGCCGATTATGCCGGAAGGGCCATAGCCCCAGCTGCGCGAGTGGGGGAAGACCGGTAAGCCACCGATCAGCAGCAGAATCAGGATGATGATAAGGATCGTGGTCATGTCAAAGTCCTTGCGTGATTAGGGGGCAAGAGCCTGAGATTGCTGGCCTCTCGATAATTCGGACCGGTGCGGGTTGGTAAAGATTCCATCCCCGTGCAGCCGTCTACCCAATCATGCCCGCCCATTCACTGCCCTGATGAATCCTCCCGGATGGCGACGCCTTGATTAGACTCACCGGACTACCTGTCAGAACAAGGCCTGCGACCATGCAAAAACGCATCATGATCACCGGCGCCGGGTCTGGCCTCGGCCGCGAGATCGCCCTGCGCTGGGCCCGTGAGGGCTGGCGCCTGGCATTGGCCGATGTCAACGAAGCCGGCCTGCGCGAAACGCTGGAGCAGGTTCGCCAGGCCGGTGGCGACGGCTTCGTCCAGCGCTGCGATGTGCGCGACTATAGCCAGCTGACGGCCCTGGCCCAGGCCTGCGAAGCGAAGTTCGGTGGGGTCGATGTGATCGTCAACAACGCCGGCGTTGCTTCGGGCGGGTTCTTCGCCGAACTGACGCTGGAGGACTGGGACTGGCAGATCGCGGTCAACCTGATGGGCGTGGTCAAGGGCTGCAAGGCCTTCCTGCCGCTGCTGGAGCGCAGCAAGGGGCGCATTATCAACGTCGCCTCGATGGCCGCACTGATGCAGGGCCCGGGCATGAGCAACTACAACGTGGCCAAGGCCGGTGTGCTGGCCTTGTCGGAAAGCCTGCTGGTGGAGTTGCGTCAGGTGGAGGTGGCGGTGCACGTGGTGTGCCCGTCGTTCTTCCAGACCAACCTGCTGGACTCGTTCCGCGGGCCGAACCCGGCGATGAAGGCGCAGGTGGGCAAGCTGCTCGAAGGTTCGCCGATCAGTGCGGCGGACATTGCCGACTATATCCATCAGCAGGTCGCTGCAGGCGAGTTCCTCATCCTGCCTCATGAGGCAGGGCGCCAGGCCTGGCAACTGAAACGCCAGGCCCCTGAGCGGCTGTATGACGAGATGGCCGAAATGGCGGTGAAAATGCGGGCAAAAGCCCCGTCGCGATGATTGGTCTGTAGGAGTAGTTACTCAAAAGTGTAAGAGGCTTCTGAATCGCAGTGGAACTATTGAGTAGCTGAATGCCTACGGGGCAGGCTCCGGTTTTCCCTTTCGCAGGAGGATCGGAACATGCTGGTAATAGGGCGCGAAGTAGGGGAGGTCATCGTGATTGGCGATGACATCCGGATCATGGTGGTAGAGACCCGGGACGGCGTGGTGCGCTTTGGTGTGGCTGCTCCGCGTGAGGTGCCGGTGCATCGAGCCGAAGTTTACAAGCGCATCAAGGCGTCCAAGCAGAGCAAGGCCTGAAGAGGCCTGGCCTGCTATTCGAGCAGCTCGCGGGGCACATCATGCTTGGCCAGCAACTGGCATTGCTGGCTTTCCAGGTCGAACAGGATGAAAGCCTGGCCTTTGGCCAATGCCTGGCGTACCCGTAGCACGCGGGTTTCCAGCGGGGTGTCGTCGCCGTTGTCAGTGCCGTCGCGGGTGACGAAGTCCTCGATCAGGCGGGTCAGGGTTTCGGCTTGCAATTGGTCGTAGGGGATCAGCATGGTCGGGCGGTGTCTGAAATAGGTATGGGCATGCTACGCGAAACATTCGAGGTGTTGGGGCCGCTTTGCAGCCCCAAGGGCGTTTAGCCTTTGTTTCCGACCAGGCTGTCCACGGCCGGTACCCGCGTGTCGCTTTCCATCTGCGCATCGTGCTCCAGCTGGTGGCTGAAGCGCTCAAGTGACGTATTGGCCGGCTGCGAATCGCTGGCAAATACGGGCGGGCTCAGCAGGTAGGCTGACAACAACCGGCTCAGCGCTGCCAGGCTGTCGATATGGGTGCGCTCGTAACCATGGGTGGCATCGCAACCGAACGCCACCAGCGCGGTACGAATATCGTGCCCGGCAGTTACCGCCGAATGGGCATCGCTGAAGTAATAGCGGAACAGGTCGCGCCGCACCGGCAAGTCATGGTCGCCGGCCAGTTTCAGCAGGTGCCGGGACAGGTGGTAGTCGTAAGGCCCCGACGAGTCCTGCATGGCCACACTGACCGCATGCTCGCTGGAAGCTTGCCCAGGCGCCACCGGGGCGATGTCGATGCCGACGAACTCGCTGACGTCCCAGGGCAGGGCGCCGGCTGCACCTGAGCCGGTCTCCTCGGTGATGGTGAACAGCGGGTGGCAGTCGATCAGCGGCTGGCGACCGCTTTCCACCACAGCCTTCAGTGCCGCCAGCAATGCCGCTACGCCAGCCTTGTCGTCCAGGTGACGGGCGCTGATGTGGCCGCTTTCGGTGAACTCGGGCAAGGGGTCGAAGGCCACGAAATCACCAATGCTCACGCCCAGTGCCTCACAGTCGGCGCGCGTGGCGCAGTAGGCATCCAGGCGCACTTCCACGTGGTCCCAGCTGATCGGCATCTGGTCGATCGCCGTGTTGAAGGCATGCCCGCTGGCCATCAGCGGCAGCACGCTGCCACGGAATACCCCGGTATCGGTAAACACGCTAACCCGGCTGCCCTCGGCAAAACGGCTGGACCAGCAGCCGACGGGCGCCAGGGCCAGGCGGCCATTGTCCTGCAATTGGCGCACGCTGGCGCCGATGGTATCCAGGTGGGCAGAAACGGCGCGGTCGGGGGTGGCCTGCCGGCCTTTGAGGGTGGCGCGAATGGTGCCGCGGCGGGTCAGCTCGAAGGGGATGCCCAGTTCGTCAAGGCGTTCGGCAACGTAGCGCACGATGGTGTCGGTGAAGCCGGTGGGGCTGGGGATGGCGAGCATTTCCAGCAGCACGCGTTTGAGGTAGTCGAGATCGGGTTCGGGGTGTTGCTCGGACATGGTTGGGGACTCCTTTACTCCTGTGCCGGCCTCTTCGCGGGTAAACCCGCTCCTACAGGTACAGCGCTGCCTTCGCGGGTAAACCCGCTCCTACAGGTACAGCGCCACCTTCAAGGGCGGTGATATCCCTGTGGGAGCGGGCTTGCCCGCGAAGAGGCCGGCACGGGTTTACGCCAAAGGCCGGCTATGGGGAAACAGCAGGTCGATAAAGCGCTCGGCCGTGGGCTGCGGTTCATGGTTGGCCAACCCAGCACGCTCGTTCGCTTCGATGATCACGTACTCCGGCTGCCCGGCATCACGCACCATGAAGTCCAGCCCCACCACCGGAATTTCCAGTGCCCGTGCCGCGCGCACGGCAGCATCGGCCAGCACCGGGTGCAGGCGTTCGGTGACGTCCTCCAGGGTGCCGCCGGTGTGCAGGTTGGCCGTGCGCCGCACGGCCAGGCGCTGGCCGGCCGGCAACACGTCGTCATAGCCAACGCCCGCTGCGCGCAAGGTGCGCTCGGTTTCGTCGTCCAGCGGAATGCGGCTCTCGCCACCGGTGGCAGCCTGGCGTCGACGGCTCTGGGCTTCGATCAACTGGCGCACGCTGTGCTTACCGTCGCCCAGCACCTGCGCTGGGTGGCGGATGGCCGCGGCCACCACCTCGTAGCCGATCACCACGATGCGCAGGTCGAACCCGGCATGAAAGCTTTCCAGCAGCACGCGGCTGTCGAACTGGCGGGCATGCGCCACGGCACGGGTAATGTCGTCGATGCAGGTCAGGTTCACCGCCACGCCCTGGCCTTGCTCGCCATCGACCGGTTTGACCACCACCGCGCCATGCTCTTCCAGAAACGCCAGGTTGTCATCGGCATTGCCCGCCAGCTGTTGCGCGGGCACCTGCAGCCCAGCGTTGTGCAGGGCATGCTGGGTCAGGCGTTTGTCCTGGCACAGGGTCATGGTCACGGCACTGGTCAGGTCGCTGAGCGATTCCCGGCAGCGAATGCGCCGCCCGCCCAGGCTCAGGGTGAACAGGCCGCCAGCGGCGTCGTCCACCTGCACTTCGATGCCCCGGCGCAGGGCCTCGTCGACGATGATGCGTGCGTAGGGGTTGAGGTCGGCTTGCGGGCCAGGCCCGAGGAACAGCTGCTCGTTGATACCGTTCTTGCGCTTGACTGCGAAGGTGGGCAGGTTGCGAAAACCCAGTTTCTGGTACAGGCGCTTGGCCTGGCGGTTGTCGTGCAGCACCGACAGGTCCAGGTAGGCCAGGCCACGGCTCATGAAGTGTTCGATCAGGTGGCGCACCAGCACTTCACCCACGCCGGGGCGGGTGCAGTGTGGGTCCACCGCCAGGCACCACAGGCTGCTGCCATGCTCGGGGTCATCGAACGCCTTGGTGTGGTTCAGGCCCATGACGCTGCCGATAATCGCGCCGCTGTCTTCGTCCTCTGCCAGCCAATACACCGGGCCACCCAAGTGCCGGGGGGTAAGCAGCTCGGCGTCGACGGGGAGCATCCCGCGCGCCTGGTACAGCGTGTTGATCGCCTGCCAGTCGGCGGGGTTCTGTGCCCGCCGCACGCGGAAGCCGCGAAATACCCGCTGCGCCGGGCGGTAGTCGGTGAACCACAGGCGCAGGGTGTCGGACGGGTCGAGGAACAGCTGCTGAGGGGCCTGTGCCAACACCTGCTGCGGTGCGGCCACGTACAGGGCGATGTCGCGTTCGCCCGGGTGCTCGTCGAGCAGATCCTCGGCCAGGGAAGCCGGGTCGGGGTAGGTGTGGCCTATCAACAGCCGGCCCCAGCCGCAGTGCACGGCACGCGGCTGGTCGTGTGGCTGGCTGCCGTCGCCGGCCAGGCGCGCCTGCAGGCGCTCGTAGGACGGCGCCTGGCCGCGCAGCAGGCGCTGACCATAAGCGATTTCATGGGCTTTCATCGGTCAGATTCCTTGTTCGCTCAGCCACAGGTTCAGCGCCGCCAGTTGCCACAGCTTGGAACCGCGCAGTGGCGTCAGCTGGCCGTGCGGGTTGCTCAGCAGGCGGTCGAGCATGGTCGGGTTGAACAACCCTCGGTCCTGGCTGGGGTCGGTCAACAGTTCGCGTACCCAGCCCAGGGTGGCACCTTCCAGATGCTTCAGGCCCGGTACCGGGAAGTAACCCTTCTTGCGGTCGATCACCTCATGCGGGATCACCCGTCGCGCCGCCTGCTTGAGCACCTGCTTGCCGCCGTCGGGCAGCTTGAAGCGGGCGGGAATGCGTGCCGACAGTTCCACCAGGCGGTAATCGAGGAACGGCGTACGCGCCTCCAGGCCCCAGGCCATGGTCATGTTGTCCACCCGCTTGACCGGGTCGTCGACCAGCATCACGGTGCTGTCCAGGCGCAGCGCCTTGTCCACGGCAGCCGGTGCGCCGGGGCGCGCGAAGTGTTCGCGCACGAAGTCGCCGGCGGCGTCGGTTTCCAGCAGCCAGGGGGCCTGCACGGTGTCGCGGTATTCGGCGTGGCTGCGGTCGAAGAACGCCTCACGGTAGGCCGCATAGGCGTCGTCGGCGCCGTCCACCTGCGGGTACCAGTGGTAACCGGCGAACAGCTCATCGGCACCCTGGCCGCTCTGTACGCCCTTGCAGTGCTTGGCCACTTCCCGCGACAGCAGGTAGAAGGCGATGCAGTCGTGGCTGACCATCGGCTCGCTCATGGCGCGGAAGGCGGCCGGCAGTTGGTCGATGATTTCGTGTTCGGCAATGCGCAACTGGTGGTGACGGGTGCCGTAGTGTTTGGCGATCAGGTCCGAATACTGGAACTCGTCGCCGCGCTCGCCGCCGGCATCTTCAAAGCCGATGGAGAAGGTCGACAGGTCGTCAACGCCCACTTCGCGCAGCAAGCCGACCAGCAGGCTGGAGTCGACGCCGCCGGACAGCAACACACCCACATCGACGGCTGCCCGTTGGCGGATTGCCACGGCGTCGCGGGTGGCGTCGAGCACGCGGGTGGTCCAGCCTTCCAGGTCCAGTTCACGCTCGTCGGGGTGGGGGCCGTAGTGCAGTTGCCACCAGACCTGGCGTTCCACTTCGCCATGGCGGTCGATGCGCATCCAGGTGCCAGGCTCCAGCTTCTGCACGTTGGCCAGCAGAGTGCGCGGTGCGGGTACCACGGCGTGGAAATTCAGGTAGTGGTTGAGGGCCACCGGGTCGAGCATCGGGTCGATGTCGCCGCCCTTGAGCAGTGCCGGCAGGGTCGAGGCAAAGCGCAGGCGCTCGCCGTTGCGTGACAGGTACAGGGGTTTGACGCCCAGGCGGTCGCGGGCCAGGAACAGGCGCTGGTTGTCGCGCTCCCAGATGGCCAGGGCAAACATGCCGTTGAGCTTGGGCAGCAGCGCCGCGCCCCAGGCGTGGTAGCCCTTGAGCAGCACCTCGGTGTCGCCGTCGGACCAGAAGCTGTAGCCCAGCGCCTGCAGTTCCTCGCGCAGTTCGGGGAAGTTGTAGATGGCACCGTTGAAGGCCAGCGACAGGCCCAGCGTATTGTCGACCATCGGCTGCGCCGAGCCGTCCGACAGGTCCATGATCTTCAGGCGCCGATGGCCCAGGGCGATCGGGCCCTGGCTATGGAAGCCCCAGGCATCCGGGCCTCGCGGGGCCAGGTGATGGGTAATGCGCTCTACCGCAGCCAGGTCGGCTGGGCGAGGGGCTTGGTCGATGGGGGTGAAACGTAACTCTCCTGCTAATCCGCACATAAGTCCTTACCGGTTTTTCCGTTGGGGAGGTGATGCCCCGGATTAGGGCACCTTAAGGAACTGACCTATGTGCTTTGTGAGAGTTTTAGAACAATCTGTTATATGAGGTGGAGGTGGCAGGTTATTGCCTGGGGTTTTGTGGTGTTGCAGAAATCGAGCGCCGCGCGGGCGGCGCATCGCGAGCAAGCTCGCTCCTACATTTGTTTCGGGCCAATTATTTCTGAGGGAGTTGCGCGCGGCCCCTTGGCGCATGACGTGATATCCCATCGTACAAACAAGGCGGTCGCGCGCACCTGTCACAGGCATAATTGGCCCGAAACAAATGTAGGAGCGAGCTTGCTCGCGATGCGCCGCGCGGGCGGCGCTCGATCTTCCAGGCGCAACAAATGCAATGACATACGCCCGAAGCAATCACTTCCCCCGAATCAACCGGCGCAATCCAAACCGGTTTGGATGGCAAGCCTGCGCCACTGCCCGCGGCAATGGCAGCGGTTCCCCACATACCCAGGCCGCCACCAGCTCGCCACTCAACGGTGCCGTGATCAACCCGCGTGAGCCATGCCCGCTGTTCACATACAACCCGCCCAGCCAAGGGCAGGGCACATCCGGTACTTGCCGCGCATCCCGGCCCAGTACTGCATAGGCTTCGGCAAACGCCTGCGCGTCGGCGATAGGGCCGACGATCGGCAGGTAATCCGGGCTGGTGCAACGGAACGCAGCACGTCCCTGCAATTGCTCGGGGTCCAGTTCAGCCACAGCCAGCCGTTGCGCCAGATCGATGGAAATTTCGTCCAGCAGCGCCAGGTTGCCCTGGTGCTCGGCCACTGTCGGCGCAAGGTCTTCGCTATGGAAGTCAAAACTGGCGCCCAGTGTATGTTCACCCTCGCGCGGCGGTGCCACATAGCCTTCCGCGCACACCACGGTGCGCAGTGCCTGGCTGCTGACGGTGGCCGGCAAGCGGGTGATCTGCCCGCGGATGCGCTTGAGTGGTAACTGCGCGCAAGGTTCGAAGCGCAGCACATCCGCCGCGCCGGCCAGGACCACCACTGGAGCGCGGGCTAACAGCTGGTCGCCAGCCCAGGCTTGCCACTGTTCATCCACTTTGCGCAGTTCGAGCACTTCCTGGTGCGTCACCAAATGAATACCAGGGTGCTGCAACTGCTGCTGGCACAGCGCTGGCGGGTGCACCCAGCCACCTTCGGGGTAGAACAACCCGCCGCCAGGCAACGCCACGCCGGCGATGGCTTCGGCCTCGGCGCGCGCCAGGCAGTGCAGCAAGCCGGGGTCGAAGGCGGCAGCCAGCTTGCCCTGGCGCTCGGCCTCCTTGCTGTCGAAAGCCAGTTGCAGCACCCCGCAGGCATCCCAGTCACGGCCACGCTGCAAGCGCTGCAGCTGGCGCCGTGTGTAGCCGAACCCGGACAGGATCATCTGCGACAGCGCGGTGCCATGGGCAGACAGCTTGAGGTACAGCACCCCTTGTGGGTTGCCCGAAGCCTCCTGGGCGGGGGCTTCGTGGCGCTCCAGCACGGTTACCTGCCAGCCGCGCCGGGCCAGGCTGGCGGCGCTGCTGCTGCCGGCAAGTCCGGCACCGATCACCAGCGCCTCGCGCGGCCCCTGTGTCACCGCGGGGCGCGCGTACCAAGGCGCGCATGGGCCGGGCAGGGGGCCGACGTAGGCGCCGCTCATCACCTCCCACTTCTTGCCGATGCCTGGCACCTTCTTCATGGCGAAGCCGGCTTCGACCAGGCTGCGACGTACCCAGCCGGTGGTGGTGAAGGTACCCAGCACCGTGCCCGGATGCGATAGCCGCGCCAGTTGTGCAAACAGCTCCGGAGTCCACATGTCGGGGTTCTTGGCGGGGGCGAAGCCGTCGAGGAACCACACATCGATCTGCGCATCGAGTTGCGGCAACTGTTCCAGCACATCGCCTATCAACAGGGTCAGGGTGACCCTGCCACCGGCGAAGGTGAACTGCTGAAAGCCCGGGTGCACCGCCACGTATTGCTCCAGCAGCGGCTCGGTATAGGCGGCCAGTTCAGGCCACAGGCGCACTGCGCGGGCCATGTCGGCGTGGTCGAGGGGGTACTTCTCGACGCTGACGAAGTGCAGGCGCGCGTCGCTGTGTGCGTGCTGGTCGAACAGCTGCCAGGCGCAGAAAAAATTCATGCCGGTGCCAAAACCGGTTTCGCCGATCACCGTGCAGGCGTGCGGCGCCAGGTTGGCAAAACGCTCGGCCAGGCGGGTCTGGCCGAGGAACACGTGCTTGGTTTCTTCGATGCCTTCGTTGACTGCGAAATAGACGTCGTCATAGTGCCGCGAATGGGGGCGGCCCTGGTCGTCCCAGTCGATCTGGGCGTGCTGGAGGAGGGTGGGCATGGTGGGCTCGGTTGCAGCGGATGGCGGGATTTTATGCCATCCGGCTGAGCTGTGGGAGCGCGTTCATTGGTGAAGAGGTCAATACAGGCCGAAATGAAATCCGCTAGTCTTGCTTATCCATTGAAGGAGCCAGTGCATGTTCGAATCTGCCGAAATCGGCCACAGCATCGACAAGGAGGCTTACGACGCCGAGGTACCCGCTTTACGCGAGGCCCTGCTCGAAGCCCAGTACGAACTCAAGCAGCAGGCGCGTTTTCCGGTGATCGTGCTGATCAACGGCATTGAAGGCGCCGGCAAGGGTGAGACGGTAAAACTGCTCAACGAGTGGATGGACCCGCGCATGATCGATGTGCTCACCTTCGACCAGCAGACCGACGAAGAGCTGGCCCGCCCGCCCGCCTGGCGCTATTGGCGGGCCTTGCCGCCCAAGGGGCGAATGGGTGTGTTCTTTGGCAACTGGTACAGCCAGATGCTGCAGGGGCGGGTGCACGGGGTGTTCAAGGATGCCGTGCTCGATCAGGCCATTACCGGTGCCGAACGCCTGGAGGAGATGCTGTGCGATGAAGGTGCGCTGATCATCAAGTTCTGGTTCCACCTGTCCAAGAAGCAGATGAAGGCACGGCTGAAATCGCTCAAGGACGATCCGCTGCACAGCTGGAAGATCAGCCCGCTGGATTGGCAGCAGTCGCAAACCTACGACCGCTTCGTGCGCTTTGGCGAGCGCGTGCTGCGCCGCACCAGCCGCGACTATGCGCCATGGCACATCATCGAAGGGGTAGACCCGAATTACCGCAGCCTGGCGGTGGGGCGCATTCTGCTGGAAAGCCTGCAAGCCGCGCTGGCCCACAATCCCAAGGGCAAGCACCAGGGCAACGTGGCTCCATTGGGCCACAGCATCGACGACCGCAGCCTACTCGGCGCCCTGGACATGACCTTGCGCCTGGACAAGGCCGACTATCAGGAACAGTTGATCACCGAACAGGCGCGTCTGGCCGGCCTGCTGCGTGACAAGCGCATGCGCCGGCACGCCCTGGTGGCGGTGTTCGAAGGCAACGACGCCGCCGGCAAGGGGGGCGCCATCCGCCGCGTGGCGGCGGCGCTGGACCCGCGTCAGTACCGTATCGTACCGATTGCCGCGCCGACCGAAGAAGAGCGCGCCCAGCCGTACCTGTGGCGGTTCTGGCGGCACATCCCGGCACGCGGCAAGTTCACCATCTTCGACCGTTCCTGGTATGGCCGGGTGCTGGTGGAGCGGGTGGAAGGCTTCTGCAGCCCCGCTGACTGGATGCGTGCCTATAGCGAGATCAACGACTTTGAAGAGCAGTTGGTGGATGCCGGCGTGGTGGTGGTCAAGTTCTGGCTGGCGATCGACCAGCAGACCCAACTGGAGCGCTTCGAAGAGCGTGAGCAGATTCCGTTCAAACGCTACAAGATCACCGAGGATGACTGGCGCAACCGCGACAAGTGGGACGAATACTCCCAGGCGGTGGGCGACATGGTCGACCGCACCAGCAGCGAGATTGCCCCTTGGACGCTGGTGGAGGCCAATGACAAGCGCTGGGCGCGGGTGAAGGTGGTGCGCACAATCAACCAGGCGCTTGAGGCGGCGTTTGCCAAGCACAAGAAATAGCCGAAGGTGAGGTTGCCTGTTCTGGCCGCTTCGCGGGTTTACCCGCGAAAAGGTCAGCACAGGCAACACCTCCACCCAGCCATGCCCCAAAAGAATGACCTGATGAATTCTTTTCTCGGCACTCTCCACCGTCTCTGTCCTCCAACCCCGTAGAATTCAACAACCCCCACCACGGGCTTGATCGAGGATTTTATGCACACCACTTCTGGCCGCTGGGGCTATGGGCTGTTCCTGGCACTTCTGACAGCGCTGCTCTGGGGCATCCTGCCGATCAAGCTCAAGCAGGTACTGCAAGTGGTCGATCCGATCACTGTCACCTGGTACCGCCTGCTGGTCTCCGGCGGCCTGTTGTTCGCCTGGCTGGCGGCTCAGCGGCGTTTGCCGTCCATGCGCAAGCTGGCGCCCAGGGGCAAGGGCCTGGTGCTGGTTGCGGTGCTCGGCCTGATGGGCAACTACGTGCTCTACCTGATCGGTCTCAAACTGCTTAGCCCGGGCACTGCACAACTGGTGGTACAGATCGGCCCGGTGCTGTTGCTGGTGGCCAGCGTGTTCGTGTTCCGCGAGCGCTTCAGTGTGGGGCAGGGCATGGGCCTGTTGGTGCTGCTGGCAGGGTTTGGCCTGTTCTTCAACCAGCGCCTGGAAGAGCTGCTGACTTCATTGGGTACCTACACCACCGGCGTGTTGACCATCTTGCTGGCGACCAGCATCTGGGTGTTCTACGCCCTGAGCCAGAAGCAGTTGCTGACCGTGTGGCACTCGCAGCAGGTAATGATGGTGATCTACCTCAGCTGCGCTGCGCTGCTGACACCTTGGGTGCACCCGCTGGAGGCCTTGCAACTGACCCCGGTGCAAGGCTGGCTGCTGCTGGCCTGTTGTCTGAACACCCTGGTGGCTTACGGCGCGTTCGCCGAAGCGCTGGCGCACTGGGAGGCGTCGCGGGTAAGTGCCACGCTGGCGCTGACCCCGCTGGTGACCTTTGTTGCGGTGGCGCTGGCGGCGTTGGTTTGGCCTGAGTATGTGCATGCCGAGGACATCAACGCCCTGGGCTATGTGGGGGCGGTCACGGTGGTGTTCGGTTCGGCGCTGGTAGCCCTGGGGCCCTCGCTGGTGACCAGCTGGCGGGCGCGTCGAGAACGAGGTCAGCGCGCATACTCATCAGAGGGATGACCTAGCATTTTTGCTAGTTGCGAGTTTTTTGCTATTTGAATCAAATGGGCATAAAAGTTCGCGGAGTAAGGGTGATGAAGGCTCATGCGTTTGTGCATCCGGGTATAAAGGTAAATGTGAATTACCTTGAGAGGTTCGTGCGTCATAATTTGCATCGTGAACCTTGGAAGAGTGCCAGTGAAAAAGTACTGAATGACTATTTGAAAAGAGCAGATAAAGACTGGGTTCCGAAGCCGCGCGCTGTAGTGGATTGCGGAGCTTATAGCCAGCCGGATTGTGGGTGTACTGATCAAACCCGAGATGGCCAGGCTGCCTATGCGCAGGCATTGCTCTGGGTGATCACGGGTGACGAGGAATATGCAGCTACTGCCATCAAAATCCTAGACGCATGGTCCCGAGAATTTACCGGAGGACATATCGGCGAAAATGCACGCCTTCAGGCATCGTGGGCAGCGTGCTTATTCATCAGTGCTGCGGAAATCCTTGCTCATACTGCGTCTGGCTGGACGACTGAAGGTAAGGCGCGATTCAGAGGGATGTTGGAAACGCAGTTTCAACCGATCATAGAGGACCTCTTCTATGGAGACGGGTGGAAGTGGGATACTGTGCCTGGCAATTGGCGCTCCACAGGTATCGAGGCACTTTTATATATAGCGATTTTTACCGACAATCACGAAATCTTCGCCAGGAGTATCCAGTTATGGAAAGACCATATCGTGGCGTCCATTTATCTGGAAAGTGATGGGGCGCGTCCCAGACTACTGCCCAATTGGACCCGGGTGCCGACCGACGAAGAGGTCAATCAACAGTGGGGTAGTCCATACCGATACATCGAGGGGATGAACGTTGAGAGCTGTCGGGACTTCGCCCACACCGCTTATGGTCTGGCGGCTACTATCAATGTGGCTGAAACGGCGTTATTGCAGGGGATCGATCTGTACAGGGATGAAGAAACGCAAGCCATGGCGCGAATGATGCAGACGATGGAGTTTCATTCTCGGTATGAAAACATTGCATTGATGCCAGACATCTGTAAGCGATATCACGGCATCCAGTTGAGTGCTCAATGGACATTTGAAATTGGTTATACCCACTATGCGGTCCGTTTGGGGCACTCTTTGCCGGAAACTCGCGCATTTGTGCAAAGACATCGGCCGACGCAAGGCGATTTTCATTACATGTGGGAAAGTCTGACCCATGCTTATCCTCGTACCGGGGATGACCCGATTTCTTGAGTGCCAGAGCGATAGGCACCTCTACCCGATAAACTGTGAGCCGCCCGTGGTGCGGTGCCGAGGTGATGAGGCAACCTGGGCGGCTCATGGGGGAATCTAGCCTTTGCCCCCAGGCGCCAGCATGTTCTCCGGCCGCACCCACTGGTCGAACTGCTCATTGGTCAGGTACTTCAACGCCAGGGCCGCCTCGCGCAAGGTCGTGCCCTCGCTGTAAGCCTTCTTGGCAATTTCTGCCGCCTTGTCATAGCCAATATGCGGGTTCAGCGCCGTCACCAGCATCAACCCACGCTCCAGGTGCGCGGCCATCTGCTCGGCATCCGGCTCGATACCTGCCACGCAATGCTGCTGGAAGTTGCGGCAACCATCGGCCAGCAACTCGATGGATTGCAGCAGGTTATGAATGATCACCGGCTTGAACACATTCAACTGCAAATGCCCCTGGCTGGCGGCAAAGCCGATGGCCGCGTCGTTGCCCAGTACCTGGCAGGCCAGCATCGACAGCGCCTCGCACTGGGTGGGGTTGACCTTGCCCGGCATGATCGAGCTGCCCGGCTCGTTGGCTGGCAGGCGCACCTCGGCAAGCCCGGCGCGAGGGCCGGACCCCAGCAGGCGCAGGTCGTTGGCGATTTTCATCAGGGCCACGGCCAGGGTCTTCAGGGCTCCCGCCAGGCTGGTCAGCGGTTCGTGGCCGGCGAGGGCGGCGAACTTGTTGGGTGCAGTGATGAACGGCAGGCCGGACAGCGCCGCCAGCTCGGCCGCGATGGCCTCGGCAAAACCCTGCGGGGCGTTCAGCCCGGTACCCACGGCAGTGCCGCCCAGGGCCAGTTCGCACACCGCCGGCAGGGTGGCGCGGATAGCGCGCTGGGCGTAATCGAGCTGGGCGACGAAAGCCGACACTTCCTGGCCGAAGGTAATCGGCGTGGCGTCCATCATGTGCGTGCGGCCGGTTTTTACCAGCTTGTGGTGGCGCATCGACAGCTCGGCCAGCCCCGAAGACAGTTCAGTGACGGCCGGCAGCAGCTTTTCATGCACCGCCTGGGCTGCGGCAATGTGCATGGCGGTGGGGAAGCAGTCGTTGGAGCTCTGCGAGCGGTTGACGTGGTCATTGGGGTGTACTGGCGCCTTGCCGCCACGGCCTTTGCCGGCCAGTTCGTTGGCGCGTCCGGCGATCACCTCGTTGACGTTCATGTTGCTCTGGGTGCCACTGCCCGTCTGCCAGACGACGAGCGGGAACTGATCGTCGTGCTGGCCATCCAGCACTTCATCGGCGGCCTGTTCGATCAACCGGGCGATGTCGGCCGGCAGGTCGCCATTGCGGTCGTTGACGCGCGCCGCGGCCTTCTTGATCAGTGCCAGGGCGTGCAATACCGCGAGGGGCATGCGTTCCTTGCCAATGGCGAAGTTGATCAGCGAACGCTGGGTCTGCGCACCCCAGTAGGCGTCCTCCGGAACTTCGACCGGGCCCAGGCTGTCTGTCTCGATACGGCTCATTCTGTACTCACTCCTGTGTAGTTCGAAATCGCAGTTTAGGCCCTGATTCGACCGAGCGGTTCCGTCGCTCGTCGTGCCACTTGAGCACATCGCCACCACGGCGCAGAATGCTCTACTCTGAGGTGCCCGCCTCCCCCTCTTTGAAGGAAATGCAATGACCCGTCTCCGTGTCCTTTGTGCCGCCGTTGCCCTGGTTTGCGCCAGCGGCCAGGTACTCGCTGCCACCGCCAGCCACAACGCTGCTGCCGAGAAATTCCTGACCCTGGCCAACGCCGACAAGCTGGGCACCCCGGTGTACATGCAAGTGCAGCAGATGTTCGCCCAGCGTTTCGCCCAGACCAAGGCCCCGGCCGCCAAGCAGCCCGTGCTGGAAAGCTACCAGGCCAAGGCCAATGCCGCGCTGGACAACGCCATCGGCTGGAACAAGCTGAAGCCGAAGATGGTCGACCTGTACACCCGGACCTTCACCGAGCAGGAGCTGAAGGACCTGGTCAAGTTCTACGAATCGCCGCTGGGCAAGAAAGTGCTGCGTGAAATGCCCAAGGTCACCCAGCAGTCGGCACAGCTGACCCAGCAGAGCCTGGAGCCAGCAGTGCCGGTGGTGAACAAGCTGCTGGAAGACATGACCAAAGAGCTGGACCCGAACGCAGGCAAGGCCGCCGCCCCAGCGAAGAAGTGAGTACGCCGCAATGACCATGCAACAACGTATCGAACAGCAACTGGCCGCGCTGGCGCCGCAACACCTGGAAGTGCTCAACGAAAGTCACATGCACAGTCGTGGTCAGGAGACCCACTACAAGGCGGTGATCGTCAGCGAGCAGTTCGCCGGGTTGAACAGCGTCAAGCGCCACCAGAAGGTGTACGCCACCATGGGTGAGCTGATGGGCGAGATCCATGCCCTGGCCATCCACACCTACACCGCCGAAGAGTGGGCCAAGGTCGGCGTTGCACCGGCCTCGCCCGTGTGTGCGGGCGGCGGGCACTGAAACCGTTCTTTTGTTCTGGTAGAATCCGCATCACCCAAAGGGGGCCGCTTAGCGGCCCCTTGCTTTTTATGCAAACGTCAAACCCGGTCCGCCCCTTACGAGGGCAACCACCTGGAGATTCCGTTACATGTCTCAAGCCATCGTCGTCGCGGCGCTGTACAAGTTCGTCACCCTGGAAGACTACGTCGAGCTGCGCGAGCCGCTGCTCAAGACCATGCTCGACAACAACGTCAAAGGCACCCTGCTGCTGGCCCAGGAGGGCATCAACGGCACCGTGTCGGGCACCCGTGAAGGCATTGATGGCCTGCTGGCCTGGTTGCGCAGCGACCCGCGTCTGGTCGATATCGACCACAAAGAATCGTACTGCGACGAACAGCCGTTCTACCGCACCAAGGTCAAGCTCAAGAAAGAGATCGTCACCCTCGGCGTGCCGGGCGTGGACCCCAACCAGGCCGTTGGCACCTATGTCGAGCCCAAGGACTGGAACGCCCTGATCAGCGACCCGGAAGTGCTGTTGATCGACACCCGCAACGACTACGAAGTGGCCATCGGTACGTTCAAGGGCGCCATCGACCCGAAGACCGAAACCTTCCGTGAGTTCCCGGAGTACATCAAGGCCAACTTCGACCCGAGCAAGCACAAGAAGGTCGCCATGTTCTGCACCGGCGGCATCCGTTGCGAAAAAGCCTCCAGCTACATGCTCGGTGAAGGCTTCGAGTCGGTCTATCATCTTAAGGGCGGCATCCTGAAATACTTCGAGGAAGTGCCTCAGGAAGAAAGCCTGTGGGACGGCGACTGCTTCGTCTTCGACAACCGGGTCACGGTGCGTCATGACCTGAGCGAAGGCGAGTACGACCAGTGCCACGCCTGCCGCCATCCGATCAATGCACAGGAGCGCGCGTCCGAGCACTATTCGCCAGGTGTCAGCTGCCCGCATTGCTGGGACAGCCTGAGCGAGAAGACCCGGCGCAGTGCCATCGACCGGCAGAAGCAGATCGAGCTGGCCAAGGCCCGCAACCTGCCGCACCCGATCGGTTACAACTACAAAGCCGAGGCTTGAAGCATGTCTGCACGCCTGATCTATGTGATGGACCCGATGTGCTCCTGGTGCTGGGGTTTTGCGCCAGTGGCTGCGGCCCTGATCGCCCAGGCGCGTGAGGCAGGCGTGCCTGCCCGCTTGGTAACGGGCGGGCTGCGTACCGGCGGCAGCGCCCTGGACAGCTCCACTCGCAAGTACATCCTGGAACACTGGCAGGCGGTGGCTGATGCTACCGGCCAGCCGTTCCGCTTCGAGGGGGCCATGCCGGACGGCTTCGTCTACGACACCGAGCCGGCCTGCCGCGCCCTGGTCACGGCCCGCGAGCTGGATGCCGAGCGCGTCTGGCCGCTGCTGGCGTTGATCCAGCGTTCGTTCTACGAACAGGGCATCGATGTGACCACCGCGCCGCAGCTGGTCGAGCTGGCCTCGCAGTGTGGCTTCGACCGTGCCGCGTTCGCCGAAGCCTTCGCCCGTGCCGATACCCGCGCCGCCACCGCGGCCGACTTCGCCTGGGCCCAGGACCTGGGTATTGCCGGGTTCCCGACCCTGCTGGCCGAGCGCAATGGCCAACTGGCCTTGCTGACCAACGGCTACCAGCCGCTGGAGCGCCTGCAACCCTTGCTCGGCCGCTGGCTGCAGCAGGCCGCCTGTGCTTGATGTACCAGGGTCACCCGACCCGGTACCGGGCAAGCCATACACTGCGGGCGATCGACTGAGCTGGGCGGAAATCCGCCGCCTGGCCTTGCATCACAAGAAAAACCTCTGGTCCGCCAACCTCATTGCGTTACTGGCGGCGTGTTGCAGTGTGCCCATTCCGCTGCTGCTGCCGCTGTTGGTGGACGAAGTTCTGCTCGGCCATGGCGATGCTGCGCTGAAGTGGATGAACCATCTGCTGCCGTCCAGCTGGCAGGTGGCAGCCGGCTACATCGGCCTGATGCTGGCGCTCACCCTGTGCCTGCGCCTGGCTGCACTGGCGTTCAACGTTATCCAGTCCAAGCTGTTCGCCGGGCTGGCCAAGGACATCGTCTACCGCCTGCGCATCCGCCTGATCGAGCGCCTCAAGCGTATTTCGCTGAAAGAGTACGAAAGCCTGGGCAGCGGCACGGTGACCACCCACCTGGTCACCGACCTGGACACCCTCGACAAGTTCGTTGGCGAAACCCTCAGCCGCTTCCTGGTGGCCATGCTGACACTGACCGGCACGGCGGCCATCCTGATCTGGATGCACTGGCAGCTGGCCTTGCTGATCTTGCTGTTCAACCCGCTGGTGATCTACTTCACCGTGCAGTTGGGCAAGCGCGTCAAGCACCTGAAAAAGCTCGAAAACGACAGCACCGCGCGCTTTACCCAGGCGCTGGCGGAAACCCTCGATGCCATCCAGGAAATCCGCGCCGGCAACCGCCAGGGCTACTTCCTTGGCCGCCTGGGCTTGCGTGCCCGCGAGGTGCGCGATTACGCCGTGGACTCGCAATGGAAAAGCGATGCCAGTGGCCGTGCCAGTGGCCTGCTGTTCCAGTTCGGCATCGACATCTTCCGCGCGGCGGCCATGCTGACCGTGCTGTTTTCCGACCTGTCGATCGGCCAGATGCTGGCGGTGTTCAGCTACCTGTGGTTCATGATCGGTCCGGTGGAGCAACTGCTTAATCTGCAATATGCGTACTACGCCGCAGGCGGTGCGCTGAGCCGCCTCAACGAGCTGCTGGCGCGTGCCGACGAGCCGCAATACCCGGCCGCCAGCGACCCGTTCGCCGGGCGCGAAACGGTGGGCATTGAAGTGCGCGACCTGCGCTTTGCCTATGCCGACGAGCCGGTGCTCGAGCACCTCGACCTGTCCATCGCTGCGGGTGAGAAGGTGGCGATTGTCGGTGCCAGCGGCGGCGGCAAGAGCACGCTGGTGCAGCTACTGCTGGGCCTTTACAGCGCCCAGGCCGGGACCATCCGCTTTGGCGGGGCCAGCCTGCAGGAAATCGGCCTGGAAACCCTGCGCGAGAACGTCGCGGTGGTGTTGCAGCACCCGTCGCTGTTCAACGACAGCGTGCGGGCCAACCTGACCATGGGCCGCGACTGCAGCGATGATGCGTGCTGGCAGGCGCTGCGCATCGCCCAGCTGGATGCCACCATCGCCGCCTTGCCGCAGGGCCTGGACAGCGTGGTAGGGCGTTCAGGCGTGCGCTTGTCCGGTGGCCAGCGCCAGCGCCTGGCCATTGCCCGCATGGTACTGGCTGAGCCCAAGGTGGTGATCCTCGACGAGGCCACCTCAGCCCTGGATGCCGCCACCGAGTACAACCTGCATCAGGCCTTGGCGTGCTTCCTCAGCGGCCGCACCACGCTGATCATCGCCCACCGCTTGTCGGCGGTGAAACAGGCCGACCGGGTGCTGGTGTTCGATGGCGGGCACGTGGCCGAAGACGGCGACCATCAGCAGCTGATTGCCGAGGGTGGGTTATACGCCAAGCTGTATGGGCATCTGCAGCAGCGCTGATTATCTGGCTGCCTTCACCGGGCTTTTGGAAGCAACTGCCTTGCTCAATTTCTAAAAGCTGGCGCGATCCCTGTGGGAGCGGGCTTGCCCGCGAACACGGGCGAAGCCCGTGCCATCCACCGCGGTGTCTTCTTCGCGGGTAAACCCGCTCCTACAATGGCCAGCGCATACGCTGTACAAATTCCCCGATTCCTTGTCATAAAAATCCCCTCCACAGCGATGGCAAATGGCCTACGCTGTGCTTGTCTGGGTCGATTTACGCCTTATCTGCTCTGTGACAGGGACTCCATGAAGGGACATCGCACACTCGAAGCGCCAAAGTTGCTCGGCATCACCTGGCCTTTCATCGCCGTCGTGGTCCTTCAGGTGGCGCTGGGCAGCCTCAGCCTTTATACGCTCTCGGCCGTGCGTGCCTATGTCGCGGGCGAAAGCCTGTGGTCCAAGGCGCAGAAAGATGCCATCTACTACCTCAGTCTGTACGGCGAGACGCAGGACGACAGCACCTACCAACGCTATCGCCAGGCCATTACCGTGCCCCAGGGTGACCATCGTCTGCGCGAGGTGCTCGACCACCCCAGCCCTGATCTGAACGCCGCGCGACAGGCGGTTCTGCAAGGTGGCAACCACCCTGACGATGTCGATCGGATCATCTGGTTCTACCGCAATTTTCGCCATGTCAGCTATATGCAGACAGCCATCGATTACTGGGACATCGGTGACGACTATCTGGCCAAGCTCGATGTACTGGCTGGTGAAATGCGCCAGCGTTTTGCCAATGGCCCGGCGGATCCAGACACTGTCAGCGATTGGAAGGCCCGCATTGTCGCCATCAACGAAGGCGTGACCCCGGCGGCCAAGGCCTTCAGTGATGCCTTGGGTGAAGGCTCGCGCATGTTGCTGCGGGTGCTGCTGATCACCAACCTGCTGACCGCAATGTTCCTGATCGCCATTGCCTGGCGCCGCTCCAGCAAGCTGTTGGCCCAGCGCCAAGCCTTTGCCAGCGCCCTGCAGGAAGAAAAAGAGCGTGCGCAGATTACCCTGCAGGCCATCGGGGATGCGGTGATCACCACCGATGTCGAAGGCAGTATCGGCTACATGAACCCGGCCGCCGAGCAATTGACCCACTGGCAATCCGGGCAGGCCCAGGGCCTGCCGCTGTCGGCGCTGTTCAGCCTGGTGGACGAACACGCCGAGGAGGACGGGCGCAGCTTGGTCGAACAGGTGCTCAGCGGCAGCCTCAAGGGCGGCTCCGAGCATGCCCGGCTGATCCAGCGCCTGGACGGCAGTACCGTGTCGATCAACCTGGTCGGCTCGCCGATCGTCAATGATGGCCAGGTCAGTGGCATCGTGCTGGTGCTGCACGATATGACCCAGGAACGCCAGTACATCGCCAATCTGTCCTGGCAGGCAACCCACGACGCCCTGACCGGGCTGGCCAACCGCCGCGAGTTCGAGTACCGCCTGGAACAGGCGCTCAACGACCTGGCGCGCCAGGCCGGGCGGCATTCGCTGATGTTCCTCGACCTCGACCAGTTCAAGCTGGTCAACGACACCTGTGGCCACGCTGCCGGCGATGAGTTGCTGCGGCACATCTGTGCGGTGCTGCAATCTGGCCTGCGTGAGGGCGATACGCTGGCGCGGCTGGGCGGCGATGAATTTGGCGTGCTGCTGGAAAACTGCCCGCCCGACCAGGCCGAGCGCATTGGCGAACAATTGCGCCAGATGGTGCAGAGCCTGCACTTTGTATGGAAAGGGCGGCCTTTCGTGACCACGGTCAGCATTGGCCTAGTGCACATGGCCCAGGCCCCCGGTACCCTGGAGGCTTCGCTGCGCGCCGCCGACATGGCCTGCTACATGGCCAAGGAAAAGGGCCGAAACCGTGTGCAGGTGTACCACGCCGACGACAGCGAGCTGTCCATGCGTTTTGGCGAAATGGCCTGGATCCAGCGCCTGCATGTGGCCCTGGAAGAAAACCGCTTTTGCCTCTACGCCCAGGAAATCGCCCCGCTCAAAACCTTCGAGGGCCCGGGCCATATCGAAATTCTGTTGCGCCTGCACGACGAAAGCGGCCGCACCATCCTGCCCAGCAGCTTCATCCCGGCGGCCGAGCGCTACGGCCTGATGACCGCGCTGGACCGCTGGGTGGTGCGCAATGTGTTCATGGTCATACGCCAGTGCCTGGAAGAAGGGCGTGAAGGGCCGTTGTCGACCTGTGCCATCAACCTGTCGGGGTCCAGCATTGGCGACGACAAGTTCCTTGAATACCTCCAGCGGTTGTTCGTCGAATACGCCATTCCGCCGCGAATGATCTGTTTCGAAATTACCGAAACCAGCGCCATTGCCAACCTGGGCAGCGCCATTCGCTTCATCAACGAGCTGAAAGGGCTGGGTTGCCGTTTCTCGCTGGATGATTTTTGCGCCGGCATGTCCTCGTTTGCCTATCTCAAGCATTTGCCCGTGGACTACCTGAAGATTGACGGGAGTTTCGTCAAGGACATGCTCGACGACCCGGTCAACCGGGCCATGGTCGAGGTCATCAACCATATCGGCCATGTGATGGGTAAGCGCACGATCGCCGAGTTCGTCGAAACACCCTTGATCGAGCAGGCCTTGCAGGAAATAGGCGTGGATTACGCCCAGGGCTACCTGATCGAACGCCCCCAGGTGTTCACCTGTGACAGTTTGCAGCGCCAACGGATCGCCGCCCGGCCTCTGTTGCAGCGAGCACCTGGCACGTTTCGCTAGTTGGAAATCACAAGGATCAAGGAGCTGAAAGTGATTGACGCATTCGTTCGTATCGGGCCTTTGATGGACCCCGCCAGTTACCCCCAATGGGCCCAGCAACTGATTGAAGACTGCCGCGAGAGCAAGCGCCGGGTGGTTGAGCATGAGTTTTATGCACGACTACGCGATGGCCAGCTGAAGCAATCGACCATCCGTCAGTACCTGATCGGTGGCTGGCCGGTGGTGGAGCAGTTTTCGTTGTACATGGCGCATAACCTGACCAAGACCCGCTATGGCCGGCATCAGGGCGAGGACATGGCGCGGCGCTGGCTGATGCGCAACATCCGCGTCGAGCTCAACCATGCCGACTACTGGGTGAACTGGTGCCAGGCGCATGGTGTGCACCTGCACGAGTTGCAGGCGCAAGAGGTGCCGCCCGAGCTGAACGGCCTGAACGACTGGTGCTGGCGGGTGTGCGCCACCGAGAACCTGGCCATTTCCATGGCGGCGACCAACTACGCCATCGAAGGCGCGACCGGTGAGTGGTCGGCGGTGGTGTGCTCGACCGACACCTATGCGCAGGGGTTCCCTGAAGAAGGGCGCAAGCGGGCGATGAAGTGGCTGAAGATGCATGCCCAGTATGACGATGCGCACCCGTGGGAGGCGCTGGAAATCATCTGTACCCTGGCCGGCGAGAACCCCACCCTTGGGCTGCGCAACGAACTGCGCAGGGCCATTTGCAAGAGCTACGACTGCATGTTCCTGTTCCTGGAACGCTGCATGCAGCTGGAAGGGCGCCAGCAAGGCCGTATGCGGCCGGCGTTGGCTGCGGGCTGATCGCTTTCCTGTACCGGCCTCTTCGCGGGCTTGCCCGCTCCCACAGGATCACCGCAACCCTCAAGGACTGCGCCTACCTGTGGGAGCGGGCAAGCCCGCGAAGAAGCCGATGCAGGTTTATTGGGCGTTGAACGCCTGCCCGTTCACCCCTGTGCTGTCTGGCCCCATCAGGTACAGGTACACCGGCATGATCTCTTCGGGCAGCGGGTTGTTCTGCGGGTTCTCGCCGGGGTAGGCCTGGGCCCGCATCGCCGTGCGCGTGGCGCCTGGGTTGATGCTGTTGGCGCGCACCGGCGCCACACCTTCCAATTCATCGGCCAAGGTCTGCATCAGGCCTTCGGTGGCGAACTTCGACACGCCATAGGCGCCCCAGTAAGCCCGGCCCTTGCGCCCGACGCTGCTGCTGGTGAACACCACCGAAGCGTCCTCCGACAGCTTCAGCAGCGGCAGCAGGGTGCTGGTGAGCATGAAGGTGGCATTGACGTTGATGTGCATCACGCGCATGAAGTTGTCGCCCGACAGCTGTTCCAGCGGCGTGCGCGGGCCGATGATCGACGCATTGTTGAGCAGGCCATCGAGGCGGCCGAACTGGCCTTCGATCATGGCCGCCAGCTCGTCGTACTGGTGTGGCAGGGCGGTTTCCAGGTTGAACGGGATGACCACCGGCTGCGGATGGCCGGCGGCTTCGATCTGGTCGTAGACTTCGTTCAGGTTGGCCTCGGTCTTGCCCAGCAGCAGCACGGTGGCACCCAGTGCGGCATAGGCCTTGGCAGCCGCGGCACCAATGCCACGGCCGGCACCGGTAACCAGGATGACCCGGCCTTGCAGCAGGTCGGGGCGGGCGGTGTAGTCGAACATGGTTCTGTCCTTCGAGTTCGTGTGGGCGGCCTGGGGCTATCGTAGGAGCGGGTTTACCCGCGAATGCGTCCGATCAGGCACCAGTGTTGTCTGGGCTGGCGCATTCGCGGGTGAACCCGCTCCTACAAAAGGGCGGTGCCCGGTCATCGGTCTGGGTTCAGCACCCGCACAGCGCGCTGTCGATCACTTTGCGCAGTTCCAGCGGGTGGTCCACCACCACGTCGGCACCCCAGTTGTTGGGGTTGTCCTCTGGATGAATATAGCCGTAGCGCACTGCTGCCGTGCGGGTACCTGCGTCGCGGCCAGACTCGATGTCGCGCAGGTCGTCGCCAACGAACAGCACACTGGCCGGGTCCAGGTTCAGGGTCTTGCAGGCCAGGATCAGCGGCTCGGGGTCGGGTTTGCTGTTTTTCACGTGGTCCGGGCAGATCAGCAACGCCGAACGCTCGGCCAGGCCCAGTTGCTGCATGATCGGCTCGGCGAAGCGCACCGGCTTGTTGGTGACGACGCCCCACAGCAGGTTGCCTTTCTCGATGTCGGCCAGCAGCTCGGCCATGCCCTCGAACAGCTTGCTGTGCACCGCGCAGTCGCGCTGGTAACGCTCGAGGAACTCCAGGCGCAGGGCCTCGAAGCCGTCAGCCTCCGGGTCCATGGCGAACGCAGTGGCGACCATGGCGCGGGCGCCACCCGAGATCACGCCACGGATCAGGTTGTCGTCAACGGCCGGCAGCCCGCGGTCGGCGAGCATGGCCTGGCAAATGGCGATGAAGTCCGGCGCCGTGTCCAGCAAGGTGCCGTCCATGTCGAAGAGTACTGCTCGCAAACGCATGCTTATTCCTCGCGCAGGGTCTGGATCATGTAGTTGACGTCGACGTCGCTGTTGAGCTTGTAGTGCTTGGTCAGCGGGTTGTAGGTGAGGCCGATGATGTCCTTCACCTGCAGGCCGGCATCGCGGCTCCAGGCGCCCAGTTCGGACGGGCGGATGAATTTCTTGAAGTCATGGGTGCCGCGCGGCAGCATCTTCAGGATGTACTCGGCGCCGACGATGGCCAGCAGGTAGGCCTTGGGGTTGCGGTTGATGGTGGAGAAGAACACCTGGCCGCCCGGCTTGACCATGCGGTAGCAGGCGCGGATCACCGAAGACGGGTCGGGCACGTGCTCGAGCATTTCCAGGCAGGTGACCACGTCGAACTGTTCGGGCATTTCCTCGGCCAGGGCTTCGGCGGTGATCTGCCGGTATTCCACCTGCACGCCGGACTCCAGCTGGTGCAGCTGAGCCACCGCCAGTGGCGCCTCGCCCATGTCGATACCGGTGACCGTGGCGCCGCGCAGGGCCATGGCTTCGCTGAGGATGCCGCCACCGCAACCCACGTCCAGCACTTTCTTGCCGGCCAGGCTGACGCGCTCGTCGATCCAGTTGACGCGCAGCGGGTTGATTTCGTGCAGCGGCTTGAACTCGCTTTCGCGGTCCCACCAGCGGTGGGCCAGCGCTTCGAACTTGGCGATTTCGGCGCGGTCGACGTTGCTCATTGAACAGTCCTCTGAAACTTCGCAAAATTGCGCCGGAGTATACCCGAGCGCTTGGCCGCGAGGGTCGCTATAATCGCCGGTTTTTGATATCCGAATGACGGGGAGAGGCGATGCGCGAGCGACTTTTGGCGGCGGAGAAGGTGACCGCGATCCGCTGGCAGGGCGGCGCCTTGCACCTGCTCGACCAGCGCCTGCTGCCGTCGGAGGAGCGTTGGCTGGCCTGCGACAATGTTGCGCAGGTGGCCGCAGCCATCCGTGACATGGCAGTGCGCGGCGCCTCGGCGATCGGTATTGCCGCAGCTTACGGCCTGGTTCTGGCCCTTGAAGAGCGGCTGGCCGAAGGCGGCGATTGGGAAATGGACCTTGAAGACGACTTTCTCACCCTCGCCGAAGCGCGCCCTACCGCCGCCAACTTGTTCTGGGCGCTGAACCGCATGCGCGAGCGTCTGCTGCGCCTGCGTCCGGAAGAAGACGTTCTGGCGGCGCTGGAGGCCGAAGCGGTGGCCATTCACGAAAGCGACCGTGAGGCCAACCTGACCATGGCCCAGCAGGGTATCGAGCTGATCCGTCGCCATCAGGGCAATGCCCAGGCCCTGCTCACCTTCGGCAACGCCGGTGCCCTTGCCAGTGGTGGCTTTGGCACCGCACTGGGGGTGATCCGTGCCGGCTACCTGGAAGGCATGGTCGAGCGGGTTTATGCCGGTGAGACTCGCCCTTGGCTGCAGGGCTCGCGCCTGACCGGCTGGGAGCTGGCCAACGAGGGCATCCCGGTGACCCTTTGTGCCGACTCGGCGCTGGCCCACCTCATGAAGACCAAGGGCATCACCTGGGTGGTGGTGGGGGCGGACTGCATCGCTGCCAATGGCGACATGGCCGGCAAGATCGGCACCTATCAGCTGGCCGTCAGTGCCATGCACCATGGCGTGCGCTTCATGGTCGTGGCGCCGAGCACCAGCATCGACCTGAACCTGGCCACGGGTGAGGATATCCCGCTGGAGGAGCGTGACGCCGACGAGTGGCTGGACTTCGGCGGTACCCCGGTGTCGCCGGGTGTCGAGGTGTTCAACCCGGTGTTCGATGTAACGCCGGCCGACCTGATCGATGTGATCGTGACCGAACGCGGCATCGTCGAGCGCCCGGATGCTGCCAAGCTGGCTCAGCTGGTTTGCCGCAAGCGCCTGCACTGATTTTGTATCGCCTCACCGGCCTCTTCGCGGGCTTGCCCGCTCCCACTGGGATATCGCATGGCCTTAGGGCCGTGGTGAACCTGTGGGGGCGAGCGAGCCCGCGAAGAGGCCGGTGCAGGCAATACAAAAACCAGGTTTCAAGCGCGGCTGAGACCAACTGCCACCTCTCCCCACCGCCCCCGCGTTTGTGATAACATCCGGCAGTTTCCAAGACCGCCCATCACGGCGGCCTTCATTGCGCAGATCCATGGCACAACTCATTGATTTGTCGTAAGTCGTCGCACCCTTATGCGCTGCGGCGGCGAGCTTCGTTCGGCCCTTGATGGAGCTGCGAAGTTTCACCAGAAAAAGGAATCAGGCTTCTCATGGGCGAACTGGCCAAAGAAATCCTCCCGGTCAATATCGAAGACGAACTGAGACAGTCTTACCTCGACTACGCGATGAGCGTGATTGTCGGGCGAGCGCTGCCTGATGCGCGTGACGGCTTGAAGCCCGTGCATCGCCGCGTTCTCTATGCGATGAGCGAACTGGGCAACGACTGGAACAAGCCGTACAAGAAATCCGCCCGTGTGGTCGGTGACGTGATCGGTAAGTACCACCCGCACGGCGACACTGCGGTCTACGACACCATCGTGCGTATGGCCCAGCCGTTCTCGTTGCGCTACCTGCTGGTCGACGGCCAGGGCAACTTCGGTTCGGTGGACGGCGACAACGCTGCCGCCATGCGATACACCGAAGTGCGCATGACCAAACTGGCCCACGAACTGCTGGCGGACCTGCACAAGGAAACCGTCGACTGGGTGCCCAACTACGACGGCACCGAGCAGATCCCGGCGGTCATGCCAACGCGTATTCCCAACCTGCTGGTCAACGGTTCCAGCGGTATTGCCGTGGGCATGGCGACCAACATTCCGCCGCATAACCTAGGCGAGGTCATCGATGGCTGCCTGGCGCTCATCGACAACCCGGAAGTCACCATCGATGAGCTGATGCAGTTCATCCCTGGCCCGGACTTCCCGACTGCCGGCATCATCAACGGTCGTCAGGGCATCATCGAGGCCTATCGCACCGGCCGTGGCCGCATCTACATGCGCGCCCGCTCCGAGATCGAGGACATCGACAAGGTTGGCGGCCGCCAGCAGATCGTGATCACCGAGCTGCCGTACCAGCTGAACAAGGCGCGCCTGATCGAAAAGATCGCCGAGCTGGTCAAAGAGAAGAAGATCGAAGGCATCACCGAGCTGCGCGACGAGTCCGACAAGGACGGCATGCGCATCGTCATCGAGCTGCGTCGCGGCGAGGTGCCGGAGGTGGTGCTGAACAACCTCTACCAGCAAACCCAGCTGCAGAGCGTATTCGGCATCAACGTGGTGGCCCTGGTCGACGGCCGTCCGCGCCTGCTCAACCTCAAGGACCTGCTCGAAGCGTTCGTCCGCCACCGCCGTGAAGTGGTGACCCGTCGTACCGTATTCGAGCTGCGCAAGGCCCGTGAACGTGGCCATATCCTTGAAGGCCAGGCGGTTGCGCTGTCCAACATCGACCCGGTCATTGCCCTGATCAAGGCCTCGCCGACGCCGTCCGAAGCCAAGGAAGCCCTGGTCTCCACGCCGTGGGAATCCAGTGCCGTGCAGGTCATGGTCGAGCGCGCCGGCGCCGATTCCTGCCGCCCTGAGGACCTGCCGGAGCAGTACGGCCTGCACGACGGCAAGTACTTCCTGTCGCCGGAACAGGCCCAGGCCATTCTCGACCTGCGCCTGCACCGCCTGACCGGCCTGGAGCACGAGAAGCTGCTGGCCGAGTACCAGGAAATCCTCGAGCAGATTGGCGAGTTGATCCGCATCCTCAGCAGCGCCGAGCGCCTGATGGAAGTGATTCGCGAGGAGCTGGAGGCCATTCGTGCCGAGTACGGCGATGTGCGCCGCACCGAAATCCTCAATGCCAGCCACGACCTCAACTACGGCGACATGATCCCGGAAGAAGAGCGTGTGGTCACCATCTCCCATGGTGGTTATGCCAAGACCCAGCCATTGTCCGCCTACCAGGCCCAGCGCCGCGGCGGCAAAGGCAAGTCGGCGACCGGCGTGAAGGACGAGGACTACATCGAGCACCTGCTGGTCGCCAACAGCCATGCCACCCTGTTGCTGTTCTCCAGCAAGGGCAAGGTTTACTGGAAGAAGACCTACGAAATCCCCGAAGCGTCCCGCGCTGCCCGCGGTCGTCCGCTGGTCAACCTGCTGCCGCTGGAGGAGGGTGAGCGCATCACCGCCATGCTGCAGATCGACCTCGAAGCGCTGCAGCAGAACGCCGACCTCGACGAAGAACTGGACGAGGCTGAAGACACCGTGCTCGAGGGTGAGCTGGTAGAGGCCGAGGAAGTCGACGAAGAAGACGGCGACACCCCGGAGTGGGTTGCAGAGCCGACCGGCGCGTACATCTTCATGGCGACCGCTTCCGGTACCGTCAAGAAGACCCCGCTGGTGCAGTTCGCCCGTCCGCGCTCCAACGGCCTGATTGCCCTGAAGCTGAAGGAAGGCGACACCCTGATTGCCGCGGCCATCACCGATGGCGCCAAGGAAGTCATGATGTTCTCCGACGCTGGCAAGGTCATTCGCTTTGCCGAGAGCGTCGTGCGTGAAATGGGCCGCAACGCCCGTGGTGTGCGCGGCATGAAGCTGGGCAAAGGCCAGCGGATCATTTCGATGCTGATCCCGGAGTCCGGCTCGCAGATCCTCACCGCCTCCGAGCGTGGCTTTGGCAAGCGCACCCCGCTGTCCAAGTTCCCGCGTCGCGGCCGCGGTGGCCAGGGTGTGATCGCCATGGGTACCAAAGGGCGCAACGGCCTGCTGATCGGGGCTATCCAGGTGCAGGAAGGCGAGGAGATCATGCTGATTTCCGACCAGGGCACGCTGGTTCGCACCCGGGTTGGCGAGGTGTCCAGCCTCAGCCGCAACACCCAGGGCGTTACGCTGATCAAGCTGGCGGCCGATGAGACACTGGTGGGCCTGGAGCGTATCCAGGAGCCGTCCGAGGACGAACTCGATGAAGTGATCGAGACGGACGAGGAGGGTGTCGAGGCTGTAGCGCCAGACAATGAAAATGAAGAAGCTGCAGGTGCCGACGAGGCCCCGCAAGAGTAAGTAAGCGTAAACCCGAGCGGGGCGACCAAGGTCGCCCCGTTTGACTGTGTAGGAGCGGGCTTGCCCGCGATGCAGGCGCCACCGATCCTGCATGGAATGTGGCCACCGAATTACGATTTTGTTCTATTTGGCAGAGCGAGAGTGGATGTGAGCAAACGAGCCTTTAACTTCTGCGCAGGCCCTGCCGCGCTTCCTGACGCTGTCCTGCAGCGCGCACAGGCCGAGATGCTGGACTGGCGTGGCAAGGGGTTGTCGGTGATGGAAATGAGCCATCGCAGCGACGATTACGTGGCCATCGCCGAAAAGGCCGAGCAAGACCTGCGTGACCTGCTGTCCGTCCCCTCCAACTACAAGGTGCTGTTCCTGCAAGGCGGCGCCAGCCAGCAGTTCGCTGAAATCCCGCTGAACCTGCTGCCGGAAAACGGCACGGCCGACTACATCGAAACCGGCATCTGGTCGAAAAAGGCCATCGAGGAAGCGCGCCGTTTCGGCAACGTCAACGTCGCCGCCACTGCCAAGCCTTACGACTACCTGGCCATCCCCGGTCAGAACGAGTGGAACCTGACCAAAAACGCAGCCTACGTGCACTATGCGTCCAACGAGACCATCGGTGGCCTGCAGTTTGACTGGGTGCCGCAAACTGGTGACGTGCCGCTGGTGGTCGATATGTCGTCCGACATCCTCTCGCGCCCGATCGATGTGTCGCAGTTCGGCCTGATCTACGCCGGCGCGCAGAAGAATATCGGCCCAAGCGGCCTGGTGGTGGTGATCGTGCGCGAAGACCTGTTGGGTCATGCCCGCAGCAGCTGCCCGACCATGCTCGACTACAAGGTTTCGGCTGACAACGGCTCGATGTACAACACCCCGGCCACCTACTCCTGGTACCTCTCGGGCCTGGTCTTCGAGTGGCTGAAAGAGCAGGGCGGTGTCGAGGCCATGGAGCAGCGCAACCGTGCCAAGAAAGACCGCCTTTACGGCTTCATCGATCGCAGCGAGTTCTACACCAACCCGATCAGCGTCAACGCCCGTTCGTGGATGAACGTGCCGTTCCGCCTGGCTGACGAGCGCCTGGACAAGGCCTTCCTCGCTGGCGCCGACGCGCGTGGCCTGCTCAACCTCAAGGGCCACCGTTCGGTTGGCGGCATGCGCGCCTCCATCTACAACGCCCTGGGCCTGGAAGCGGTAGAAGCGCTGGTAGGCTACATGGCTGAATTCGAGAAGGAGCATGGCTGACATGTCCGAACAGGAGCTCAAGGCGCTGCGCGTACGCATCGACAGCCTCGACGAGAAAATCCTCGAGCTGATCAGCGACCGCGCCCGCTGCGCCGAAGAAGTGGCCCGGGTCAAGACTGCCTCGCTGAAAGAAGGCGAGAAGCCGGTGTTCTACCGTCCCGAGCGTGAAGCTGCGGTGCTCAAGCGCGTGATGGAACGCAACAAGGGCCCGCTGGGCAACGAAGAGATGGCGCGGCTGTTCCGCGAAATCATGTCGTCGTGCCTGGCCCTGGAAGAGCCGCTGAAAATCGCCTACCTCGGCCCTGAAGGCACCTTCACCCAGGCGGCCGCCATGAAGCACTTTGGCCACGCGGTGATCAGTCGGCCGATGGCGGCCATCGACGAAGTGTTCCGTGAAGTGGCGGCCGGTGCCGTCAACTTCGGTGTGGTGCCGGTGGAAAACTCCACTGAAGGTGCGGTCAGCCACACCCTGGACAGCTTCCTCGAGCATGACATGGTGATTTGCGGTGAGGTCGAGCTGCGTATCCACCACCACCTGCTGGTGGGCGAGAACACCAAGACCGACAGCATCACCCGCATCTACTCCCACGCCCAGTCGCTGGCCCAGTGCCGAAAGTGGCTGGACGCTCACTACCCGAACGTGGAGCGCGTGGCCGTATCGAGCAATGCCGAAGCGGCCAAGCGGGTCAAGGGTGAGTGGAACTCGGCGGCGATCGCTGGCGATATGGCGGCCAACCTGTACGGCCTGACCCGTCTGGCCGAGAAGATCGAAGACCGCCCGGACAACTCCACGCGCTTCCTGATGATCGGTAACCAGGAAGTACCGCCGACCGGCGACGACAAGACCTCGATCATCGTTTCGATGAGCAACAAGCCAGGTGCCTTGCATGAGTTGCTGGTGCCGTTCTATCAAAACGGCATCGACCTGACCCGCATCGAGACCCGCCCGTCGCGCAGCGGCAAGTGGACCTACGTGTTCTTCATCGACTTCGTCGGCCACCACCGCGACCCGCTGATCAAGGCGGTGCTCGAGCAGATCAGCCAGGAGGCTGTGGCGCTGAAGGTGCTGGGCTCTTATCCGAAGGCGGTGCTTTGATTCAGGGGCCTTGGGGCTGCCTTGCAGCCCTTCGCGGGCATGCCCGCTCCCACAGTGAGCATGTGATGCCGATCTCTGTGGGAGCGGGCTAGCCCGCGAAGGGCCGCGCCGCGGCCCCAATGGCCCTCACAGGCTACCTAGATTTCTGAACAGGGTTCGCACCAGTGGTAAATGCAGCAAAAACCAAACCCGCGCCCATCATCGACCGCCTGGTCGTGGTCGGTCTAGGCCTGATCGGCGGCTCGTTCGCCAAGGGCCTGCGTGAAAGCGGCCTGTGCCGCGAAGTGGTCGGTGTCGACCTGGACGCCCCCTCGCGCAAGCAGGCCGTGGCCCTGGGCGTGGTCGACCGCTGCGAAGAAGACCTTGCCGCCGCTTGTGTGGGCGCCGATGTCATCCAGCTGGCCGTACCGATCCTGGCCATGGAAAAAGTCCTCGCGCGCCTGGCCCTGCTCGACCTGGGTGATGCAATCATCACCGACGTCGGCAGCGCCAAGGGCAACGTCGTGCGGGAAGCGCGTGCCGTCTTCGGTGATCGCCTGCCGCGCTTCGTCCCGGGCCACCCCATTGCCGGTTCCGAGCAGAGCGGGGTAGAAGCCTCCAATGCCACCTTGTTCCGCCGGCACAAGGTCATCCTCACGCCGCTGGCCGAAACCGACCCCGCCGCACTGGCCCTGGTTGACCGCCTGTGGCGTGCGCTGGACGCCGATGTGGAGCACATGTCGGTCGAGCGCCATGACGAAGTACTGGCTGCCACCAGCCATCTGCCACACCTGCTGGCCTTTGGCCTGGTCGACTCACTGGCCAAACGCAATGAAAACCTCGAGATCTTCCGGTACGCTGCGGGTGGGTTCCGCGATTTCACAAGAATCGCCGGCAGCGATCCGACCATGTGGCATGACATCTTCCTCGCCAACCGCGACGCTGTCCTGCGCACGCTTGATACATTTCGCAGCGATCTCGACGCCCTGCGCGACGCGATCGCTGAAGGGGATGGGCACCAGCTGCTGGGTGTATTCACCCGCGCACGGGTTGCCCGCGAGCATTTCAGTAAAATCCTGGCCCGCCGGGCCTATGTGGACGCTATGAACGCCAACGATCTGATTTTCCAGGCCCAACCGGGTGGCCGCCTGAACGGGCGGATCCGTGTACCGGGCGACAAGTCGATTTCCCATCGCTCGATCATGCTCGGCTCGCTGGCCGAAGGTACTACCGAGGTCGAAGGCTTCCTCGAAGGCGAAGATGCGCTGGCGACCCTGCAGGCATTCCGTGACATGGGTGTGGTCATCGAAGGCCCCAACCACGGTCGTGTGACCATTCACGGCGTGGGCCTGCATGGCCTGAAGCCGCCACCAGGGCCGCTGTACGTAGGTAACTCCGGTACTTCGATGCGCCTGCTGTCGGGCCTGTTGGCCGGTCAGCCGTTCGATGTCACCATGACCGGCGACGCCTCGCTGTCCAAGCGCCCGATGAACCGTGTGGCCAACCCGCTGCGCGAAATGGGTGCTGTGGTCGAGACCGGCCCGGACGGCCGCCCGCCGCTGACCATCCGCGGTGGCCACAAGCTCAAAGGCTTGACCTACACGCTGCCGATGGCTAGCGCCCAGGTCAAATCCTGCCTGCTGCTGGCCGGCCTGTACGCCGAAGGCAAGACCACTGTCACCGAGCCTGCGCCTACCCGTGACCACACAGAGCGCATGTTGCGCGGTTTTGGCTATTCGGTCGACAGCAATGGCCCGGTGGCCTCGCTGCAGTCCGGTGGCAAGCTGACCGCTACGCGGATCGAAGTGCCGGCTGACATTTCCTCGGCAGCGTTCTTCCTGGTCGCAGCCTCTATCGCTGAAGGCTCCGAGCTGGTGCTGGAGCATGTCGGTATCAACCCGACCCGTACTGGCGTGATCGACATCCTGCGCCTGATGGGCGGCGACATCACCCTGGAAAACCAGCGTGAAGTGGGTGGCGAACCCGTGGCCGACCTGCGTGTGCGCGGTGCCAAACTGAAGGGTATCGACATTCCTGAAGCGTTGGTGCCGCTGGCCATCGACGAATTCCCGGTCTTGTTCGTGGCCGCTGCCTGCGCTGAAGGGCGTACCGTGCTGCGTGGCGCCGAAGAGCTGCGGGTGAAGGAGTCCGATCGCATCCAGGTGATGGCCGATGGCCTCACCACCTTGGGCATCAAGTGCGAGCCGACCCCGGACGGCATCATCATCGACGGCGGCCAGATGGGCGGCGGCGAAGTGCATGGGCATGGTGACCACCGCATCGCCATGGCCTTCAGTGTGGCTTCGCTGCGCGCCAGTGCGCCGATTCGCATTCATGACTGTGCCAACGTCGCCACCTCGTTCCCCAACTTCCTGGCGCTGTGCGCCGAAGTGGGGATTCGTGTGGCAGAAGAGGGCAAGTCGTGAATTCAATGGCACCGGTTATCACCATCGACGGGCCAAGCGGCTCGGGCAAGGGCACGGTCGCCGGGCTGATTGCCCGCGAGCTGGGCTGGAAGCTGCTGGACTCCGGCGCGCTGTATCGCTTGCTGGCATTCAATGCCAGCAACCACGGCGTCGACCTGACCAACGAAGAGCTGCTGACCAAGCTTGCCGCCCATCTGGATGTGCAGTTCATCGCTGCCGAGCCCGGTAAGCTACAACAGATCATCCTTGAGGGTGAGGACGTCAGCAACGTCATCCGTACCGAAACCGTCGGTGCCGGTGCATCGATGGTGGCCTCGCTGCCGGCAGTGCGTGATGCGCTGCTGGTTCGTCAGCGTGAGTTCCGCGAAGTGCCGGGGCTGATTGCTGATGGTCGCGACATGGGTACCGTGGTGTTCCCGGATGCGCCATTGAAGGTCTTCCTCACCGCCAGCGCGGAGGAGCGCGCACGTCGCCGCTACCTGCAGTTGAAGGGCAAGGGTGAAGATGTTAGTCTGTCGAGTCTGCTGGATGAGATTCGTGCGCGTGATGAGCGCGACACCCAACGTGCAGTGGCCCCGCTGAAACCAGCGGCCGATGCCATTCAGTTGGACTCTACCGAGTTATCCATCGAGCAGGTGTTGCAACGTATCAGAAGCGAGATCGCCCAGCGCGACCTTATCTGATAGCCAGGAAAGCAGGCAGGGGCACCAGTCAACGTCCTGCCGGCTTTCCTTTACTTAAAACGAACCCACATTGTCTGGAATGTGGTTATGGGCGTCTGTTTCGCCCGAATCTACAGGAATTAAAATGAGCGAAAGCTTTGCAGAACTCTTTGAAGAAAGCCTGAAAACCCTCAATCTTCAGCCGGGTGCGATCATCACCGGTATCGTTGTCGACATCGACGGCGACTGGGTTACCGTACACGCTGGCCTGAAGTCCGAGGGCGTCATCCCGCTCGAGCAGTTCTACAACGAAGCTGGCGAGCTGACCATCAAGGTCGGTGACGAAGTTCACGTTGCGCTGGACGCGGTCGAAGACGGCTTTGGCGAAACCAAGCTGTCCCGTGAAAAAGCCAAGCGCGCCGAGTGCTGGATTGTTCTGGAAGCAGCTTTCGCCGCCGAAGAAGTGGTCAAGGGCGTTATCAACGGTAAGGTTAAGGGCGGCTTCACTGTCGACGTTAACGGCATCCGTGCGTTCCTGCCGGGCTCCCTGGTTGATGTCCGCCCAGTGCGCGACACCACCCACCTGGAAGGCAAAGAGCTGGAATTCAAGGTCATCAAGCTGGACCAGAAGCGCAACAACGTTGTCGTTTCCCGTCGCAGCGTGCTGGAAGCCGAGAACAGCGCCGAGCGCGAAGCCCTGCTGGAAACCCTGCAGGAAGGCCAGCAAGTCAAAGGTATCGTCAAGAACCTCACCGACTACGGCGCATTCGTGGACCTGGGCGGTATCGACGGCCTGCTGCACATCACCGACATGGCCTGGAAGCGCATCAAGCACCCATCGGAAATCGTTAACGTTGGCGACGAAGTCGACGTACGCGTTCTGAAGTTCGACCGTGAGCGCAATCGCGTTTCGCTGGGTCTGAAGCAGATGGGCGAAGATCCGTGGGTAGCTATCACTGCCCGTTACCCAGAAGGTACTCGCGTACAGGCTCGCGTTACCAACCTGACCGACTACGGCTGCTTCGCTGAGCTGGAAGAAGGCGTTGAAGGTCTGGTACACGTTTCCGAAATGGACTGGACCAACAAGAACATCCACCCGTCGAAAGTCGTTCAGGTTGGCGACGAAGTGGAAGTCATGGTTCTGGACATCGACGAAGAGCGTCGTCGTATCTCCCTGGGCATCAAGCAGTGCAAGTCCAACCCATGGGAAGACTTCTCCGGCCAGTTCAACAAGGGTGACAAGATCACCGGTACCATCAAGTCGATCACCGACTTCGGTATCTTCATTGGTCTGGACGGCGGCATCGACGGTCTGGTTCACCTGTCCGACATCTCCTGGAACGAAACCGGCGAAGAAGCCGTGCGTCGTTTCAAGAAGGGCGATGAGCTGGAAACCGTCATCCTGTCGGTTGACCCAGAGCGCGAGCGCATCTCCCTGGGCATCAAGCAGCTGGAAGACGATCCGTTCTCCAACTTCGTTGCTGTCAATGACAAGGGCGCTATCGTCAAGGGCATCGTGAAAGAAGTTGACGCCAAAGGCGCCATCGTCACCCTGGCCGACGACATCGAAGCCACTCTGAAAGCTTCCGAAATCAGCCGTGACCGCGTTGAAGACGCGCGTAACGTTCTGAAGGAAGGCGAAGAGATCGAAGCCAAGATCATCAGCGTTGACCGCAAGTCCCGCGTTATCAGCCTGTCGATCAAATCGAAAGACGACGCTGAAGAGCGCGAAGCTATCCAGAGCCTGAAAAACGCTCCGGAAGCTGCTGCCGACACCACCATGGCTGCGCTGCTGCGCGAAGCAATGGCCAAGCAGAACTGAGTTCTGTTTGATCGGTAAAAAGGGCGACCCTCGGGTCGCCCTTTTTTTGCTCCGCGACCAGGTGGCGCGGCGGATGGCACTGCTGGAACACGCCAGCTTCAGGCTGGCGAAGCCCGTTGTAGGAGCGGGCTTGCCCGCGAATCAGGCGGCGCTGGCCTGCCTGAGTGGTAGACCATTCTTGAATTACTTCAATCTTGAATTTTTTTATTAAGTCAAGATCCACCCTGTTCAAATCCTTCCCAGCGTGCTACAAACTGGTTAAGCAATGATCTAGCTGCTTGATAACGAAGGGAAAAATATGACGAAGTCGGAGCTGATCGAACGTATTGTCACCCATCAGGGGCTGCTCTCGTCCAAGGATGTTGAGCTGGCCATCAAGACCATGCTTGAGCAGATGTCGCAATGCCTGGCTACCGGCGATCGCATCGAGATCCGCGGTTTTGGCAGCTTCTCGCTGCACTATCGCGCCCCTCGCGTCGGCCGTAACCCGAAGACCGGCCAGTCGGTCAGCCTCGAAGGCAAGTTCGTGCCGCACTTCAAGCCCGGCAAAGAGTTGCGTGACCGGGTCAATGAAGACGAGCATGAAGAGGCCCACACCTGATTCCACAAGGAGCAATCTGATGCGTAACCTCAAGCGCGCCCTGGCGGCGGTGTTCGTGCTGCTATTGGCGGCTGTGGTGCTGTTCTTCGTGCTGGAGAACCAGCAAACCGTGTCATTGGTCCTGTTCGGTTGGGCTGCACCCGCCATGCCGGTTGCTGTCCTGGTGTTGGCTGCCTTGGTCATTGGTCTGGCAGTCGGGCCGTTGCTGGGGGCCTACGGCGTGCAGCGCAGTAAGCGCAAGATCAGGGCTTCTGCTCGTCAGGCGGCATTGAACGGCAACTAAGGAGATTTCCTACACCCACTAAAGAAAGGTTCACCTATGCATGCGTCGGTCGTCATGGAGTAATAGTCCACTTCATTTTCGGTCCAGGCGAGTGTACGCAGCATGGAATATCCCAGCCTTTCCCATCACGGTGGTACCCGGGGTGTCACCGGGTCCTGTCACCAGCTGCACCTCGGCCCATCCACCAGTTTGCTGGTCGACTGCGGGCTGGAACAGGGAAGTGATGCGCCGCCCGGTGCAGAATCCGCCCCCCTCGGTTTTGACATCCAGGGTATTCAGGCCCTGGTCATCACCCATGTCCATCTCGACCATGTTGGGCGCATCCCTGCGCTGCTGGCAGCGGGTTACCGTGGCCCTATCCTGTGCAGCGAGCCTTCGGCACGGCTGCTGCCGCTGGTGCTGGAAGACGCCTACAAGCTGAGCATCAGCAGCGAGCCTGCGCAGGTGGCGCGCTATCTCGATTTCATCCGTGACCTTATCGTGCCGCTGCCCTTCGAGCAGTGGCACACGGTGGTTGAGTACCCTGGTCTTGCCTGTCGTATTCGCCTGCAGCGTGCAGGGCATCTGCTGGGTTCCGCTTATGTCGAGTGCGATATGCAGCATGAGCAAACCAACAGCCGGTATGTGTTTTCTGGCGATCTGGGCGCTTGTGGCAACCCGCTGCTGCGCCCGGTGCAGCCCCCGGAGCGTGCTGACGTGCTGGTGCTGGAAAGCACCTACGGCGACCGCCTACACCCGCAGGCAGACGACCGCCGTCAGCGGTTGGAAGACGCCATCGACCGAGCCCTGGCCGACAAGGGTACCCTCCTGATTCCTGCATTCAGTCTTGGTCGCACGCAGGAGCTGTTGTACGAGCTGGAAGACATTCTGCACCGCAAAGCCCTGCTGAACACTACCGGCCCGGCTCCGGACGGTGAGCCAATCGACTGGTCACAGTTGCCCATCATCCTCGATTCGCCCTTGGCTCAGCGCATCACCCGCGTGTACCGGGAGCTGCACGAATACTGGAATGCAGAAGCCAGGGCGCGTGTTGCAGCAGGGCGCGATCCACTCGGCTTCAGCCAACTGATCAGTGTGGACACCCATACCCGCCACCAGCAGGTGGTCAATTACCTCAAGAGCACCGGGCGACCGGCGATCGTGATTGCCGGCAATGGCATGTGTTCGGGTGGGCGCATCGTCAATTACCTCAAGGCCATGCTGGGGGATTCGCGGCATGAGGTGATGTTTGTGGGGTACCAGGCTAAGGGGACGCCGGGGGCGGTGATACAGGCGAGTGAGGGGGCGGAGGGTTTTGTGCAGATCGACCTGGATGGGCATATGTACGACGTGCGGGCTAAGGTCATGACGTTGTCGGGGTACTCGGGGCATGCGGACCAAAAAGGGTTAGTGAGCTTCGCAACACGAGGCCCTAGCTCGGCAGTGAATATCCTCTTAGTGCACGGTGATCCTAATGCAAAAGCTGCGTTGAGCCAGGCCTTGATGACCGCAAGCTTAGCGTTCAAGCACAGGGTAGAGGTGAGCATTCCTCGATAACGACCTGACAGTCTGAACAGGCCTTGGTGGAACCAGGGAACTACTTTTACGGTCATTGTCTCTCAGGTCACATGTGTGGGGCAGCATTTTTTCCAAGCTTCCTTCGGCCAGGTCCAGGATCAAGCAGAGGCTATTTGCCGCTGCGCTCGATTTTAGTTACCGTAGGAGCGGCCGCTATAGAATTCAGCGCTGCTTGGTATACCAGTAGTCTGTTCAGCTTTTCGGAATCAAGGAAAAATAAAAGAAATGCGCAATGACCTCGAGCGCTTCAAGCAAGAGCGTGAATTTGATATTTTCGATTTGACTGAGGGGGTATGGCGGCAGCGTTGGTTGGTGCTGGTGGTTACTGCAGTGGTGGTCGCGGTCTTCGCTATTTACGCGATTGCAGTGACGCCCGTTTATCAAGCCAAGCTGAATCTTCAGCCTCCGTTAGATAGCGATATCAATCAGCTGAATGTCGGGCGGTCGGATGGCAAAGGGCTTCTTGTGCCAATAACGGCAAAGTTTGTGAATGATGTATATTTGCGAAACTTGCAGTCAAATGTTTTACGTCAAATGTTTTACAAGCGTGTCTATTTGGCGAGTCTTGTTGAAAATGTTGACGGTGAATCGCAAGCAGGGCTTTATGCAAAGTTTAATGCTCAGTTTTTGGTTGGTATCAATCAGTCAGAGCAATATGCAACAGTAACAGTGTTGGCGGAGGATCCTAAACAAGCCGCTGATTGGGCTGTGCGCTATGCGGAGATGGCGGGTGAGCAATCAAAAAAAGAGTTGATGGAAAGGGTGGCGTCTGACTTTAAAGTAGAAGCTGATAACATTCAGCAATCTATAGATTCTGCGCGGGCGAAAGCCAAGCTTGAGCGGGATGACCGCATTGCCCAACTGACAGAAGCCTTGAAAATATCAAAGTCAATTGGTTTGGAAAAACCGCCAATTATTGAAAATAATCTTTCGTCTGAAGTTTCTGCAGGTATGAATGGGTCGCTAATGTACATGCGAGGGAGCAAGGCCCTGGAGTCGGAAATTCAGAATCTCAAGACACGCTCATCTGATGATCCATTCGTCAAAAACCTCCGCGAGCGTGAAGAGCGAGTGGCCGTCTATCGATCTTTGAAGGTTAGTCCTGATCAATTTTCGGTGTATCGTCAGGATGGTGTCGTCGAGATACCAGAGAGGCCGATTAAACCAAGGAAGGCATTGCTGGTGGCTGTCGGGATGTTTGCGGGCTTGTTTCTAGGGATTTTTATTGCTCTTGTTCGTGAGGCTTGGCGTTTCCGTCAAGCGCGTTTGCGCACGTAGCCAGTAGCCGATTGGCCGGTGCAGTAAGTTATCGTATTCCATAAAGTCAAGCGTCATGGAATGACTCACCAGACTGAAGCAATGATCAAATTTTTTAAGGGTTCGATTGAAAATGAGTGAGCGATATCTAGTCTCAGTGGTAGTGCCAACCCATAACCGCTCAAAGTATGCGATCCCTTGCGTGAAAAGCCTGCTGGAAATTAAAAGCGACCGGCTGCAGATCGTTGTGCATGACACCAGCAATGATGACTGTGCTCTCGCGGCTTGGGCGGTCGCTCAGACAGATTCGCGTTTGGTGTACGTACATTGGAAAAATCGTCTTTCCATGACTGAGAATCATGAGCGTGCGATTGAGCTGGCAGAAGGCGAATACGTATGTCTGATCGGGGACGACGACACAGTCTCCGCGAGAATCATCGAAGCAGCCGAGTTCGCGAAATCTGAGGCGATCGAAATGCTGACGCCACAGGTAAAAGCGTTTTACTACTGGCCTGACTTTCGAACCAGGTTCTATGGCGCCGCGCATGCCGGGCGCATTTACTTGGACGATTTTTCCGGTGGATGCACGCAGTATGACGTGAAAACACGTTTGGATATTGCACTGCATGAGGCTTGTCAGGGAACTGATGCGTTACCCAAGCTTTATCACGGATTGGTCAAACGCTGCCTTCTGGATGAGCTTCGGCAGCGTAGCGGCAAGATCTTCTATGGAACTAGCCCGGACATGTCAGCATCCATCTCGCTATCTCTGATAGGTAAAACATACTCACTCATAGACTTTCCCTTTACCATGCCGGGCGGTGGTGGAGGCAGCAATAGCGGGCGCAGTGCTATGGGGAAGCACAAGGGAGATCTTAAAAGCGATCCACACATGAAGCCGTTCACCGATCTACGTTGGCCGCCTGAGTTGCCTATGTTTTTCAGTGTGGAGACTGTCTGGGCCCACGCTGCTTGGGCCACCCTTGATGGCTTAGGTGATAAAAACCGTCAAGCCCAGTTTAATCTGGCTCGGCTTTATGCTTTATGTCTTTTCCATCATCGGGATTATGCAAAGGAGGTGCTCTCGGCGCGGCGTGCTGCTAAGCAAGGCGGATGCACCGAAGTCGGTACTGCCCGGATCGTTTCGGAACTGTTCTCTGTCGCCTGCAAGTATGCGCTTGCCAGGTTTAAACGCGTTTTGAAGCCCAAGGCTAGTAATGGTCGAGAAGTAGTAGCTGTGGTTGAAGACGTGTATCTCGCCCGGCAGGCCTTGGATCAGCGACTGCCTTTGAGCTTGTCAGGCTCTGCACAAAGCGGGTCATCGTCAGCAAGCGCTCAGGGTAGTGAGTGATTGTGCAGCCATGAAGATACCTAACCTATCATCGCTATTGCTTGCCAGTTTTTCTGGAAAATTGATCTATGCGTTGGCGAGCTTGGCTTCCCTGCCTGTGGCAGCACATGTATTGGGGGCCGAAGCGGTGGGGTTGGTCGGTTTCTTCACCACGCTTCTGATGGTACTGATGGTGCTCGAGGGAGGGCTTACCAGTAGTGTAATACAGCGCTTGGCGAGTATCAGAGGCTCACGATTAATCGGGCGCTCACATCGTCCCATTTTCGCGCTCATCAATACCTATTTGCTGGTGTTCACCTTAATGGGATTGGTGGCGGCGTTAGTGATTGTGATGGCTTCACCCATGCTTGTGTCAAGTTGGCTGAAGCTCACCGTGATTGCTGAGCAGCAAGCACTATATTGTTTGTATTGTATGGCTATATTTATTGGATTGAATCTCCCGGTGATGTTGTTGCAGGGAGTATTTGTCGGCCATGAGCTACAGCAGTCGTTAAATAAGATTTATATTCCGTACTCCATAATGCGGACGCTGGGCGTGCTTCTGGTTGTTAGCGAGGTTTCGCGTCTTGATAGTGTGGTTGGCTATTTTATAGTTCAGGTAGTGGTGCAATTTGTTTATGTCGTTTCCTTGCTCTTGGTGTTGAAAAAGCACGGAGTTCTCGGGCGAGCCAGGGTCCACTTTAAATATCTGAAGCACGGAATTGCTTTTAGTCGAGGGGTTTTTCTCATCTCACTGACCTCGCTGATAACGGTGCAATACGATAAGGTATTCATGAGTGGTAAGCTTGGCTTGGAAGAGTATGCCTATTACAGTCTGGCGAGCACGGTCGCTGGATTTCCCTACATATTCTCGACAGCTTTTAATGCTGTTTTGTTTCCGAGATTTTCAAGTAACTTGCGGCTTGGTCAGTTTGACGTAATAGAAAAAATATTTCGTGCTGCACTGGTTTTGTTCTCCCTTGTCATGACAATTATGTGTAGCGCGGTATTTTGGTTTGCTCAGCCCGTTCTACTTATGCTGTTTGAGCCGTTCCTTGCAAACGGAATGGCGATCGTGTTGCCGTGGTTATTGGTTGGTACGGCATTACAATCTCTATTAATTATTCCCTTTGCGCTGCAGTTAGCGGCCAGTTGGACTTCACTGTCTTTTCGCTTGAATTTGGTGGCAGTGCCCGTCATGCTGTTGGCGTTACCCACTCTGGTGGCTCACTTTGGAGCGGTCGGCGGAGGGTACACTTGGGTGCTTTACAATTTGTTTTCACTTGCATGTACTGCATATTTCACATGCCGTCGCTTTCCTTGGTTAAAGAGCGCATATAGGACCTGTCTGATAGCGGTGCTTTTCACTACCGCACTGGCGAACGGAATTTTTTTCCTATGTTCAATTTGGTTAAGCAGCGGTTTGGCTGTCTTGGTCGTGACGTGTCTTTCTTCGGCAGCGTTGTGCGCAGTAGGCTTGGTAGTTTTTCGACGGCATCTTGCTGGACTCAGATGACGTGACCGTATACGCTTTCCTGATCAGGGAGAATGACAATGAAAATCATGGTGCTCGGTGCGTCCGGGATGTTAGGTAGCGCGGTATTCAGGCATCTGGCGTCTGATCCACGCTACGACGTGTGTGGTACCGTCCGTAGTGCGGGAGTGTTACGATTTTTCTCACCGGCTGAGCAGGTGCGCATTCAGGTGGGTATCGATGTGCTTAACCAGGATGAGATTTTAGCACTGTTTAATCAGCACCGTCCTGACGTAATAATCAATTGCACCGGTTTAATAAAGCAACTGGCAACTGCAAACGATCCGCTTGCTGTACTGCCGATCAATTCTTTGCTACCCCACCGGTTGCAAAAAATAGCCAGTTTGATTGGCGCTCGTCTAGTTCATATTAGTACGGATTGCGTGTACGCCGGAACTCGAGGGATGTACATTGAGTCAGACCCGTCTGATGCAGAGGACCTTTATGGTAAGTCGAAGTATATTGGGGAGGTCACTGATGCGACCAATGCAATTACACTTAGGACTTCCATTATTGGTCATGAGCTGAGCAGTAGCAAATCACTCATTGACTGGTTCTTGTCGCAAACAGGTCCTGTGAAGGGTTATCAGCGAGCGATTTTTTCAGGTTTGCCCACCGTTGAATTAGGCCGGATCATCGGCAATCTCGTCTTGCCTAATGCTGAATTAAGCGGCCTTTATCATGTGTCAGCTGATGCTATTGATAAGTATTCGCTGTTAAGAAAGGTCGCGAGGATTTATGGTAAGGCTATCACTATTACAGCCGATGATGAGGTAGTCATTGACCGGTCTCTCGATTCGACACGTTTCCGAGAAGCTGTCGGATATGTGCCTCCCTGTTGGGATGATTTGATATCTAGCATGCGCGACTTTAAATAGAGTTATCAGGGCAAATATATGTTCAAAAATAAAGTATTGATGATTACCGGTGGCACTGGATCGTTCGGTAATACAGTGCTAAAGCGCTTTCTGGATACTGATGTTAAAGAAATAAGAATATTCAGTCGCGATGAAAAAAAACAAGAAGACATGCGTATCGCCTTGGGTAATGACAAGGTAAAGTTTTATATTGGCGACGTTCGGGATTACGGCAGCCTTATACAGGCCATGATGGGCGTGGATTATATATTTCACGCAGCAGCACTAAAGCAAGTTCCATCGTGTGAGTTTTTTCCAATGGAGGCCGTGAAAACCAATGTCATGGGGACTGAAAATGTTCTCAATGCGGCGGTTGAGTGTAAAGTCAAGCGCGTCGTTGTTTTGAGTACGGATAAAGCGGTTTATCCCATAAATGCGATGGGTATTTCCAAGGCTCTTGCTGAAAAGTTGGTAATCGCGAAATCTCGGATGATTCCCGATACTTCACCCACTGTTATATGTGCCACTCGTTACGGCAATGTCATGGCTTCCCGCGGGTCAGTGATTCCGCTATTTGTGAATCAGCTTAAGAGCGGGCAGGCGTTGACGGTCACAGACCCCAATATGACCCGTTTTCTGATGTCATTAGAGGACTCGGTCGATCTGGTTTTGCACGCGTTTGAACACTCCCAGCAAGGTGATATTTTTGTTCAGAAAGCACCCGCTTCGACAGTGGGAGATTTGGCGGAAGCGCTCAAGCAGCTCTTTGTATCAAGCAGTGAAGTCAAGGTGATTGGTACACGGCACGGCGAAAAGCTCTACGAATCATTGATATCTCGCGAAGAGATGGCTAAAGCTGAGGACATGGGGCGGTACTATCGGATCCCTGCCGACAATCGCGATCTGAACTATGAGAAGTATGCTTCTGATGGCGAGCAGGTGGTCTCTCAGCTTGATGACTACACCTCTCATAATACAACGCTGCTGTCCATCGAAGAAATCAAGGAGACTTTGTTGAGGTTGGAGTATATTCAGCAAGAGTTGAAGGTTTGACTGCGATGTCTCTGTGGTTGCAGTGCATTATCTTTAATGGTGCTGGAAAAGGTGGTTCGCAGTGACAAAGGCTTCTGTCAGTGTAATTGTTCCTTGCTATCGGAGCAAAGCATCAATTTCGCGTGCGGTCGAATCGGTGTTTACGCAAACCCTAAGACCGATCGAAGTAATTTTGGTTGATGACTGTAGCCCAGATGATACGCTTGAACAACTGTATGCCGAGCAGCAAAAATACCCGGCAGGTTGGATAAAAGTGATTAAACTGCCTCGGAATGGTGGGCCAGGGAACGCACGCAATGCAGGCTGGGCACAGGCGAGCGGCAAGTATGTGGCCTTCTTAGACTCTGATGATTGTTGGCATGCTCGAAAAGTAGAACTTCAGTACAACTGGCTTGAGCAGCACCCCGAAGTAACTTTGTTAGGACAAAAATTTGCTTCGGGGATGCAGCGAGAGCCGGCTATAGAGGATGTGAGTTGTACTCAGGTAACAAAGCGACAGCTACTGTTTTCTAATCGCTTTACTACATCGTCGGTAATGCTGCAGCATGGCGTGAAAAGTCGATTTAAACAAGGGAAGCGCTACTGTGAGGATTATCAGCTCTGGTCTGATATCCTTTTTAAGGGTGGTGTGTGTTGCAATATGGATTTTCCGTTGGTCAAGACCTTTAAGCCTGTTTATGGGGATTCTGGTTTGAGCGGGCAGTTATGGTCTATGGAGTTGGGTGAATTAGGTGTTCATGGCGCACTGTTGCGGGAAAAGAGAATTGGAATCCTGCCATTTTTGTTGGCCGTGTCGTGGTCGATGCTGAAGTTTGCCCGGCGTGTCGTAAACTCATATGTGCGAAGACGTTAATGATCTATATCTTCGGCTGGGCAATGATGCTGTTGGCGCTAGTTGCTTCTGAAATTACCAAGAACAGGAGCCGCATTCCTGTGGCTTTGGTGATTTTGTTTGTTGCGATAGTGGCTGTATTGCGCGGTGCTGTTGGTACGGATACTAACACCTATGAGTGGTTGTTGGGTTTGTCTACCTTGGATCCTTTGGCGGGAGGGATTGAGCCTGCCTTTACTTTCCTGGGCTGGATTTTCATGGGCGTTACAGGCTCTTCTGTTGGCGCAGTGAGATTATTTGGTCTTTTGCTATTTATTGTTCTTTTTTATTATTTGTTACGTTCCAATGGAAATGAGCGATTTTTTTTGTTGTCCTGTTTCTTGCCTTCCTTTATTTATCAATACAGCATGAACACATTGCGGTTAGGTTTGGCCAGTGTATTTTTGCTTTTAGCATTCCAATATGCTCGACGGATTCGTTACTCAAGACGAGTAGGTTTTTCGTTGATCGCTTTGGGGTTTCATTACTCCTCGATTTTTAACGTCGCCTATCTGATGATGTTGCGCGTCCCGTGGGCGCGCTGGAGCAGTGCGATCGCCGTCCTTGGTTTTGCAGTGTGCGTGGCGTTACTGCTGATCCTTAAAAGTGATTACTTCCTGATGAAGCTCAGTGCTTACAGTTCAGTTTCATCGCCTGGAAAGTTTTCTGGCATGAGTAAGGTGGTGGTCATTGCAGTCATGCTCATGGCGGTTGCGGCTTCGCGCATGCCGCGCAGCGACAAAATGAAATTAGTGATTCTTACTACTGTTTTGACAATCGCATTTTTTGTGTTAGCAAGCATTAGTTATGCTGGGTTGCGATTTCTCGATTTGTTGTCGTTCTCGCTGCCGTTAGCTGTTCTGGTGGCGTATAACGATAATGAGCGCTCCTTGGACTGGGCGATAAAAATAGGGCTATCGGCAGTTGGGGTCTTGTCAATGGTGGCTAGTTATAGGAACTATCTCCAGGAAATGGGGCAGGGTCCTAGCCCTTTTTTGCCTTATCATTTACTGGATGCACTCGGCGGCCTGTAAGTTGGTGTCGCAAGGTTGTGATAGGAGCGGGAACTTGAAAATCCTAGTATTGGGCGCAAATGGCTTCATTGGGGGGCGCTTGATGACGGTCCTCGCCGAGCAAGCGCACTCGATTCGAATGTTGACCCGTAAGCCCGGGAAAGCATCCAGTGAAAAACTGGAAGTGCTAGTGGGTGATCTCACGAGTGATACGCTGGACGTTGAACGTCTTGTAGATGGCTGTGATGTGATCATCAATTGTGCGGGTGAAATCAAGAATGAGCAATTAATGCCCGCTTTGCATGTCAGCGCGGTGAAGCGCCTACTCGATGCTCTTGGCCGCAGGGGCCGGGGAGCGCCTCACGTTCGCTGGGTGCAATTGAGCAGTGTTGGCGCGTATGGTCCAGCGGCGGGCAAAAGACGAGTGGTCACCGAGCAGTCCGCACCTAATCCTCAAGGAATGTACGAGATTACCAAGACCGATGCGGACAAGCTGATCATGTCTCATGCTGCATTGCAGGGAGACTCGGGTGACTGGGTAATACTTCGACCGTCCAATGTGTTTGCTTGTGACATGCCCAATGGTTCCATTCGTCAGTTGGCCAGGATCATTTGTAAAAAGATGTTCTTCTACGTTGGGCGCGAAGAAGCGATTGCCACTTACATTCATGCGAATGACGTTGCAGCAGCCCTTGCCTGTTGTTCGAGTGAGCCACGTGCAGCGAGGCAAATCTACAACTTATCCAATGATTGCAGGCTGAGGGACGTGGTCGAGGCACTTGCAGATTGTCAAGGTGTTCAAGCGCCGCAATGGTGGTTGCCGGAGTGGCTAGTCAGAGTGGCTGTTTGGCTTGCTGGGAACATGATGCGTTTGCCGTTAACACAAAGTCGAGTAGATGCCCTAGTAAATAAAACTTCTTATCCTGCGGATAAAATACGCAACGATTTGAATTTTACGCCTAAATACAGCGTCCCCTTGCATATATGTGAAGTGATCCAAAAATAATGGAATTATGAATTGAAGGCTATTGGGTAATTTTATCTGTGACTGGCGCATTGGAATCTAACAGTATGTCAATTAAGGGTTTGCGGGTAGCACGGATTTCTACTGTCCCGTTTTTTGTGGTTACGCAGCTTAGCGCTCAATTGCGAGCGCTAAATGAAGCGGGAGCAGAGGTCGACGTGATCGCCAGTAACGACGACATGAGTGGAGTGCTTCAGTCAAGGAAGGATCTGAATTTTATACCTGTCGAGATAGCCCGTGAAATCAGCCCGCTGAAGGATTTGCGGAGCCTGATAAAGCTTATCATCTTGTTCAGGAAGCAGGGTTATGACATCGTTCACTCCACGACGCCTAAAGCAGGACTGCTAGCGGCTATTGCTGGGCGGATCGCAGGTGTCAAGATACGTTTGCACACCTTCACAGGCCAGCCTTGGGTAACCATGAAAGGGTTCAAAAAGCACCTGCTAAAATTTTGCGACGCGCTAATCGCCAGATTAAATACCCACAACTTCGCCGACAGTGTCAGTCAGCGAGAGTTTCTCGTTCAAGAAGGTGTGATTCCACAAGAGAAAGTGTCAGTGATTGGCTTCGGTTCACTGGCGGGTGTTGATATGGAGCGATTTGACTGTCAGCGTTTTTCACCGGAGGTGATTGCGCAGACCAGAAACGAACTCGAAATTCCTCAGGATGCCAAAGTTCTTCTCTTTGTTGGGAGGGTCACTCCTGAAAAGGGTATAGGTGAACTCATGGAGGCTTTCACCACGCTGAGGGCACTGCATGCTGACCTTTTTCTCGTGCTGGTCGGGCCTTATGAGGCTGAAGGGCGAGAGGTTGTCGAGTCTCATTTTGCAGCGGGGACCGCTTATGTAAAGGTGCTGGGCCTACAGGAAGCGCCTGAAAAATTTATGGCAGCGGCCGATTTGCTCTGTTTGCCAAGCTACCGGGAAGGGTTCGGTACGGTAGTGATCGAAGCGGCAGCGATGGGCCTTCCAACAGTTGGAACGGATATCTATGGCCTCAATGATGCTGTCGTCAATGGCGAAACCGGGCTATTGGTGCCTGTCCGTAACCCCGGGGCTTTATCCGATGCGATTGATGCTCTACTGTCGCACCCCCAGCGGCTGATTAGCATGTCCACAAAGGCAAGAGAGCGCGCGAGAAGGGACTTCGATTCTAGGCACTGCTCAGCGCTTTTAATCCAACAGTATGAAGGATTTTACAAGTGAGTCATTCAGCAGAGCTGTCAGCCGGTGAGCGCATTCTGGTGACGGGATCCACCGGTTTTGTGGGGCGCGCGCTGTTGAACGGGCTTATAGAGGCGGGGCGTTTTGATGTAGTCGCACAGTACCGTGAGAGGCCTGAAGCGATCAGCACTCTGGTAGACGCGGTATGTGTGCCTTCTATCAACGGCGAGACTGATTGGAAGGCTGCGCTGGAAAAGATTGATGTAGTCGTACATTGCGCGGCGCGTGTTCACGTAATGACTGAAACTACGAACGATCCCTTGGCTGCTTTTCGTCGCGTGAATGTTGATGGAACGCTTGCACTCGCCCGCCAGGCCGCGAGTGCTGGTGTCCGTCGATTTATCTACTTGAGCTCCATCAAGGTTAATGGTGAGGAAACGAGCGAAGCTCCTTTCAATGCGCAGGACAACTGTTCACCTACTGATCCCTACGGTATATCCAAGTGGGAGGCTGAGCAGGGTTTGCTGGCCTTGGCAGCCGAGAGCGCAATGGATGTCGTGATTGTTCGACCGCCACTGATCTACGGTCCAGGGGTCAAGGCGAATTTCCTTAAGATGGTCAAATGGATGGATCGAGGTATACCGTTGCCTTTGGCGTCAGTGCACAACAGCAGAAGCCTGGTGGGCTTGAGTAACCTTATTTCCTTCCTGATTCATTGCATTGAACACCCAAATGCTGGAAACCAGATATTTCTGGTGTCAGATGGCCAGGATCTGTCGACGCCAGCTCTGTTATCGAAAGTAGCAGGCGCGCTAGGTAAATCGTCCCGTTTGATACCTTTCCCGGTGTCACTTTTGATGGGTCTGGCGGCGTTGGTTGGGAAAAAGGCAGAATTTCGCCGACTGTGTGGCTCGCTGACGATAGACATTGAAAAAAACAGACGGTTGCTCGGTTGGCAGCCGCAGTCTTCGGTATCTGATGAATTGAAGCGAACTGTCAAAGCCTATCGTGAGCAGGAATCCAAATGAGCCTTTGGTTGCTATTACCCATTACCGCAGTTCTTTCATATTTTCTGACCGCCGCCCTTCGTCGCTATGCGCTCTCGGCGAGCATGATAGATGTGCCGAATGCACGCAGTTCCCACACCGTGCCCACGCCTCGTGGTGGTGGCGTTGCTATTGTGTTGTCGTTCCTTTTAGGGTTGGTAGTACTCGGAATCGTGGGAGTTTTGCCTGGCGCTCTGGCAGTAGGGCTTTTCGGGGCAGGTCTGACCGCAGCACTGATAGGGTTTCTTGATGACCATGGTCATGTGCCTGCACGCTGGCGATTGCTCGGGCATTTTTCTGCCGCGGCCTGGGGCTTGTTCTGGATGGCTGGTGCTCCCCCCCTCGAGCTCTTTGGAACGGTTTTAGATCTGGGATGGGTGGGAAATGTTCTTGCGACCGTGTATCTGGTCTGGTTACTCAATTTGAACAATTTCATGGATGGAATTGATGGCTTGGCCAGTGGCCAGGCCGTGACGGCATGCATCGGTGGCGCATTGCTCTGTTGGCTGGGCGGACAGGCATCGCAACTGTGGCTTAGCGGCTTGTTGCTGGCCGCAGTGGCAGGTTTCTGGATCTGGAACTTCCCTCCAGCAAAGATTTTCATGGGCGATGCCGGCAGTGGTTTCCTCGGGATCATGATGGGGCTACTGGCCCTGCAGGCTGCTTGGATTTCGCCTGCTTTTTTCTGGAGTTGGCTAATACTGCTAGGAGTATTCGTTGTTGATGCAACCTGGACCCTGATTCGAAGGCTCCTGCGTGGGGAGAAGGTCCACGAGGCACATCGCAGCCACGGCTATCAGTATGCGGCCAGGCACTACAAAAGCCACAGAGTAGTCACTCTCACTGTGCTGTTGATCAATGTATTCTGGCTGACACCACTCGCGTTACTGGTGGGATCGGGGCTTCTTAACGGAGCTGGCGGTCTACTGATCGCCTATGCGCCGCTATGTGTACTGGCGGCAAAGTTTAACGCCGGACGGCGGGAGGCCTGACTATCTATGAGACCAGGAGGCGATAACAAGATGCGCAGTTGGCTTCTACAGCTTACGCGGCGCCAGAAACGGATGCTGCAATTGTCTACTGATGTGCTGCTGATATGGGTGGCGCTCTGGCTCGCTTTTGTGGTCCGTCTAGGCATTGAAGAGATGGCTAACCCCATAATCGACCATGCGTGGCTGTTCCTCACTGCTCCGTTGGTGTCTATTCCGTTGTTCATTCGCTTCGGTTTGTACCGTGCGGTGATGAGATATTTCGGTAACGACGCCTTGATCGCCATCATCAAGGCCGTGACACTCTCGGCGCTCATTCTCGGCTTCATCATCTACTGGGCTAGCAACCACCAGAATGTTGTGCCACGGTCCATCACCTTCAATTACTGGTGGTTGAGCCTGATCATGATCGGCGGTCTTCGCCTGGCCATGCGGCAGTATTTCTTGGGTGACTGGTTCGCCGCGGCTGTGCAGCACGTACCTTTTGCCAGTAATGGCCGTGGCGATGGCCTGCCGCGGGTGGCCATCTACGGCGCCGGTGGTGCTGGCAATCAGCTTGCTGCCGCCCTGCGGTCTGACAAGGCCCTGCGCCCGGTTGCCTTCATCGACGATGACCCCAGCATCACCGACCGGGTGATTGCCGGCTTGCAGGTCTACCGCCCCGACCAATTACAGGACATGATCGATGCCACGGGAGCGCAGGAAATCCTGCTAGCCATACCGTCCTCTACCCGCACTCGCCGTCGCGAAATCCTTAACTTCCTTGAAGGCTACCCGCTGCACGTGCGCAGTATTCCCAGCTTCCTGGACCTGGCCAGCGGTAAAGTAAAGGTGGACGACATCCAGGAAGTAGATATTGCCGACCTATTGGGTCGCGATGCCGTCCCGGCACAGGCTGACCTGCTGGAGCGCTGCATCGTCGATCAGATCGTACTGGTAACCGGTGCCGGCGGCTCCATCGGCTCGGAACTGTGCCGGCAGATATTGGGCCAGGGGCCAAAAACCCTGCTGTTGTTCGACCACAGTGAATTCAACCTCTACAGCATCCTCTCCGAGCTGGAGCAGCGCGTTGCCCGTGAATCCCTTACGGTCAGCCTGATACCCATCCTGGGCTCGGTGCGCAACCAGTCCCAGCTTCTGGACATCATGCGCACCTGGCACGTCGACACTGTCTATCACGCAGCCGCCTATAAGCACGTGCCGATGGTGGAGCACAACATCACCGAAGGCCTGATGAATAATGTCATCGGCACACTGCACACTGCCCAGGCCGCGTTGCAGGCTGGGGTTGCCAACTTCGTGCTGATTTCCACCGACAAGGCCGTGCGCCCGACCAATGTGATGGGCAGCACCAAACGCCTGGCCGAGATGACCCTGCAGGCGCTGAGCCGCGAAGTGGCGCCGGTGCTGTTTGGCGACAGCAGCAACGTTTCACAGGTGAACAAGACCCGCTTCACCATGGTGCGCTTCGGTAACGTGCTGGGCTCATCGGGGTCGGTGATTCCGCTGTTCCACAAGCAGATCAAGGCGGGCGGCCCGCTCACCGTCACCCACCCCAAGATCACCCGCTACTTCATGACCATTCCCGAGGCCGCGCAGCTGGTAATTCAGGCCGGCTCCATGGGCAAGGGGGGCGATGTGTTCGTGCTGGACATGGGCGAGCCGGTGAAAATTGTGGAACTGGCCGAGAAGATGATTCACCTGTCTGGCTTCAGTGTGCGCTCCGAGCGTAACCCGATGGGTGATATTGCCATCGAGTTCACCGGGTTGCGCCCGGGGGAAAAGCTGTATGAAGAGTTGCTGATTGGCGATAACGTCATTGCGACCCGTCACCCGATGATCATGAGTGCCAACGAAGACTTCCTGCCCTGGGATACGCTCAAGGAGTTCCTGCGGCAGCTGATGGCGGCAGCGGCGGTTGATGACTTTGTGCGGGTACGGCAGTTGCTGCGTGAAACCGTGAGCGGCTATTCGCCGGAAGGCGAGATTGTCGACTGGATTTACCAGCAGCGGCGCCTGGAGCCTTGACCTTGCTTTGCAGGTAATCCTGCTTCCACAGGGCCGCAGCGCGGCCCCTGTATCTCCGCCATTCCAGCCTGAATATCACGTTGCCATCGTCTTCGCTCTCGAATCAACCGCCGACAGGCTAGAATCCTGAAAGTGGAAGCGCAGACCCTGACAACGGAAGCAGACAAACATGACCATTTTGGTAACCGGCGGTGCAGGCTTTATCGGGGCGAACTTCGTTTTGGACTGGCTGGCCGGCTATGACGAACCCGTGGTCAACCTGGACAAACTCACCTATGCAGGCAACCTGCAGACCCTGAGCAGCCTGCAGGGCGACAAGCGCCATATCTTCGTGCACGGCGACATTGCCGATAGCCGGCTGGTCGCGGAATTACTGAATGCCCATCAGCCCCGTGCCATCATCAACTTTGCCGCCGAGTCCCACGTCGACCGCTCGATCCATGGCCCGCAAGCCTTCATCGAAACCAACGTCGTCGGCACGTTCCAGTTGCTGGAAGCCGCGCGTGCATACTGGGGCGGCCTTGATGAGCCGGCGCGGCAGGCATTCCGCTTCCTGCATGTGTCTACCGACGAAGTCTATGGCTCTCTGACTGCCGACGAACCGGCTTTCACTGAAACCCACCAGTACCAGCCTAACAGCCCGTACTCGGCCAGCAAGGCTGCCAGCGACCACTTGGTGCGTTCGTACTACCACACCTACGGCCTGCCGGTGCTGACCACCAATTGCTCGAACAATTACGGCCCTTATCACTTCCCGGAAAAGCTCATCCCGCTGATGATCGTCAACGCCCTGGCCGGCAAGCCGCTGCCGGTGTATGGCGACGGTCAGCAGATTCGCGACTGGTTGTACGTAAAGGACCACTGCAGCGCCATCCGCCGCGTACTGGAGGCCGGCAAAGCTGGTGAGGTTTACAACGTCGGCGGTTGGAATGAAAAGCCCAACCTGGACATCGTCAACCGCGTATGCGCGCTGCTGGACGAACTGCGCCCACGCGCCGACGGCAAGCCCTACGCCGAACAGATCACCTATGTAAGCGACCGTCCAGGTCACGACCGCCGTTACGCCATCGATGCCCGCAAGCTGGAGCAGGAGCTTGGCTGGAAGCCTGCGGAAACGTTCGAAACCGGCATCCGCAAAACCGTGACCTGGTACCTCGACAACCAGGACTGGGTGCAGAACGTGCAGTCTGGCAGTTACCGCGACTGGGTAGAAAAAAACTACGCAGGGCGTTCTGCATGAAGGTGCTGCTGCTGGGTAAGGACGGTCAGGTAGGATGGGAACTGCAACGCAGCCTGGCCCCACTGGGGCAGTTGCTGGCGCTGAACGCTCGCAGCCAGGCGTACTGTGGCGACCTGGCCAACTTGCCGGGCCTGGCCGAAACTGTCCGTGTCTATGCCCCCGATGTCATCGTCAATGCGGCGGCCTACACTGCCGTGGACAAGGCCGAGAGTGACCGTGAGCAAGCCTTCAAGGTAAACGCCGACGCCGTCGGCGTGCTGGCCCGCGCTGCCGCCGAATGTGGCGCGCTACTGGTACATTACTCTACCGACTATGTGTTCCCGGGGCAGGGCACCCAGCCCTGGCGCGAAGACGATGCCGTTGACCCACTGAATACCTATGGCGCCAGCAAGCTGGCCGGCGAGCAAGCGATCCAGGCTGCCGGTTGCCAGCACCTGATTTTCCGCACCTGCTGGGTGTATGCCGCACGCGGCAACAATTTCGCCAAAACCATGCTGCGCCTGGCTGCGGAGCGTGACAGCCTGGGCGTGATCGATGACCAGCACGGTGCCCCGACGGGGGCAGAACTGATCGCCGACATCACCGCCCACGCCATTGTCGCCACGCGCCGCAACCCATCCCTGGCTGGCCTGTACCACCTGGCCGCTGAGGGTGAAACCACCTGGTGCGGCTATGCCCGTTACGTACTGGAGCAAGCGGCGGTCCATGGCGTGCCGCTGAAAGCTCATGCCGAACACGTCACCCCCTTGACCACGGAGGCCTACCCGACGGCGGCCATGCGGCCGGCCAACTCGCGTCTCGATACCCATAAACTGCAGAAGGCCTTTGCCCTGACCCTGCCAGACTGGCGCCTGGGTGTGGCTCGCATGCTGACGGAAATCCACGAGAAAGGACCACTATGAAGCGTAAAGGCATCATTCTGGCGGGTGGGTCGGGTACCCGCCTGCACCCGGCGACCCTGGCAATTTCCAAGCAACTGCTGCCGGTGTACGACAAGCCGATGATCTATTACCCGCTGACCACACTGATGCTGGCGGGCATTCATGACATCCTGATCATCTCCACCCCGCAAGACACCCCGCGCTTCGAGCAGTTGCTGGGCAACGGCCACCGCTGGGGCATCAACATCACCTACGCCGTGCAGCCATCTCCGGACGGCCTGGCCCAGGCGTTCCTGATTGGCGAAGACTTCCTCGGCAACGCCCCCACCGCGCTGGTGCTGGGTGACAACATCTATTACGGCCACGACTTCCAGCAGTTGCTGCGCAACGCGATGGACCGCCAGGGCAGCGCCAGTGTGTTCGCCTATCACGTGCAAGACCCCGAGCGTTATGGCGTGGTCGAATTCGACGGGCAAGGTAATGCCATCAGCCTGGAAGAGAAACCGGCCAAACCCAAGTCCAACTATGCCGTGACCGGGTTGTACTTCTACGACAACGACGTGATCGAGATTGCCAAAAGCATTCGGCCATCCGCGCGTGGTGAGCTGGAGATTACCGACGTGAACCGCGCGTACCTGGAGCAGCACCGTTTGTCGGTAGAGATCATGGGGCGCGGGTATGCCTGGCTGGATACCGGGACGCATGACTCGTTGCTTGAGGCAAGCGGGTATATCGCGACGATCGAGCGGCGGCAAGGGCTGAAGGTTGCATGCCCGGAAGAGGTGGCATTCCGGCAGGGGTGGATCGATGCCCAACAGTTGGAAACGCTGGCAGCACCGCTGGCCAAGAACGGTTATGGCCAGTATCTGCTGCGTTTGATTCAAGGCACGGTTTATTGAGGTAACAACCTCGGTGGGGCGCAGCCGCCAATCCACGGGCGGCTCAACCCGCGAAGGGACTGGGCCCTGCTGGCCAGTTCTCACCCGCCGTTCATCGTTGCCGGCGCCACCGTATTCGCGGGTAAACCCGCTCCTACGCCGATACGTGAACCATCCCTCACCCCAGGGTTTTCCCACCCCGGCAACCCGCGTATCATCCGCATACACAAATCTGAACATTCCCACGCCAGTTCCAGACCATGAGTCTTGCGCCCCCTGCGTGCATGGCAGTTTCAGGTACCCAGACAATCATCAGTGACATATAACGAATGGCCAGTTTCGTGGCCAGGCCAGGCATGCCGGCTGTCCGACGGATGGGACGGTGCCCGATGAGATTTGAAGGAATAGGTTTTGATCAAGCGTAGAAAGGTTGCAATTGTTGGTTGTGCGTACCGTTTTCCTGGCTCTTCCAATGCAGGCTTCTGGCAAAACCTGATGGAGGGCCGCGACCTGGTGACCCAGGTTGACCCGTCGCGTTGGAACAAACGCGAGTTCCAGCACCCGGACAAGGCCAGCCCTGCAACCAGCTACACCTTCGCCTCAGGCACCCTGGGTGATATCAGCGCTTTCGACGCTGGCTTCTTCAGCATCTCGCCGCGTGAAGCCGCGATGATGGACCCGCAGCAGCGCATGCTGCTGGAAATGTGCTGGGAAACCTTCGAAAACGCCGGGGTCAAGCCGTCCAGCCTGCGTGGCAGCAACTGCGGCGTGTACCTGGGCATCGCCGGTGTCGAGCAGTCCTACCGCCTGCTCGAGGACCTGTCGGCCATCGATGGCGCCACGGCGACCGGCAACACCATGAGTATCGCGGCCAACCGCCTGTCGTTCTTCTACGACCTGCGTGGCCCGAGCATGGCCATCGACACCGCCTGCTCGTCGTCGCTGGTGGCCTTCCACCAGGCGTGCCAGGCCATCCTCAGCGGTGATGTCGACCAAGCCGTGACGGGCGGTATCAGCCTGCACATGCACCCGTTCGGCTTCATGATCTTCGCCAAGGCGACCATGCTGTCGCGCACCGGGCGCTGCCAGTCGTTCGACGAAAACGGCGACGGTTACGCCCGCTCCGAAGGCGGCGGGTTGTTCCTGCTCAAGGACTACGACCAGGCAGTGGCCGACGGAAACACCATTTTGGCGGTGGTGGCGGCCAGTGCGGTGAACACCGACGGGCGCAAGTCCAGCCTGACCCTGCCCAATGCCGAGGCCCAGGCGGCGTTGCTCAAGCGCGCTTACGCCCAGGCCGGCATCGCCCCCGAGCAATTGGACTACCTGGAAGCCCACGGTACCGGTACCGCCGTGGGAGACCCGATCGAAACCCGCGCCATCGGCGAGGCACTGGGCCAGGCGCGCGGCGCCGGCAACCCGCTGCCAATCGGCTCGGTGAAGAGCAACCTCGGGCACCTTGAAGCCGCCTCTGGCGTGGCCGGCCTGATGAAGGCACTGAACTGCCTGGCCGAGCGCACCGTGCCCGCTACCATTGGCGTGCAGGCGCTCAACCCGAATATCGCGTTCGCCGACCTCAACCTGCAGGTGGTCACCGAGCCCCTGCCGCTGAAGGCCGAAGGCCAGTTGACCGTAGGGGTGAACTCGTTCGGCTTTGGCGGCGCCAACGCCCATGTCATCCTGCAAAGCCCCGAGCCACAGGCGCCGGCAGCGCAAGCGGGCAGCGCCCGGCGCGTGCCGTTACTGCTCAGTGCCAAGAGCGAACAAGGCCTGCGCGCAACCGCAGAGCGCTTTGCCACCTACCTGGCCGGGCAGCCTCAGGCCGACTATTACGATGTGGCCTACCAGGCGATGTTCCGCCGTGATGCACACAGCCACCGCCTGCTGCTGGTTTGCGACAACGCGGCCGAAGCCGCCCAGGCGCTGGACGACTATGCCCAGGACCCGACCCTCAGCGAACTGAGCGCAGTGCTGGAGGCCGGCCAGGCCCTGGACGGCGCCTCGGCACCGGTATTTGTCTATTCCGGCAACGGCTCGCAATGGCAGGGCATGGGCCGGGCGATGCTCGACCAGCCGCTGTTCGCTGCCGCCGTGGATGAAGTGGACGCGTTGTTCCAGCCCTTGGCGGGCTACTCGCTGCGCGCCGAGCTGCTGGGTGACAACGGCGAAGGCCGTTATGCACGTACCGAAATCGCCCAGCCTGCGCTGTTTGCCCTGCAAGTGGCGGTTACCAAAGTGCTGGCTGCCGAAGGCATCCACCCGGTGGCGGTGATCGGCCACAGTGTGGGTGAAGTGGCGGCGGCCTGGGCCAGCGGCGCGTTGAGCCTGGAGGACGCCACCCAGGTCATCTACCACCGCAGCCGCCTGCAGGGCCTGACCCGTGGTACCGGGAAGATGACGGCGGTCGGCCTCTCGGGTGAGGCCACGGCGCAACTCATTGCCAAACTGAAACTGGATGGCCGCCTGGTGGTGGCGGGCGAGAACAGCGCCCGCGGCGCCACTGTGGCCGGTGAGGTTGACGCCCTGGCACTGCTGGAGGCGGCCCTGGAAGAGCGCCAGGTATTCGCCCGTCGCCTGGACCTGGACTACGCCTTCCACTCGCCGGCCATGGACCCGATCAAGCAAGCGGTTATCGACGACCTCGCGCATATCCGCCCGCAGGCTACGAAGATCCCCTTCTACTCCACTGTCGTCGGTGGCCAGTTGAACGGCGAACGCCTGGACAGCCAGTACTGGTGGCAGAACATTCGCTTCCCGGTGCTGTTCCAGGGCGCGCTGGCTGCCTTGGTGCGCAATGGCCTTAACCTGTTCGTCGAAGTGGGCCCGCATGCGATCCTGCGCAGCTACGTCAACGATGTGCTGGTTGAGTGCGAACAACCGGGGCAGGTGATTGGCACCCTCAAGCGCAACGACCACAGCCCGCTGCTGCTGGAACGTACCGTAGCCCGCCTGCAGATTGCCGCCGTCGAGCCACAGTGGCAGGCACGCTTCCCGGTGACCGGGCGCCCGCTGCGCCTGCCTAACTATGCCTGGCAGCACGACCATTTCAGCTTGCCGGTCACTGCCGAGGCCTATGGCCCGCTGAGCCACGAGCGCGTGCACCCGTTGCTGGGTTACCCGGTAACGGACCAGGCGCTGACCTGGGAAAACCGCCTGGATACCCAGCAGTACCCGACCCTGGCCGACCACAAGGTGGGTGAGTCGGTACTGTTCCCGGGTGCAGGCTTTACCGAGCTGGCCCTGGCCGTGGCGCAACTGCACCAACCGGGCGAGTTCGTCGATATCGAAGAGCTGGAAATCCACAACCCTCTGCTGCTGAGCAGCGAGGTCAGCAAGAAAGTGCGCGTGCAGGTGGAAGAGGCCGATGGCACATTGCGCATCAGCTCGCGCACGTTGATGCAACGCGAAGACTGGGTACAGCACGTGGTCGCACGCTTGCCGGGCGAAGCGCGCGGTGTGCTGCTGGACACCCGGGCACCGGCGTTGCCAGCCCGCCCGGCAGACTTCACCGGCGAGCAGCACCTGGCAATGACCTGCGCGGTTGGCCTGAACTACGGCCCCGCTTACCAGACCGTGGCCGCAGCCTGGGTGGAAGGGGAGCGCGTGTTGGCTCAGTTGGTCGTGCCTGCTGCCATCGAACACGAACTGGCCAGCCTGCACCTGCACCCGGCTTTGCTGGATGGTGCCTTCCAGCTGATTACCGAGCTGCTGGCCAGCCGCCAGGGGCATGACGATGGCCTGGCGTTCATCCCCGTCAAGCTTGGGCGCATTGCCTTTACCAATGCCGGCGGTGTGCCGGTGCTGGCCGAGGTGCGTCAGCGCAAGCGCACCGCGCATTCGCTGCTGGTCGACTTCACCCTGTTCGATGCCAGCGGCGCTGCCGTGCTGGCGATCAAGGATGCGCGCATGCGTGCCGTGCGCCTGCAGTACGACCGCAGTGGCGACATCAAGCGTATGGGCCATGTGGGGCAGGCCGCGCCAGGCGCGGTTGTGCCTGTGCAGCGTAACTCCGTGGCCTGCTCGCCGCTGGTCGAGGCCTTGCAGTGCCTGGCCGACGAGCCGGCACAGGTGCGTTACCTGAATGAAGTGGAGCCACTGCTGGATGTGCTGTGCAACAGCTTTGTCCTCGATGCGGTGGAGCAGGCCGGCGGCCGCATCAGTGCCGAGCAGGTCGCGCAGTGGTCGCAGGGCCAGGGCGACTTCCTGGCGATGCTGTTGCGCCATGCCGAGCACGACGGCAGCCTGCAGCGTAGCGCGGACGGCAGCTGGCAACTGGTCGACCAGGGCGAGCGCCCGACCTCGCAGGCTATCTGGCAAGAGCTGTTCAAGAGCTACCCCGAGTACTTCCAGATTATCCATTCCGTAGGCCGTATCGGCCGGCATCTGTCGGCGTTGCTGGATGGCAGCCAGGCCTTCGACACCCTGCAACCGCGCGAAACCAGCGGTGCCAGCCTGGCGCGCCTGGTGCTGGGTGCGGCAGGGCAGCAGCACCTGCTCAGCGGCATTGGCCAGACCTTGGCCGCGCGCCTGGCGCAACTGCCGCCCGGCCAGCGCCTGCGTGTACTGGAATTCGGCTTCGGTGGCGCTTCGTTTGCCGAGCTGTTGTACGCCGGCCTGGATTTCGATCGCCTCGATTATGCCTACTGCGTCGCCGAGCCTGAGCTTGAGCAGCGTCTGCGTGACGATTGCCCGGCGCTGGAGGTGCTTGGCCTGGAGCAACTGGCCGACGCCGGTACGTTCGACTGGGTGCTGGTGCCTACCGACTTTGGCCCCCTTGGTACCGTGGGTGACGCCCTGCGCCTGGCCAGTGGCCGGCTCAACCCGCACGGCCAGTTGGCGCTGCTTGGGCAGTACCCGGCGCGCTGGGCCGATTTCGTCTTCGGTGCCCAGCCAGACTGGTGGCTGGCCGGCCCGCAGCAGGCGTTGTCGCGCCAGCAAGGCCCGGCGTTCTGGAGCCATGAGCTGCAGCGGCATGGCCTGACCGCGTTGCGCACGCTGGAAGCGTTGCCGGGTAACGCCTGTGGTAGCTACCTGTTGCTGGCGGACAAGCCCGCCGGTGCCGACACTGCCGCACCCGTGGGCGTGCAGCGCTGGGCCGTACTCGCCGAAGCCGGGCAGGGCGCTGCTCTGCGCCTGGCAGAGCAACTGCGCGCCCAGGGCCAGCAGGTTGACCTGTTGCAGCCGGGTGACGCCCAGGCGCTGGCGGCTCAGCTTGGCGCCTTTGCCCAGCCCCCTGAGCATGTGCTGCACCTGGCCGGTTTCGACAGCGGCATAGGCCTCGATGGCCAGGCCGAGCGCTGCATGCAAGCAGCCGCGCTGGTGCAGGCCTGTGAGTCGCTGGCGATCGCCCCGCAGTGCTGGCTGTTCAGCCGTGGCGCTGCCGAGCACCTGCACAGCGTCGACACCGCCGCTGACGTTGCGGCCATCGGCGACGCGGCGTTGTGGGGCTTTGGCCGTACCCTGGCCAACGAATCCCCGAACTGTCGTATTCGCCTGCTCGATCTGGCCCACGCGGCAGCGGTCGAGCTGGCGGTACCTGCGTTGCTGCACGCCGACAGCGAAACCGAGCTGGCCCTGGACGCCGAAGGCCGTCGCTACGTGCCGCGCCTGCGCGTGCTGGCCGACCAGCCGCGCCGCGCAGTGGGCGATGCGCAGTGGGTGTGCCTGGGCTTCGACCTGCCGGGCCAGCTGCGCAACCTGCGCTGGGAAGTGCGTGAGCCGCGTCAACCGGCGGCGGATGAGCTGGACATTCAGGTGCGCGCGACGGGCCTTAACTTCCGTGACGTGATGTTCGCCCTCGGCCTGCTGTCGGATGAAGCCATCGAAAACGGCTTCTCCGGCCCTACCTTGGGCTTCGAATTTGCCGGTGTGGTGCAGGGCAAAGGCGCCGAGGCAGTGGGCGACTTCGCCCCGGGTGACCGTGTGGTGGGCTTTGGCCCGTGCAGCTTCGCCAACCGCCTGGTCACCAACGCCAACGCCGTTGCACGCATCCCCGAAGGGATGTCGTTCGAGGCGGCGGCGACCATTCCGAGTACCTTCTTCACCGTTTACTACGCGCTGCATCACCTGGCGCGCCTGGAGCCGGGCGAGAAGGTGCTGATCCACGGCGCTGCCGGTGGCGTGGGCATTGCTGCCATCCAGATCGCCAAATGGCTGGGCGCAGAAATTCACGCCACCGCAGGCAGCGACGAGAAGCGCGACTTCCTGCGCCTGCTGGGCGTCAGCCACATCTACGACTCCCGTTCGCTGGCTTATGCCGACCAGGTGCTGGCGGCGACCGGTGGGCGTGGCGTGGACGTGGTGCTCAATTCGCTGGCCGGTGAGGCCATCAACCGCAACCTGCAGGTGCTGAAGCCGTTTGGTCGCTTCCTGGAGCTGGGCAAGCGCGACTTCTACCAGAACACCCGTATCGGCTTGCGCCCGTTCCGCAACAACATCAGCTATTTCGGTATCGACGCTGACCAGCTGATGAGCGAGCGCCCTGCGCTCACCCGCCGCCTGTTCGCCGAAATGATGGAACTGTTCGAGCAGGGCATCCTGCATCCGTTGCCGTTCCGCGAGTTCGACGCCAACCAGGTGGTCGAAGCCTACCGTTACATGCAGCAGGCGCGGCAGATTGGCAAAGTCGTGGTGACGTACGCCAACCCTATCCAGCAAACCGTCGACACCCGCGTGCAGCCGGTGCGGGCATTGCAGCTTGCCGCCGATGCCAGCTACCTGGTCACCGGCGGCCTGGGTGGCTTTGGCCTGCGAACTGCGCAGTGGCTGATCGACAAAGGTGCCCGTCACCTGGTGTTGCTGGGCCGTCGTGGCCCGGCCAGTGAAGAGGCCCAACCGCAGCTGGCGTTGTGGCACGCCCAAGGTATCGATGTGCAGGCCGTGGCGTGCGACATCACCGACCGTGAGCAACTGCGCGGGGTGTTCGATCGCATCGGCGCCAGCCCATGGCCACTGCGTGGCCTGGTGCATGCCGCGACGGTGATTGACGACAGCCTGATCCGTAACCTTGACGGCGACCAGTTGCGTCGCGTGCTGGAACCCAAGGCCAAGGGCGCGCAGTACCTGCATGAGCTGACCCAGGGCCTGGCGCTGGACTTCTTCGTGATGTTCTCCTCGGCCACCACCTTGTTCGGCAACCCCGGCCAGGCCAACTACGTGGCGGCCAACCACTGGCTCGAAGCCCTTGCGCGGCACCGTCGTGCGCAGGGCCAGGCAGCCACCGCCGTGCTGTGGGGCGCCATCGACGATGTCGGTTTCCTGGCGCGCAACAGCCAGATCAAGGACGCCCTGCAGAGCCGCATGGGGGGCTCGGCGCTGCGGGCCGAGGCCGCCTTGGCACAGCTCGAGGCCATGCTGTTGCAGGGTGATAACGGCCATGGCGTGCTGGAACTGGACTTCAAGGCCCTGGCGCGCTTCCTGCCGAGCGCCACTACGCCGCGCTTCAGCGAACTGGCCCGTGCCTATGGCGGCGATCATGAGGATGAAGGTGGCGGTGAAGACATCCAGCGCATGCTGGAGGAGCTTGACGATGGCGAACTGCTCGAACGCTTCGTAGACATGCTCAAGCACGAGGTGTGCGAGATTTTGCGCCTGCCGCCAGCACGCCTGGATGCCCAGCGCCCGCTGCAGGAAATGGGGCTCGATTCGTTGATGAGCGTCGAGTTGGTGGTGGCGCTGGAGGAGCGTTTCGGTATTCGCCTGCCGGTGATGGAGCTGAGTGACAGCTCCAGCATCGACAAGCTTGCCGCACGCTTGCTGGAGCTGCTGCGCGGTGAAGCGGGCAGCGGCGAAGAGCAACTGGCGCAGAATGTGCTTGCCCGCCATGGCAGCGAGCACAGTGCCGAAGAGTTGGCGCAGTTGAACGCAGCCTTGGCCGACAGCAACGCGGCACCCAACCGATTGATTGATTAAGAGTGCCAGATGACAGCCAGAACCCCGACCGGCCTTGGTGGCGATGCCAAGCAACGCCTGATCCAGCAAGCCCTCGCCCGGCGCCGCCATGTGGCTGCCGAGGGCGAGCAGGGCGCCACCCTGGAGCAGGTACAGCAGGCTGCCCTGAAGGTGCCCGAAGCGCACTATCGCTTTGATCTGCACCCGGGGTACCAGCAACTGCGGGTAATCCAGCAAAGCGCCATGCAGTTGGGCGTGAGCAACCCGTTCTTCCGTATGCACCAGGGCACCGCCGGTGCCCAGACGCAGATTGGCGAGCGCGAGTTTCTCAACTTTGCCAGTTACAACTACCTGGGCTACTCCGGCCACCCGACCGTGGCCGAAGCGGCCAAGGCGGCGATCGACCGCTACGGCACCTCGGTGTCGGCCAGCCGCCCGGTTTCTGGCGACCGCCCGCTGCACCGTGAGCTGGAGCGCGAACTGGCGCGCCTGTACGAGGTGGACGATGCGGTGGTGATGGTCAGCGGCCACGCCACCAACGTCACCACCATCGGTTACCTGTTCGGGCCACGCGACCTGGTGGTGCATGACGAGCTGATTCACAACAGCGTGCTGCAGGGTATCCAGCTGTCCGGTGCTCGCCGTCTGAGTTTTGCCCACAACGACTGGCAGGCACTGGACCGCCTGCTGGGCGAGCAACGCCAGCACTTCGAGCGGGTGCTGGTGGTGGTGGAAGGCATCTACAGCATGGACGGCGACTACCCCGAGCTACCCCGGTTCGTCGAGCTCAAGCATAAGCACAAGGTTTTCCTCATGGTGGATGAAGCTCATTCGCTGGGGGTGATGGGGGCGACGGGCAAAGGTATTCGCGAGCACTATGGGTTGGCTGGCGATGACGTCGACATCTGGATGGGGACCTTGAGCAAGACCCTGGCCAGTTGCGGCGGGTACATTGCGGGCCGCACGGCACTGATCGAGCACCTGAAGTTTCTGGCGCCGGGCTTCTTGTACAGTGTTGGCATGCCGCCGGCGGTCACGGCCTCTGCGTTGGCAGCGTTGAAGCTGCTGGCTGCAGACAGCGAGCGGGTAGCGCAAGTGCAGGCGCGAGGGGAGCTGTTCCTGCGCCTGGCGCGTGAAGCTGGGTTGGACACGGCGACCAGTACCGGGTTGGCGGTGATCCCGGTGATTACCGGCAGTTCGTTCAAGGCCGGCCGTTTGTCCAGCGCCCTGTTCGAGCGTGGCATCAATGCCCAGCCGATCCTGTACCCGGCGGTGCCGGAGCATTCGGCGCGGGTGCGGTTTTTTGTGTCTTGCGAGCATACGGAAGAGCAGATCAGGCATACCGTGGCGGTGGTGGCGCAGGAGATGGCGCGGCTGGGGTGAGGGCCACGCTTACAGCCAGATGGCATCCCAGTGTGGGTATTCGCCGACATTGGGTGCCAGGCCGGCCCTGACCGGGTTGGCAATGATGTAGCGAGCGGTGTTGAGCAGGTCATCATCCTTGCGCATGGCGCGATCGCAGTAGCCCGCCTGCCAGATGGGGGTGGCTGTTACACCAGCCTTGTGCAAGGCATGGCTGGACCTTGATTTGAAGCGGCGCATCAACGTGGCCAGCGTCACCTGTTTCAGTTCTATCAGCCAATGCACATGGTCGGGCATGACCACCCAGGCCAGCGTGACGCAGCTGTTTTCCCGGTCTGCCTGGCGCAGGTGATTGACCACCAGCCTGGCCAGGTTGAAGTTGTGAAACAGCGGGCGGCGCTGGTGGGTGACGGTTGTCAGCATGTATAGCCTGCCGGGGTGTGAAACCCGATGACGGCGCAGATGGTGGGCATGGGCGTCACCGACCAAGGGGCAGTGATTGGCCTGGGATATTGGCCCGCAGGCCCGGCCCTTTCGCGGGTGAACCCGCTCCTACACCACGGCCTGCGTCCAGCCACCGGGCCGGGGACTGGGCGTGGGTCAGATATGCGGTGCCTCATACGCATTCAACTGCTCCACAAACCGCCAATGGCTCTTCTTGCCAAACCCCATCAACCGCTTCAACCGGATATCCCAACGCATGTGGTGGTTGGCAATCCATGGCAATGCAAACAGGTGCGCCCCGCGCCATGGAATGAACGGGTTACGCCGCAGGCTGGCATAAATCTCGACGCGGTGGCTGGCCTGATGGCTCGCACAGCGGGCATGGAAACCAGACGTGTCCGCCACCACCAGGGTGTTGGCTGGCACCGCAAAGCGACGGGGCGGCGGCAGACCGAGGGCCGCCAGCTCGGGCTCGTCGATGCGGAATGAACCCTCACGGTGCATCTGCTCGCCGGAGCGCGCCGCCCCCAGGCTTTGACGATACTCCCAGGCCAAACGCTCCGGCGTCAGGCGGTGCGAGCCCGGCACATAACTGAACGGCCCTTGGTCATCCGCCACATCGTCCAGGAACAACCACGCCTTCGCCGTGGGGTGGAAGGTGTCGGCATGCAGGCGGGTCTGCGGGTCCTGGTCGGCATTGGCGGCGTCGATCACGATCGACTGCAACTGGTAGGTAATGCCACCGGTATTGGACGACGCATAGGCAATCAGGTCGCGCACCCCACGGTCCGCCACAAACGCCGCACTGGCCGGGTTTTGCGCCAGCACGTCCTGGTCAAGGCTGACCCGGCGGGTAACCGCGCGGCCCTGACGCATTTCCCAGCCGGTGCTGCGCAATGCACCCAGTTCGGCGCGCAAGGCCGCAAACTGCTCGGCAGGCAGGGCGTTTTCACGAATGACAAAACCGTTCTGCTCAAAATGCGCACGCTCACCAGCATCCAGCCGCGAGGCCAGCGCATTGCGACGGTAACCTGCCATGACCATCGCCAACTGACGACGCTGCACATGCAGGCCCAGGGCATTGAGCCGGGCACTGCCCAGCACCGGGTTGTTCTCGAACGACTTGGCATGGGTAGCCAACTGCAGGCAATGCCAGGGGAGTGCCGCGTAACGGCCGATGTCCTTGATCGAAACAGGCATGATCTAGTCCTTTGATGGGGCCAATGGTCGGCCACAGCCGAGCATGGTCCGGGTATAGTTGAGCAACGGCGCCACTCGCCGATAGGCCACCGGCGCCGGGTGGGGCGCGCTGAGGCAGGCGAGGGCGTGCCAGGCATCGCAGGGCAGGTCTTGCTGGACGTCGGCATAGCGCGCATAGCGCAACAAGGCGCCGGCTACCAACTGGTCCAGGGTTAAACGCCGGGTGCGGCGGGGCAAGGGCTGATGGTCCTCGGTCAGGCCCCAGCCGGCATAGAACGGTGTGCCATAGGTGACCACCGGCAGCCCGCGCAGCAAGGCCTCGAAACCGGCGGTGGAACTGAGCGTATGCAGTGCATCGACCTGGCCATACAGGCTGGCGATGTCCACACCCGCCAGTACCTGATCGGCCAGCCCCACCAGCTGTGCCGGGGCAATGTGCCCGCGGCGCTTGCCGGCCTCCACGTCGGGGTGCGGCTTGTACAGAATCCAGGCATCCGGCAACCGCGCGCGCACCTGTTGCAGCAGGCGCAGGTTGCACCCGGCACCACCACCGCTGCACAGCGCCGAGGCGTCATCCTCGACCTGGCCCACCACCAGTACCCGCAGTTGCCCCGGCTGCCCCAGCAAGGCCGGGCGCACATTGCTGCGCAGGTTGAACTTGCTGGTGCCGCTGGCAACGATCTGCGCCCGCAAGCGCGCCGCTTCGGCCAGGCATGGGGCGTCGAATTCGCCATGCTGCAACAGCTGCTCCAGGTCGCTGGCAGACTGCGCATCGTAATGAATGCCACCCCGGTCCAGCACCAGTGACAGCGCCGGGCTGTTGGTAGCCCCCAACCCCGAGGAGCGCAAGAAACCATCCTCGACCCGCCACAGTGGCACCCCCGCCTGGCGCGCACGTTCGGCCAGGCCGGCCGGCTCGCGCGCAGCCCATACCAGCAGGCGGCCCTGTTCGGCCGCTACCTGGCTTATCAGTTGCGGGCTGTCCACGCTGAAGCGCAACTGCCCCCAACGGCTTGCGAAAAAACGCCGGATGTTGTGCTGCTTGTGCCGCTTCACGCCCAGTACCGTGGTGGGGCCGGCAAACGCAGCATCGCGGGCTTTCTTGCTGGCCAGCTGGCGGGCAACGGTCAAGGCATCGGTCAGTTGGCCGCTCAATGGGTCGACATAACGGCAGTAGCGCACATAGGCCGCCGCCACCAGTTGCACAAGGTCTGGCCGTGCCTGCCGGCGAGCAATGGCCATGCGGTCATCGGTCAGCCCCCAGCCCGCGTAGAACGGCAGCCCGAAGCAGGTGACCGGCACGCCCTGGATCAACGCCTCCAGCCCGGCCTGGCTGGTCCCCACGTACACCCGCCGGGCACGCCGGGCCAGTGACGCCCAGGCTACCGGTCGCGCCTCCAGCGTTACCCCACGGGCCCGCGCGGCATCCAGCAGGCAACTGGGCTTCTGCCCGCCCAGGCAGTCCGGGTGAATGCGCACGCGCACGTCGGCATCCGGGTTTTCTGCCAGGGCCTCATCCAGCATTCGCACGTAATCGGCTTCGCATAGCCCGCCGCCCGGGATTGAATAATCCCCGGCAGTCTGGTCCACCACCAGCACCAGCGGCCGCTCGCGGCCCAGCGGGTCGTCGTCGGGCAGGTCCTGGGCGTTGTTGTACTTGCCGATGCCGCTGCTGCGCATCAAGGCAATCAGTTCGCGGGCGCAATTCAGTTCATAAGCGCTGAGCGCCTCGGGCTGCTGCAGGATGTTTTCCAGCAGCGAAGGGCGGTCAGCCAGGTAGTGGATGCCCACCGGGTCGACCACCATGGACATCGGCGTATCGCCCTCAATGCCCAGCGACGAAGAGCGCAAAAAACCGTCTTCCAGCGCAATGTAGGGCAGCCCCCAGCGCTGGCACAGCACCCGGGCATGGGCCGACGACTGCTTGTAGCCGATACCGGCAATGGCCTTGAGCCCCTTGGGCGCCTTGCGGCCACGGCGCCACAGCCAGAAGGGCGGGCCTTCCGGGCCGAGGAACTGCGGCAGGTGCAGGACCTTCCAGGCCACCCATTGCGACATGATGCCGACCCAGCCGGTGCCGTCTACCAGGGCATCGGGTGGCGAGTAACCTTCGGGCGAGTGGGGTGCAAAGGGCGGTGTGTTGTGCATTACACGGCCCGCCACATGTTGCGCACCGGCGGGAACGGCACCCAGCGCTTGCGGCGCAGGGCAAAGCCATTATGCAGGTACAGGTGCTGCGCCCGATGATTGCTCAGCGGCACCTCCAGCTCTACCTGGGTAAAGCCTTGGCCGGCGGCGTGCGCGCAGCACGCCTGCACCAGCGCCGAGCCCACGCCTTGCTGGCGTGCGGCCTTGCTGACCCGCAGCCCGTACAGCAAGAACGGGTAGCGCCATTCGCGCAGTTCGCTCATGCAGAACCCAATAAACCGCACCCAGCCACTCAACACGCCGAACTCACGCACGAACGGCCGCCAGTGCAAGGCAAACGGCCCGCGCCGGCCGTGCTTGAATGCGGCAAAGCCCAGTGCCTGCTCGCCGTCGAAGGCCAGCAGCACACGGTCCCAGTGGATAGCCGCCCCCACCAGGCGATAGCGGCAGGCCGTATTGCCAATCAGAAACGCCAGCGACCCCCGGCCCTCGGTCAGCAAGCGGGCCAAGGCAGGGTCGGCGGCACGCTCCGGCGACAGGTCCGATCCCAAAACGATATGCACCACGTTGTCAGGCTACCCCGGCACTGGCCATGGGCGTGTCCTGGCGGGTTGCCGGCGCCAAGGCATGGCCCAGCAATGTGCTGGAAAGCTGCTGCACCGGCATTGGCCTGGCCCCGCAGCCAGGCTGGCGGCGGTTGGACCACACCAGGTAGTCGGTATCACCTGCGGGCGCACCAACAGCCTGGTACACCTCGGGCAAGATCGGCACATGGTCGCCAAAGAAGCACAGCAGCGCCTCGTTCGGCTGGGCCAGCAAGGTGTCGCGCAGCATGCCCAGCATGCGGTCGGCATTGCCGATGTGCCGCAGGTAGGGCGCCAGGTCTTTCATGCCCGGTTGCAGCGGGCGGTCGAACCAGGCCGGCAGCTCGTGCGCGGCTACGCTTTCCAGGTGCAACGGACCATGGTTTTCCATGGTGACCGCATGGATGAACAGCGGCTGTGTGCGGCCTGGCGCCTGCAGCAGCGCGCGGATTTTGTCTGCCACGGCGCAATCACCAATGAACGGCCCGGCCTTTTGCGAAGCGTTGAACGCCTTCACATCGATGAATTCATCAAAGCCCAATGCCGGCAACACCTTGTTGCGGCCATAGAAACCACCGTCGTACGGGTGGATGCAAATGGTCCGGTACCCCTGCGCCTTGAGCCTGGAGGCGATACTGGGCAGGCCTTGGCGGGCCAGCACCCGGTACGGGTTGAAGCGGTGCACGCCCAACCGGTCGGCAGGGATGCCGGTCAGGTAGGCGAACTCGGTCCGCACCGTATTGGCGCCCCAGGCTGCCACCTGCAGTTTGCCCCGGGCCAGCGCCTGGCTGGCCAGCAGGTCGTACTGTTCGAGCACTTGCGGGCGCACGCCAGGCCACAGCCCACGCACATCGAAGAACGACTCGCTCTGCACCGAGACCAAGTCCGGCAGCGCCCCGGCCTGGGCCACTGGCGGCTGCGAAGAGGCCGGCGCCGCCCCACCCGCAAACGGCGAGCCCAGCCCGTCCCTATCCACCGGCGCCCGCGCCGCCCAGAAGTACCGCCACAAGCTGGCCGCCAACCCCCAGCCACGCACATCCTGCTCGGCATCAAAACTCGGCTTCACAGGCCGATGCCCCAGGCGCAGCAAGCCCAGGCCCAGCGCCAACGGCAGCAACGCCTCAAGCCGCGCGCCCGGCACCTCGAAGCTCAACCCCGCCCACAGGTAAACCAGAAAGCCCACCGCCAGCAGCGCGGCCTTGCCAAAGCCAAAGAACGGCAAGTACAACCGCGGGAACTTCACTGCATCGCTGAAATACTCGAAATCTGCACACACAAACGGCTCGCGCAGCGAGTGATACTTGGCGTTGCTTACCAGCACGATCAGCAGCCACAGCAGCAACACATTCACGCCACTGAACAACGGCCGCGCCGTCAGTGCATACAACAGCCCGAAGGCCACACACCACAGCCCCGCGTGCAGCAGCCAGCAATCGGCCGGGCGACGCAGGGCAGGGCGGGGAACCAGCAGGCGCTCGACCGCGACGGTCAAGCCCAGGCCGATCAAAGCGACCGGCAACATGGAAACATCAATCACTGTACTTCAACCCACGCAGGATCATCGAAGAAAGCCACTGCGGGATAAGCCCCAGCAGCCAGGTGCCCAGGTTGAGCGGGAACGGAAAGCTGATACGCGCCTGGTTCGCCGCCAGCCCGCGCTTGATACGCCTGGCCGCTTTGTCGGCGGTCCACAGAAAAGGTTTAGGCCCGGGCATTTCGAAGCACATCTTCGACTCCACATACCCCGGCACAATCACATTCACTTTCACCCCTTCCGGCGCCAGCCAGTCACGGATGGCCTCGCCGTACACACGGATAGCGGCCTTGCTGGCGCTGTAGGTCGGCGTGACCGGCAAGCCACGCCAGCCCGCCAGCGAGCTGAACAGGGCGATCTGCCCGTCGCCTCGGCTGCGCATGGCGGGCAGGGCGGCTTCGACGGTGGCCAGGGCGGCCATCACGTTCACTTCCATCAGGGCGCGGCTGTCCTCCCAGTCTTCCGCTTCGCCATTGGCGCCCACGGCGGTGTTAAGCCCTGCGCCCACCAGCACCAGGTCGGGCTGATGCTGCTCGCTCACCCTGCGCACCATGGCCCGCAGGGCGTCCAGGTCGCGCACGTCGAGGGCTTCCAGCAGCACCTGGGCACCCAGGGCGCGGCATTGTTCGGCCATTTCGGCCAGGCGGTCCTGGCGCCGGCCTTGCAGGATCAGCGTCACCCCCGGGGCGGCGTAGGCAGGCGCCAGCGCGCCACCGATACCGCCTGTGGCGCCGGTGATGAGGATGCAGCGGGGTGAGGCATGCGAACTCATAGGTATTTTTCGATTCTTGAGGTTTTCGCCATCAGCACTTCCAGGCAGTTGGCCACGGCCATGTCCATGCCGCAGGCGGTGTAGAAGCCGCCGTTGACCTGGGTGGTGTGGATGACCGTGTTGCGGAAGCGATGGAAGAGCTTGATGTCCGGCATGTCCGGTGTGTGCCAGAAATCAGCCAGGCTGCCTTGGTGGGTAAGGCCGGGCATGGCGTAGATAGGGTCGGCCAGGGTGATGGTCGGGCGCCCGTGCAGCAGCGCCGAAGCCCCGGCGGTGCTGTTGACGGTAATCATGCCATTGATGTGCGAGAGCAAGGTTGGCATATGCCCGCTTTCCATGAACTCGACCCGGTCGGCTACGTCGTATTCGCGGGCCAGCGCCTCGGTGACGCGCCGGTAGTTGACCAGGCCAGGCGTCAGCGGATGGTTCTTGACCAGCAGGCGGGCATTGAACGGGGCGTGCAGCGAGAACGAGTCGATCACGTGCTCGATGACCTGGGTCATGTTGTCGAACGGCGAGTGGTCGCGGATCTGCGCGTCGCTGTCCAACTGCAGCGGCAGCAGGAAGGTGGGCTGGCGCTCACGGGCGACATCGGCGACCAGAGCGTCATCGCGGCTGCGGGCGCGGAGCAGCCGCAGGCCTTGGCGAATGAAGCCTGCGTATTCCACTGCGGCGTTGAAAGGGGCATGGGTTCGGTAGTTCGGGTAGAAAAGGGCGTTAAGGGCGCCCCCGGTGTGATACATCACATCATGTGCTGCGCGCGCGGTGAACGACAGTTTGAACGAGTTGCCGTTTTGGTAGCGCGGGATGTATTTGCCCACTTCGCGGTACCACTCCGGGTCCCGTGGCAAGCGCGAGTTGTTGTTGACGCCGTCGCGCTCCAGAGTGATCCAGTAAGGGCGGAAGTAGCCTTCCTCGAAGACGTGCACGCGAATGCCTTGCAGGCGGGCAAGCCTTATCGCCGTGCGGTGTACCGGGCGGCAGTCGCCGAACAGGACAAGGTCGGTGATGTTCAGCTCACCAAAAGTCTTCGCATAGTAGGCCTCTAAATCAGCTGTTTGCTGGCCACAGCGCTGCCGTGAACCGGAACCATAGAGCACGTCACCTACGTTGAAGCTTATGCTGTGCACCCGCTGGTCAATCGAACGAAGGCCTTTGGCCAAACGATTGAAAAAGGGTGAGCTCACGCCTTGTAGAAACAGAAAGCTATTACGCGGAATCCCCAGCAGCGGACGACGCGTCGGCTCGAGAATCAGGCTGCCGGGCGCTTCCTGCCCAGCAAACTGCTCAACCGTCGTTTCAAATCCTGCCATCTGGAAGTTGCTCCGGGCTGCGGTAATGCATGCCAGTGTTGTAGTTCGTAAAGGGTCTGTTCTGCAGTGGTGAAACGATTGGTGATTCGGCTGACGTAGGTGGGATAAAGCAGGAGCGTCGCCGCCACCAGTTCATCCAGCGTTAACGTTCGACAGCGTCGACTTCGCACTTGAGCATCCAGCTCGTTGTCCATCGTCAGTCCCCAGCCGGCATAGAATGGCTGGCCATAGGTGGTAACCGGCACTCCACGAAGCAGTGCCTCGAAGCCCGACTGCGAAGTGAGCACATGCACCTCATCGACCACCGCCAACAGTTGATGCAGGGGAGTGTCGCCGATGACTTCGTCGCACCAGTGCACCGTTTGCGCTTCGTCGCTGCCGCTTGCACGTGTACCTGCCAGTACTTCTGGATGCGGCTTGTACAGCACCCAGGCCTGTGGATTACGTTCGCGTACTGCACGCAGCAACTGCAGGTTGCTGAGAATGCTTGTGCCACCGAAGCGAATCGAGGCATCACCCTCGACTTGCCCGGTGACGAGAATTACCTTGTGCGCATCTGTTGGCCGTTGCCAGGACTTGCCCGGCAGGTTGTATTTGGTCAGCCCCGCGTTGCAGATCGCCAGGCGCAGCTCTTGTGCGCGCATCAATAACTGGGTGTCAAACGTATTGTTGGCGAGCATTTGTTCCAAGCGCGACGGGCGTGTGGCGTCGTAATAAATGCCAATATCATCGATCACCCACGACAGTGGCCGAGCTTTACCAGCGCCTAGGCCGACAGAGCGCAAAAAACCGTCTTCAACGCGGTGGATCTTTTGGGGGTGGCCGAGCAGCTCAAAATCGAGTTTGCAGCCCCAAGTAATGACGGGCATCGACGCAGACACACGCTTCTTGGGTTTGACGAAGCGTATCGCACTGCCGTTGAAGAACAGTTTGGCTAATGGCTCTTTCCAGCGGCTGAAACCGCATACTTGCATCGATGCTGGCATCAAGCTGCGATGGTAGCGTTGCAGGCCTAGCCATTTGATCAAAGATTCCGGGGTACTCGGCTCGCCCCGTTCAGGACAGATGTAGCGTGGGTAGCGCACCAAGCTCGCGTGGATCAGTTGGGCAAGACTAATCGGCGAGCGGCGAGAAGGGGCGGGCAGACGATCATCAGTCAGCCCCCATCCGGCATAAAATGGCATGCCCCAGGTATGTACCTGTACCCCCCACAGCAATGCGTCGAAGCCTAGCTGCGAAGTCATTACGTATACCGCGCGCATGCGCGGCAAAAGCTCAGCAGGATGAACGTTCTGAGTTAGAACCATCACCCGCGGGAGCTTTGCTACTGCAGCCAGATCGAAGTGCCCCGACTTACGCCCTGCAACCACGTCAGGGTGGACCTTGAGGAGAATGGTGCTAGCTGGGTAACGAGCCAAAGCTTCATTGAGCATCGCCACGAAATCGTCAGCTGTCGCGCCTTGCAACGATGCGTCGCCGGACGTTTGGTCTGCCACGAGTACGCAGTTCGCTGGAAGGGCGGGCACTTCAATACGCGAATCGTTGTATTTCGACACCCGCTGCTCTTGCCAGAGCGCTTTGAGCGCCATCGCTCGTGCTTGCTGCTCGTGAGTGAGGGGCTCAGCGATCAACTGCTCCAGCCGAGAAGGTTGGCGGGCGTCGTAGTAGACACCGACATCATCGACAATCAGAGACAGTGGCGGCTCATCGGCACCTAGGCCTACAGAACGCAGGAACCCATCTTCGATTGTCAGCACCGGCTTTCCGGCTTTGTGCGCAGCGGCCATGGCCAAGTGCGCGCTTGGTTTGCGGCCCCATGCCATTACCCAATCCGCTTCCGAAACGTCAGCCACGACGCCGTTCTGCAGCTCGAAATCGGGCAGCAGCGCAGGCAAAGTTCTGATCTGCTGAGCTCCTTTGGACAGGATCAACAGGCGTTGGCGAGGCAAAACGTCATCCATAAACGTGTAGCGGGGTTCCGTTACCAAGGTCGCAATGGGCAGAAGGCCAAGTATCCAGTGGACGATTTGAAGCGGCGAATCTTAATACAGATTCAGGATTGTTGGATGGTTTTATTGCGTTTTTTTCCCGGTGAAACGCAATGGATCCGGGTAGATCTCAGAGGATGACATCAAAGTGACATCTATTCACAGCAGGCTGAGGAGGTACTTGTACTTCTCCAGCAGCAGAGGCATGCGATCTCGCTCACGGTACTCTTGGATGGTTTCGGGGCGCAGGCAGTGGTAAAGCGCTGTCAAAAGGAACACATACTGCTGGTTCCGAGCAGCTTCATCAGGATTGAATTTCTCTGGTAGCGCGCTGCGGTAAGCTTCGCTGAACTCCTTCTGCGCTGACAGGAAAAGCGCCATTTCCTTTCGTCGGAACAGGCTTCCCAAATAGGCGCCGCCGTCGAAGCCAATGCGCCCTATCTTGACCTCGCTCCAGTCAATCAGATGCAACTGTCCATTGGTGACGAAGAGGTTTTTGCGTAGGTAGTCCATGTGGCAGATGCAATGTGGACTGCGCTGCGCCGCAACGGCCAGCTTACGTATTAATGGCTTGAACTTATCGAAACGCTCGGCCAATCCAGCAAATAGCGCATCCTCACGCCCAAGTGCAACTAGCCCAGGCAAACATCGCAAAAAATTGAATCGAGGCCTTAAGAGGAACCATGGCCGGAAGAAATCCATGCTCCATAGCAATGGTGCCTTGCTCAGCGATTGATCCCTTATCCAGCTATGGCTAAGGTCTTCCAGTTCAGTAATGCCCAGTGCCAGTTGACGCGCTATCGCGTGCATACGCGGTGGCTTGCCGCGTACAAACTCGGTGAAAATCAAACTCTCCCAGGGCGTTTCGATTACCCCCAGGCATAACGGGTATCTAAAATGTGTGCTACCTGTCAGCATTCCCTCCGCGCGATGCAGTCGCGCCTCCTGACTGCCAAGGAACGCAATCTTACGAATCGATTTTTCTACTAACTCGACGGGTTGCCCGGTACATGGGTCAATCAGGCGGTGGTGGCGCACGTAGTTAACAAACGAGGCATTCGAGGCCAAGTCCTGGCTACTGATGTCCAGCGCCAGCCCCCTCCACTGGGGCATCAGTGCGTGCAAGTGGTTTGCCAGGGGGGCATGGTGCCAGCGGTAGAGCGTCTTGCCCAGTGCAGGCGGGTGAGAAGGGGTATTCATGACATCCAATCAGCAGCAGCCCTTCGTCAATCTATAGCTCTAAAGACGACCATGCTGCGTCATGTAGGGCCAAGACACAACGAAAAATTACAACAAGATGTTGATTTTCAAGGCGCATACGGAGGCACGCAGGGTGGTATCCCTTGGGTTGGGTGGGCGGCGACGATCCTTCCGCGCTTCATTTTTAACGGCTCAGGGGCGAGGTTTGATCCAGCTTCTGCCCTTGGCGCTTTGCTTAACATGCCAAAAACCTTACCATTCGGTACGCCGTACTATCTGCAATCTCAGAGACGAAAATGAACCACCTCAGCATCGCTAAAGAAGCTCTCATTGCACAGGCGCAGGCCGTAACCCAATTGGCAGACCGCTTGGATGGGGAATTCCAAAGCGCCGTTGAACTCATTCTCGGTTGCCAAGGCCGTACCGTAGTCTGCGGAATGGGCAAATCTGGCCTGATAGGACAAAAGATGGTTGCCACCTTCGCCTCCACGGGTACGCCAAGCTTTTTCCTGCACCCTGCCGAGGCTTTCCATGGCGATCTGGGAATGCTTAAGCCGATCGATGTCCTGATTCTCATCAGCTACAGCGGCGAAACGGAAGAGTTGATTAAGCTGATCCCGAGCCTGAAGTCGTTTGGGAACAAAATCATCGCCATGACGGGAAATGGCAAATCGACATTGGCAAAGCACGCCGACATTTGGTTGGATATTTCGGTGGAGCGCGAGGTTTGTCCGAATAATCTGGCACCGACAACATCGACTTTAGCGACTATGGCCATGGGAGACGCCTTGGCTGTCGCATTGATTGAAGCGATCCGCTTCAAGCCAATGGATTTTGCTCGTTATCACCCCGGTGGCAGCTTGGGTAGAAAGCTATTGACCCGCGTCTGCGATGTTATGCATTCACCAGCGCCGGTCGTAACACCAACTACAAGTTTCCATGACTGTCTGCTCGTCATGACTCAAAGCCGATTGGGCCTTACCATTGTGATGGATGGCGATAAGCTGGTCGGCATCGTCACTGATGGGGATCTCCGTCGTGCATTGCTGGCGGATGAAAGAACTATTCACTCCGTCGTGAGTGAGTTTATGACAGGCAACCCTCATACGATACAACAAGATGCGCAGCTTTCGGTGGCTGAATCTTACATGCTTGACAATAAAATTAGGGCTCTGGCGGTTACAAACGAAAGTGGTGTGCTTGTTGGTGTAGTAGAGATCTTTGATTGATCTGGTGTTGATGGTTTGAGCGCGCATAGCCATCAAGTAGAAGGTCTTGTTATTTTTACCAGAAAATTATTACAGTTTTTGGATGGAAGAAAAAGCTCTTAGTAAGGATATGCTGACGAACGGCTAGAGATTTTAATAAAAATGAAATATTGGCGCGGTTATATATGGCCTAGATTGCTTTTTCAGCAATGCAGGACTAACGATAATGACCTTGCTAATAATACTGGGTATTTTGTTCGTTGCGTTGACCTTCTCTGGTTTTGGTTGGTACTTTCATCTATGTAAAGGTATGCACTATGAGTAGTGCTTTGTCTAAAAAAGCCACCTAAAGGTGGCTTTTTCTTACGACGCTTTACCTGCTTTGTAAAAATTTGCAAAACAGAAATTTGTCGCGTCGATGTAGCCTTCGGCGCCACCGCAGTCGAAACGCTTGCCCTTGAATTTGTAGGCGATCACGCAGCCTTTCTGCGCCTGTTGCATAAGCGCGTCGGTGATCTGGATTTCACCGCCTTTGCCCGGCTGGGTATTGGCGATGATGTCGAAGATATCCGGGGTCAAGATGTAGCGGCCAATGATCGCCAGGTTCGACGGGGCGTCTTCAGGCTTTGGCTTCTCGACCATATTGGTGACGCGGAAAATGTCGTCACGGATCATGTCGCCAGCGATTACGCCGTATTTGTTGGTTTCCTGCGGGTCGACTTCTTGGATGGCGACAATCGAGCAGCGGAATTGCTTGTAAAGCTTAACCATCTGAGTCAGTACGCCGTCACCTTCCGGGTTGACGCACAGGTCATCTGCCAATACCACGGCGAATGGCTCTTCACCGATCAGCGGGCGGCCGGTGAGGATAGCGTGGCCGAGGCCTTTCATCTCGGTCTGGCGGGTGTAGGAGAACGAGCACTCGTCTAGCAAACGACGGATACCGACCAGGTATTTTTCCTTGTCGGTGCCCTTGATCTGGTTCTCCAGCTCGTAGCTGATGTCGAAGTGGTCTTCCAGGGCGCGCTTGCCGCGACCGGTGACGATTGAGATCTCATTCAGGCCGGCATCCAATGCCTCTTCGACGCCATACTGGATCAATGGCTTGTTGACCACCGGCAGCATTTCCTTAGGCATGGCTTTGGTTGCAGGCAGGAAGCGAGTGCCGTAGCCAGCTGCAGGGAACAAACATTTGCGAATCATGAAAATCCTTATCAAAATGAAAGCGTGGAAGCATGGAAAATAATACACAAATGTACTTTGATGGGCAACTGAGAATTGCTATTCTGTAGCTCGCTGGAAGTTGTGAGCGTCGATCTGATTTTTTCCTGTGCGGGATTCAGGGCGTTTAATTTATTAAGCTGTATATATATGATTGAGAGGGATGATGTCGGACTTGAAATATAGGGTGGCGGTTTGTGCGATTTGCCGAAATGAACGCAACTATATTGAGGAGTGGGTGGCTTTCTATAAGTCACTTGGGTTTGAGGGGGTCTTCATATATGACAATGTCAGCGATGATGGTACTTCAGAGCTCTTGGCGTCATTGCATGCAGTAAAAGAATTAACTCGAGTTCACTGGCCGCGTAAAGAAGGTATTCCGCCCCAGCGTGATGCATATGGACACTTTTTAGAGTGTTATGCACAAGATTACGATTATGTGTTGATATGCGATCTTGATGAGTTTTTGGTTATTGACGATGGCAGTGTGCAGTCTCTAATTGCCGAGGCAGAGCATGTAAGCCCTAATGTAGGGGCTATTGCTTTCCCATGGCTAATATTTGGGTCCGGTGGTCAGCTCACGGAAACCAATGAATTGGTAATAGAGCGCTTCACAAAATGTGATGCAAAAGTGGCTAGGACGGTGAAAACACTGTTCGCGAGTAAGAATACTTACAATATGCGGACTCATATATGTGACCTGCTAGGTGGTATTTACCTTGATAATGCATTGAGAACGGCTGAGTGGGATCAGCGGATGCCTATCAAGTTAAAGTCACCAGTAGCCGGCAAAGCCAGGATTCATCATTACTACACAAAATCCAAGGAGGAGTGGCTGAGGCGTAGGGCGCAACCTAAAGCAGATAGGGCGAAATTGGAGTTGAAAAATATTGAAGAGTATGAAAAGTACAGCTCTCTCCATACTGAAAATCTCCAAGGTTGTGCATTGTCTGCGCAAGTCAGGCCAATCATACAAGAGTTACGCTCAAAGGTTGCTGGTTTGCAAGAAAGTGTGCGGAATGCTGAGGTGGAATTAGTCTCGGTAAGTAGTGAATGGCTATTTGGTTTGATAAAAAATATTTCAAGTTCAACGCCAGTCGCTCTTAGGCTTTCCGGTGAGACTGGAGATGAGGTCTCGATTAACTCGAAAAGAATCTCAAAGGATGTTCATATTTTCACATATAAGAATAAGTGGAGAAAGACTTACTCGAAAAGTTTCAGTTTGTCACTGGTAGGCTCTGATAGAACGCAGAGCTTCACTGAGAGCGACTACCCTGAAGCTATGAATAGCTTAGCTTTGTTAGCTAAATTTATGCCAAGCGCAGAAGAGCACATTTTCTCAATAGCCTTGCTGGCATTGAGCCAAAGAACTAGTCGCCAGGTTTTTGAGTTCTGCAATAAGATTGAATTTCCTCGAAATAGGAAATTTAAGCGGTTTTTTGCATTGCTTTCGGTATACGAAGTTAGTGCTGACAAGGATGCTTTTAGAAGAGAGCTCGAGAAAGAGGATGATGACTTCAAGAAAATGATATTTGATAGAAAAAAATCTCCGTATATATCTGGTTTGTTGTGCTAGTCATAATATGCGACCAGTTTCGGCTGGTCGCATGAAAGACAGGAATAATTACTTAAATTATTGTGCGCTCCCAAGGTGCGCGATGACTCAATCTTAGCTCAAAGAACTTTTTTGTCATTTCTTTGTAATTGGTGTCGTCAGCGCTTCCGTTACCGTCGTTGAAGCAAAGGAATTTATACTTAAACGCATCCTTGGATATGATGGCGCTAATATTGTTAGGTCGGACAATTAGTCCGGATGCGTCGGATTTGACTGCTTGCCCTGTTAGCTGCGCATAGTGATGATAGAAAAACGATGTAATGTTTACATCTTGTTCGCTTCTCAGTTTGGAAAGTCGAGTCTTGGTGAATGCGCTTGGGTACTTTGATTCGATTTCAGCCATAACTGATTTTTTCAGGCAGTAGGGCACATGTCGATGCAGGGTTCTCGCATTGTAATGTGGGAAGTCTTTAGCCAAAAGTGCTCTAACATTATTTGCTGCAATAAGATAGTCCGGTGCTTTTGCTGTAGGTATTCCGCTTACCATGCCATAGGGCTCAAAGTAAGTGACGGATCGGCCTGTCTCATCAAAAAAGTCTACAGGGAGGCAGGGTTGTGAAAGTATGAAGTCATCATTGAGATAGATGAATTTTTCTGTCAAGCCTGGAATTCTGTGTAGGCAAGCTTCTATCGCATGCGAGTTGAATGTCGGTAGAGCACTTTTGTCTGGGAAAATCGCTTCGTGCGTAACCCAGTTTATTCTTGAGTCATCTACTAGCCAAGCGGGTTTGCTACAATTAGAGACAATATGAATACGATTCAGCCATGGGGCGTACTTGTTGAGTGAGCGCAGAGAGTACCGTAGCTCATCATTGCTTGTGTAGCGGTCGGGGTCGAACGGCTGCTCTGGGAATGACTCTTTCCAAAGAGACTGCCACGTAGTATCTGCATGATTTACCCAAGTGTAAACCGCATCAATCTTCTCACATTCAGCATCTGCAGCTTTATTAAAAATTCTGTCAAAGTCTTGAACGGCAAACCGCCTGACCCAAGCACGATTAGAGCGAACGGTAGCGTCGCCGTCCGGGCCAATGTCATATGGGTAAAAATGCAGAACGCACAATTGTCCTTGAGGGCTTGAAATCTCGACCACAAAGTTTGGTCGTGAACTAAGCGCTTTGGAGGTTGATGCTGTGTCGAGTTTTTGAGCTGCCGGGGATACAATGTTAACACCTCCACCTAGCGTGTAAATTGTAATGTCCGTAGGCGCGGCAGCCTTAAGGTCAGCCAGAAATGAAATAAGTCCAGTTATGTAGCCGCTCCAAATTACAATACTATTCGGGTCTCTACCATCCTCAGCACCTTGACCAGTGTTTAAGTGCTTACGGATATAAGCTGGTAAACCAGTGCGGTTAACCTCCATCAGGTCAATGGTTTTGGCGGTAGTCAGTGAGGTCTGAGCGGTCTTCTGAAGCGCGGCCGGTGGGGCACCTTTGAATACACGCTTACGAAACATGTCATAGAAGAAGAGGTTAGGGTCACGAATTAGTTTTTTAAGTTTTTTGTAGCGTACGGGTTTATTAGTCATTGATTAAAAACCTTAAGCGGCGTTTAAATGTATCGTACCTGTCTACATGTCCTGGTTTATTTTCGAACAATGCAGAAAAATGTGAAATTGGTTGGCCGTTATTTGAGCATAACTTGATAAAGTCTTCAATAAGTGTGGCGGATTCTTCTCCGCTGGAAGATAGTACTTGATGCTTGCTTTTGAAGATCTCGAAGTTGCTTGCTCGGCTATCGTGATATTTAGAAACTTTGGGTTTTGTGTGATGTAGGTGATATGCAAAATCTTTATTTAATAAAGCGGGCAAGCATAACCTGCCCAGCTCTCGCCGAAACCCAGAGGCGAATAACGGAGAGCGAGATGTTTGATTAGAAAAAAATGAAGGCGTTGGCGATATCAGTTCGTGGTGGCGCGCCAAGCGAATCATAAAGTCGAAATCTTCATAACCGTGACCTTCAAATTTTTGATCGAAGCCGCCAACTTGTAGAAAGTCTCCAGAATGCATAAAGGTAATGGATGAGGGGCTAGCGATATGCAAGAAATCTTTACGGGAAAAGTTGAAAAATCTTTTTGTTAGTTCGGCAGGGTTTATTTTTTTCTTTCTAAGGTCTTTCGTTCCTTTTGCTGTAAGATATACGCACGGAATGAAGAACAAAGGTGATTTCTCGCTGGCGAGAAGCGCGAGGTATTTAGTGAATAGCTCAAGATCGGGCCATATATCAACGTCCAATATAAGTAAGAACTTAGTTTGAACGCGTTCAAAGGCGATATTTCTAAGTAAAGAGGTGTTGATGGCGTGGTTGTCTGTTTTCTTGCTTGCTACATATGTTTTTGAGAAGGAGCTAAGGGTATTATAGGCGAATCTGTCAATCAGTGTTCCACGATCAGCATGGCCAAATACTATTTTGCAGCCGATCGAATTGATAGTTTTGCATAGATGGTAGGCCTTAGACAATATATCGAATGGCCTCTGGGAGAAATCCAGTGGTACTAAGATAGTCAAGTCATCAAACGGCGATTTATTCATACGCAAATGCATTGCTTTCCGAGGTGGCTGCGATAATAGGTTTTGCTAAATGAAACGGCGCGCGATTAAAAGGTCCGCGCGCCGCTCACAGCTTAAGACGCCACTTGGCCAATATGACCTTGTTTAATATCAGACGCTATTTTGGCACTCCTGCTGTCTTCACCATGCTTTTTGTTGTAGTCGGCAAGGGCTTTTTCAGCGGCTAATGTGTTTCCGGATTTATGCAGTGCATAGGCGAGGTCCAGCTTTGCGTCTCTGTTAGGTTTAAGGTCCTTCCTGGAAAGGAAGTAATTAAAGCTTTCGATAGCAGCATCCCAGTTGCTCAAGGCGAGATGAATCAGGGAGGTTTCTTGCAGCTTTAAACGCTCATTTGTAGACTCTAACCCGTTTATCAACGCTTCTTTGGCGAGCTCTGGATTACCAGCACGACGTCGCGCTCTAGCAAGCTTCAGCCAAGTGTCTGCGTGCAGCTGATTTGATTGGCTCGCAAGCGTCCAATACTTGTCTGCATCCGCCCATTTTGAATTCTGGAAAAATATTTCAGCAGCAGGTATGTTCAGAGCGCCAAAATCCTTTGTTTCTCGCATTTGTTTAAGTGTTAGCATGCACTCTTGATGCTGATTAGCATTGTATTGCGCTTCGAAGAGTTTGAGGCGATGATCTTCGGTAGGGGAGGTGTATAGTACTTGTTTCCAAAGATCAGCGGCGTTTGCCCAATCACTACTTTCTAGTGCGACTGTTGCGCGGCAGCGGATTATATCCGGGTGGGATTCGTTGTCCGCGAATGTAAGTTGCGCCAATGCTTTATCGGGTAGCCCCTGGGCTAAGTAGTGGTTTGCCGCAGTTGCGACAATCGTTGAGGGAATAGACTTTGGCTTGGCTACTGTTATTAGTTTTTCATAAATACTGACCGCATCGTTGATTGGGCGCATCTTAAAAATGGCCTGCAGGCTGAAGCTATTGAGTTCATCGTTATTGCCATGGATAGCTTGAGCATGCTCCAGAACCTCAAGGGAGCGCTTATGGTCCCCTGACTCCTGTAGTGACTTAATGAGTCCAGCGTATACGCTGACATCAGACTGCAATGGAGAGGCAATAGCTTGTTCAAAGCAATAAATAGCCAGATTCCAGTTTTTGGCAGTCATTGCAAAAGTGCCGGTTTCAACCAAGGCGAAAGTTTCATGGTCTTTCGGGACTACATTGAGCTCGAGCTTTTTGATCGCCTCAACTGTACGTCGGCAGTTGTTACCATCATGGAAGACGAAAGTCTTTTCGCATCGAGCGTAATAGAACTGTGACTCTTCGCTATCAGAGTTGAGCAGGTTCTCAATGTTACCTTCTACTTCGACTTGGCTTGAGCAAACTGGGCCGAACCCGTCACGACGATAGTCAAAGTAACCCGGTCGACTTGTATGCTTAGAAAGGAATTCTGATTCGTCAAACTGATAGTATATTACAGACTTGTTCATTGCTGCCATGTCGAAAGCAACAGATGAATAATCCGTTATCATAATTTTTGAGGCTTTAAACAAGGTCTGGATTGACTCCGATCCGTCATCCTTCCAAATCTCTATATATTCAGGGCACTCGAATTCATTGATGTAAGGTCTAATATTTACGTGTGGCGCGAAGATGACTTTTATCTTGTTTTTGGTGGCAAGTTTCTTCAGTGTTTGGCTATTCAGTAATCCCTTCCAGTGGTGGGCGTACTCTGTTTTAGAGAAGTCTGGATTAATCTCTCGGATATTACTATTACCAATCGGAGAGCCAACAATGTTGTTACGCCAAGTAGGCATAATCAGAATGGCTGAGCTCTGGGTGTGGTTTCCATCATAGAATACATCATGCCGGGGAAGTCCAGTGATAGCTACTTCCTTGCTGGAGAACAAGTATGGGCCTGTTCCAGAAATGGAGTTGAATTCATCTTGAGTTGAGGTGATAAAGCAGTCAATGTTTTTTGTGTTCAACCAGACTGATAGATCATTATGAATTACACCGTGTTGCAAGAATGTAAACTTATAATTTGTCAGGTCCCCAAAATGCTTTTTGGTGATGTCTGAGAAGATATAATTGTCCGCGTGGGACGAAATGAAGTGTGCGCAGTTAATCAGTGCGGCCTTGTGCTCAATGCTGTCAAATGCGACTAAGTTAAATTCCTCGCGAGCAAGACGTTCATAGTCTGAACTTTCTTCGTGGAGCACAAAGAATGCTTTAATTTCAGGGTGGTGCTTTGATATATACCGATATAGATGCTCTGCGTTATCGTCGGCATAATTATCTCTATCCATCAAAAGCCAGCATCCACCAAATTTACTTACCATGGTTGGTTCAGATGCTGCTTGACGAATCTCCAAGATGTCTTCGGGAAGATTGGATTCGTCAATAGGTTTTTTGTCAAATGCACGATAGATTAATTCGATCGGAACTTCGTCTTTGAACTGCTTGCCTTGCAAGGTGACTCGAGTGGGCTTGTTCTGGGCTGTAATCCGGAAGTTATCTCCGTCGCCCAACTGTAACCACAAAATTCGCTCGTAAAGAAACGGTTCGTCAAAGAAGCGATGAATCCGTGTTTTGCTATACGTTGGTACTAGGATTTTGTTATCAACAAATACTTGTTCGTCTATTTCTTTAGTAGGCGTGAAATATTTGACTTTCACCAGATTTTTTGTGGCGTCGTAGTTATCAATGTAACTGATATTGAAATTTGGTGTGTGCCCTTTGTACTTAGCCACTAGGCCAAGCTTTTGGAAGAACCACATGCCCGCAAGCTCAAAATTCATCAGCGTATCTTGTTCGATATGGCTGAAAATTTCCTGCATCAATGTCTTGTAGTGATCAAGCTGAGGTTTGGTTAAGCTGCGAATGTCGGAGTCAAATCGGATGACTTTATTTATGTGCCAGGCGATATCATACATGGCAACGCGCTGAATAAATTTCGGTACGCTTCCGAGTAGTGCGATACTTTTTTTGATCAGACCTAGAGAACCAAGGCGAAGTTGATGGTCATATCGACCAGGGTGCTGCCAGGCGGTATCAAGTGTAGATGTTCCATTATCACGCTTTCTGTAAATGTACTTTGCATCTGCACAGAAGCCAACCTTATCTTTGTAAGCTTCAAGCAAGTAGCTATTTACAAACAAGCTGTCTTCAAAGCCGGGCTTCACAAGAGGGTTAAATTGCAGGCCGCTCTGTATGAGTCTCGCGCGCTTGAAGAATACGGCATTGACATTCAGTGCAATGTTTCTACCGGGATTGGAAATGGGTAGTGTCACATTGCCGTTTGCGAAGCGGAATCTCAGGGGATGGCTGTCGCTCAGTTCTTTCTTGTTCTCATAATAGAATATGAAATTGGCACAAACAGCTTTAAGTTCAGTAGTGTTAGAGTTAATGAACTTATCGATGCATTCAAAATAGTCGTTGGAGAGTAAGTCGTCTGAATCGATGAAGGTTACCCATTCATTGGTGGCGTATTTTAGGCCATTGTTCCTTGCTGCACCTTGACCAGCATTCTGCTGATATAGATATCGAATGTTTTTGGGGTGGCGACGTACCCAAGACGCTGCGATGTTTGCAGTCTCATCTTGCGAGCCATCATCAACAATGATTAATTCAATGTGTTTTTCAAAGTCAATGGTTTGTTCTGTGACGCTGCTAAGAAACTCGTCAAGATAAGCTTCGACATTGTAAGCAGCTGTTACAATAGAGTATTTCCGAGTTGCACTTTTTTTAGGTGTAGGAACAACCACGTCTGCAACAATTATTTCGAGTTCGGGTGCTTGGACTGCGGCCGGTTTTTGGGAGGGTTTAGCCAGGCTGTTTTTCCGATTTTTCAATTTCTTTTTCCATAAAAAAGCCAAGACATTCTTCATGCCTTGGCGAAAATAAAGAAGCTTAGTAAGCGCTTACTGCACGCCCCATTACCATGGTCTGTACAATTGGCGAAATGATTTTTTGCCACTCGTAGACTGCCGCATTAGTTACATAAATTGTGTCATCTGGTTTTATCATGATCTGGCGCGCATAAAACAACGCTGCAGGATCGCGCATGTCCAGTCGAAGAACTGTTGGTTTTGCATTAGCGGTGCCTTCAGGCATGCGGAACACAAATACACCTTCTGGGTTGGCATTTGCTTCACGCAGACCACCTACGCTGCCCAAAGCATCAAGTAAGCTTGTATTCTGAGATGGCAAATCTTTCAGGCCGGGTTCGCCAACTGCACCCATGGCCACAAAACGTTGACGCGCGCGGTCCAGCACGACTTCTGAGTTCGGACGTAGAACCATGTTGTTGCCCGCCAGTACATCTTCATAGTTGAACTGCTGAACTTGGCTGCCCGTGCGAACGGTGACATTGACCAAGTGCGGTTCTAAAACTGGCCCGCCTGCTTGGTTGACAGCGTCCAACAATGTCAGCGGTCCTTGAAGTGTACTGAAACGACCGGGTGTCTTCACGGCGCCCGCGACCAGCACTGAACCTGACAAATCCCCTACCAGCTCAACGTGGGTCTGCACATCAGTTGTTACGCCTTTAAGCTGCTTGCGAATCATGTTCTCAACTTGGATGAGTGTCATGCCGGCTACATACTGACGACCAACGTAAGGCAGCGAAATTGTACCTTGATCATCGATTCGAGTCTTAAGTTGCGTGCCGCCAGTAGCCAACGGTGCGAACAGCGCCGAACCTTCCGGAGCGTTGTCGGTGATCAGCACATTGAGAATATCTCCGGGCATCAGCCGCGCGGTAGGTGCTACTGGCTTGGCGATACTGGATTGAGCAGGCCGCACGGTAGGGCGCATATATGGCGCAATGGTGTTGGCATTGATATCAACGAGGTTATACGACTCATTTTTGCTCTCGATATCACCCTTGTATGGGCCTGCGCCCGATAGGGTGCCGCCACATCCAGCCAGGCTTAGGGCTGCGAGAGTCAGTGCTGCCAATTTCACCTTGAAGTTGTGGGATGCAACAATGGATTTAATCACGATGATCCTCGATAGAAGCCAGGATGAAGCGGGTGATGCCGTACAGCATTAGCAGGCCGAGTAATATGGTTGCCAGGTTGTACAGTCGCTCTGGATATAGAGCCAATTGGGGGGTGTTGGGGCTGACGACAGTAACCAGAGTGCGTATTTTTTTACTGGCTTCGATGCGCGCGTTATCAAGAGCGGCCACGGCTGTCTTATAGCTCTCTTCGGCGATACCTGAATCCAGGGTAAGCTGCTGGAATCGAGAGGCAACAACGTTCAATTGCGAGCCATTGGGCGAAGACACGAGCAGGCGTTTTTCTTTGGCCAGTTGCTGCGTGATGGCGTTGACTTTCTGTATTTGCTGCTTGACCTGAGGTGCATCGGCGCGCAGCTTAAACTGCATTTCAGTGAGAGTTGCCTGTTCCTTGGTGTACTGTCCTTCAAGCTCGGCAATAATACTGGCACGGCTTTGGGCAGTGTTACCACCGTCAAGTACCTTGTTGATGTTCTGGAAATTTATCAGCTCAGTTTTGCGCTGAGCATAATTGAGGCGCGCAGTTTCCAGTTCACCTTTGGCGAATTTCATTTGCTCGCGGGCAATACTATGACTGACTTCGTTTACGAACTGCTCGCTTGCCTTGAGGATAGTGCGCAGCATTTGTTCGGAAAGCTCTGGTGTGAAGGCTTGCACTTCGACTCGCAGTAGACCTGTGGTTTCGTCATAATGTGCCGAGACCATCCGCTGGTAGTACTTAAGCAGGTCTTCGCGATCTGCATCCTTGTCGAGCCAGAAGAAAATGTCACTGCGTTGAGCAGAGTATTGCTGTACCCAGTGGAGTCGGTCTTCGAGCAGTAGCATCATGTCAGTTGACACAATGTATTCGCGCAGGTAAAGGGTCTCTTCTCGTGAGGCTGGATTATTACCTGTCAGCAGTGTGGCTAAGCCGGGGACTTGCGCACCCTGATTGCCGCCGTCTTGGCGAACCACTACCTGGGCAGAGCTAACGTAGCGGTCGATGGCGAACCCGCCGTAATAAATGGCCGCCAGGATCATTGGCAAGACCACCATGCCAATTCCTAGGCGCCAGCCCTTGAGTTTACCTGTACTGCTCATATGTGATGCATCCTTGGATTGGAACCGTGCTGCTATGTTGGAAAGGAAGGGTCATCCGTTATAGGCTTTTATGCCTTCAGAGACATCGTCATAGATTTGGATACCGCCATCACGTACCAGCAGAACGATGTCGCATAACTTTTCAATTTCCGGCATTGAGTGGGAGACTAAGACGACGTTTGACTTCCGCAATCTCTCCTTGAAAACTTCTGCGCATTTGCGCTTGAACTGCGCATCACCCACCGACATCACTTCATCGATCAGGTAGTAATCAAAGTCGAATGCCATGCTCAAGCCAAACGCTAGGCGCGAGCGCATGCCGGAGGAGTATGTCTTGATCGGTTCGTCTATCCAGTCGCCAATTTCTGCAAATTCTTGTACGTATCGAATTTTTTCGCGCATGGCGTCGCCGATTGCGCCGTAAATACGGCACACGAACTTCACGTTGTCACGGCCTGTCATGCTGCCTTGAAAGCCGCCTGTCAGGCCAACCGGCCAGGAGATGCTGCGATCAGTGACAATTGTGCCAGAGTCGGGCACATCCGCCCCGCCGAGCAGGCGCATGAGCGTCGACTTGCCCGCACCATTGCGTCCTATAAGTCCGATGTTTTTCCCTGGCGGTATGGCCATTGAGAGATTGCGGAAGACATACCGTCGGCCGTTGGGTGTCAGATACGACTTGGTTACGTTTCTAAGCTCGAACACGTTTGGCCTGTACTTAACCGTTTTTCGTGGAAATCAGGTGCATCCTGCGGGCGCGGTAGGCCCCCAGAGAAAGGAACAGCAAAATCAATGTGAAGCTGATGACATAGGTCTCGGACACGCCATCTACCGGGGTGTAATGAGGCAGCACCTCCGCGCGAATCAGTTCGAGGATGTGCAGGAACGGGTTCAGCAGTAACAGAGGCATCATTGCCTGGGGTAGGTAAGACGCAGGAACCAGCACACCAGAAATGAAATACAGTGGAAAAAATGCCATGCGAATAACGATTTTTATGCTAGGAAGGGCGTGAGTGATAAGCGCTAGAAGCATGCCCAATCCAAGCGCAAACATAAGGCCTAACAGCAAGTTGGCGACCCATTGCAATGGACTTTTAATCGACATATCGAAGCCTGCCCATGCGAACCCAAACAGCAGCATGGTGTAAACGGTGACGGCAATGCAGGTCTCGACAATAACGCGTGCGATATATGTATCGAGTGGTTTGATCTGCTTGTAGCCAAACAACGAACGGTTTTCGCGAAGACTGTCCATTAAACGTAGGGCGGTATTGCGATAGAGCAGGAATGGGGCTAGGCCAACCAAAATGAATACCGGGTATTCGACACCGGAAACGGTGCGGCCTCGAATCAGTGCGAACAGCAGAGAAAAAAGAAGGAGGTGAACCAGGGGCTCGAGTAGCATCCACAGCGCGCCTAGGCGTGTGTCGCCGACACGAGCACGTGCCTCGCGTAGGACGAGGGCAAAGATGACGGATTTCTGGATCTGCAGAGACGAACGAGGCTTCAAGATTGCGACCGCAAAACAATGCGGCGCGCCTAGGCACGCCGGAATTCATCTTCAGGAAAGTCCCGTCCTGCGGGCTATTTCGCGCGGATATTCCGGAACCTTCCCTGTTCGTAAGGGGCAGAAGGGTAAGCGTCAGGAGGTATGAGCGTCAAGAGAGGTACACCAATGACGAAGTAAAGTTCTGGTTTGCTGTCTATTTTTAAGACGAATGGCGTAATCTTCTTATCATTTCTAGATTTTTTTTGCAACTATCAATTCGTTATGTCCTTGGGTGCGAAGGATTCAAAGGGCGTGGAGCGCCTGGTCGAGCGCTCCGCTGTTTCGCTAGCCTCTATGTTGTTGCTGCATCGATCAGGGGCTTGGCATAGGGGCTACGCTATCTCGCATTGCTCGGTTCAGGCTTGGGCGTCCTGGGTGTTCGATCTGGCGCTAAGTGGGTTGAAATTTTATTCTAAGCAGTGGTATTGAGCATTCTAACCAGTGAATTTAAAAGTGTTTCCGTCAATATGGCTCCAGGATTGCTTTACTTCGTTATACAAAGACTTAGCGCTATCTGAAAGGCCTAGCATTTGTGCAGCCAAGTAGGCGTAGGCCGCGCACGGAAAGTTTCGGCGGTTTGTTATTTCAAATGATAGAATTAAGCAATCATAAATGTCTCGCAAGCTAACTGTATATCCATTTACAATGGCGGATGAGTTTCCTTTGATGAAGGCTGTTAATAGAAGGCTTTTGGCTAGGTAGTAAAATATGTAGTGATTGCTTATGTCCATTTCGCTCCAGTGGTCCCAAGCTGCCATGCCCATAGCTAAAACATCTTTATGTCTTGACTCGCGGGCGGCTAAGCTAAGCGTACTTTGGGAGAAATCATCTCCAAATTTAACCGGTCTACCTGCTACAAGAAATCTAGACCATGTGATTCCGCTCTTTATGACTTTTGCAGGGTTTCCGCCAATTACGACGTTGCTTGGATGCCGACCGCTTACAACTGCGCCGGCTCCTACAACGGTGTCATTCGAGATTTGCGCGCCCTTAAGAATTAACGCATTGGTAGCAAGCCAGACCCTGTCGCCAAGTAGGATATCTCGAGAGTAGTTGATGCGCTCTCCATTTTCCGCGAAAATTGAATGCATGTCTGATGAGAGTAGTTGAGGGTTGGCAAATAGGCAGTCTTTTCCAATAGTCACATTGCTATTTTCGGACGCATGAATTTTTATGTCGCCGTTGCAGATTAGCCCCTCGCCGATAATAACCTTGCACCCTGGCGCTACGATGATTCTTCCGCGAATCTCGCTCATGCCGCCAATTCTAAGTTCGGATCCTTCGCCAATTGTGATGTTTGCCTTGGTTAGTTTAACGTCCAGGCCAAGCTCTAGGATTGAACTGGGTTCCATTTCAATCCAAGATGATGCCATGTGAAGGTTTTTGTGGTTAACTGTCTTTGGAAGAGAGGCAGTTTCAGAATAGCGAGACCCCATTAAATAAACCCCAACTAAGTTTTGCGTTATATTGTTTGATGATTTTAGCTGAATGGCCTTTAGGTGAAAAAGCAGTTCATGACAGCTCTTGATCTTTTCCTGGAGCATTGGTCGATTCTGTTACTGCCGGGCCAAGATCCTGACCTCTTCACCTTTCAATCGCCCAGTAAGGTAAACGGCTTCCGCTCAACCAAAGCTCCAGCCCTTTACTTTCAATGCAATCCAGCATTTCTCGAAGGCGTCTCCAGTATTTTCAACTTTTACACGGTAAGACCCCGTTATCAAGAGGAAATGATCTGTGAGCGGCTCACGGGGCTTGGCGATCAGTTCCTTGCGCAGATGCACCATGGGGCAGCGAGGATTCAGCAAGGCTGGGAAAAGTCTGCGTGTAACTGATACGAGAAGCTGAGCCCGTCGTCCGATGAGGTGGAGGGGGCTCTGGGCATTCAAGCTGCTAGCGCCGCTAGTCGTCGTACCATTATTTCCTGCGAGATCACGAGACGCTGAATCGCTGTACGTCATATATGGCCAAATGATATATTGCCTTAAGCAATATTTTATAATATATGCCTAAGTCCCCAGCGATGCTCGAATGTGTAAAGTCGCCTCTTTTTCACTTTTTACCATCCCTAAATGATGAGGCTTCAGCAGGTAGCTAGCTTAACCTCATCATTTAGGAGCATCTGTTGAAAAACGCGTAAAAGAAGTCAATGGTAGTTAGGCTGGCTTTAGGCTACTCTGGATCCAATCAAGAAATAATCAGTGGCGGAAAAGATTTGATTAAGTCATCCAGCGCTTTAATCTGCGCGAGGAACGGTTCCAACTTATCTAATGGAAGTGCGCTAGGACCATCGCACTTGGCCTGATCCGGATTCGGGTGCGCTTCCAGGAACAGGCCAGCCAAGCCCACGCCCATGCCTGCGCGCGCAAGATCGACGATTTGCTCACGTCGGCCGCCGGAAGCAGCACCGGATGGGTCGCGATTCTGCAGGGCGTGCGTCACGTCAAAAATGATCGGCAGGTCATTGCACGTGCGCTTCATCACGCCAAAGCCAAGCATGTCTACAACCAGATTGTCGTAGCCCATGCAAGCACCGCGATCGCAGAGAATTAACTGGTCGTTACCAGCCTCCTTGAATTTGTGCACGATGTTTTGCATTTGCGATGGGCTAAGGAACTGGGGCTTCTTGATATTGACAGGTTTGCCAGTCTTGGCCAGCGCGACCACAAGGTCAGTTTGCCGCGCAAGGAAGGCAGGAAGCTGCAACACATCAACCACTTCAGCAACCGGGGTAGTTTGATAAATTTCGTGAACGTCGGTGATGACCGGGACGCTGAACTCAGCTTTCACCTTTTCAAAGATGCGCAATCCTTCTTCCATGCCCGGGCCGCGGAAGGAATGGATGGAAGAGCGATTGGCTTTGTCAAAGCTGGCCTTGAAAACATACGGGATACCCAGCTTCTCTGTAACGCGTACGTATTCCGCGCATGCTTTCAGGGCGAGGTCTTCGGACTCAAGGACGTTGATACCACCGAACAGGACAAAAGGAGCCAGGTTCGAGCATTCGATTGCGGGGGTGATTCTGATCATTTTTTACTCAATATGTCCATGGGGAGGGGCCCATAGGGAGTGGTGAGGGGGTAAGCAGCATTCCCTCGCTACGCGTGGTTGATCCGATTCTACAATTTTTTGCCAGGTTGATCAGGGTTTACTGAGAAGGGCGGATCAGAGCAGCTCTGAGCGTAATACATCTGATTTAGGATGTTCCTCCACCAGAAAAAACGGGCTTTTCCTCGCCCTTGAAAGCTAATCATTCGGGCTTTTCCCTTTCCCACGCGTGCTCAATGCCTATAATGGCGCCGAATCTGAACCTGGCAATGACTGCTGGGTTCAAGCATCACCCAGCATCAAGGATCTCCCTGCAATGGCGTTTTACCGTACACCCCACGATGTCACTGCTTTGCCAACCTGGAAGGCGCTTCAGCAACACCGCGATGCCATGCAAGGCTTCAGTATGCGTGAAGCCTTTAGCAACGATGTCGATCGTTTCGACCGATTTTCCCTGAGTAGCTGCGGCCTGTTCCTGGATTATTCGAAAAACCTGATCACCGACCAGACTCGTGACTTGTTGGTGAACTTGGCCAGCGAGGTGGGCCTTCAGGGTGCGATCCGGTCGATGCTCGGCGGTGAAGTCATCAACGCTACCGAAGGTCGTCCGGTGCTTCACACGGCATTGCGCCGGCCAGTGGCTGACAAGCTGTATATCAACGGGGTGGACATCATTCCCGAGGTGCACAAGGTACTTAACAAGATTACCGATTTGGTCGGTCGTATCCACAATGGTCTGTGGCGCGGTTACACCGAAAAACCGATTACTGACGTGGTCAATATCGGAATTGGCGGTTCGTTCCTCGGCCCCGAGTTGGTTTCCGAAGCGTTGCTGCCCTATGCCCACCGTGGCGTGCGCTGCCACTATCTCGCAAATATCGACGGTAGCGAGTTCCATGAGCTGTCCGCCAATCTGCGCGCTGAAACCACGTTGTTTATAGTTTCGTCGAAGTCGTTCAACACCCTTGAAACCCTGAAGAACGCTACCGCAGCGCGTACGTGGTACTTGGCGCAGGGTGGTACGGAGGCTGAACTTTATCGTCATTTCATCGCTGTCTCGAGCAATAGGTCTGCTGCATTAGCTTTCGGTATTCGAGAGGAAAACATCTTCCCAATGTGGGATTGGGTGGGTGGACGTTATTCACTGTGGTCGGCAATCGGCCTGCCGATTGCCCTGGCGATCGGTACTGCAAATTTCAAGGAACTGTTATCTGGTGCGCATGCTATGGACCAGCATTTCCAGTCCGCGCCTTTCAGTGAAAACATGCCAGTGTTGCTGGCTTTGCTGGGCGTGTGGTACGGCAACTTCTGGGGGGCGCATAGCCACGCGATCCTGCCGTATGATCACTACCTGCGCAACATCACCAAACACTTACAGCAGTTGGATATGGAGTCCAATGGTAAGAGTATTTTGCAGGATGGCACACCCGTCAAAACTGAGACCGGGCCGGTAATCTGGGGTGGTGTTGGCTGCAACGGGCAACACGCCTACCACCAACTTTTGCATCAAGGCACTCAGCTGATTCCAGCTGACTTCATCGTACCAGTAGTGAGCTTCAATCCCGTAGCGGACCATCACCAGTGGCTGTACGCCAACTGCCTTTCGCAGAGCCAGGCGTTGATGCTGGGCAAAACGCGTGATGAGGCCGAAGCTGAACTGCGCGGCCAAGGCTTGAGCGAAACAGATATCGAAAGGTTGGCACCACACAAGGTTATTCCAGGCAACCGCCCGAGTAATACCTTGGTGGTCGAGCGCATCAGTCCACGACGTTTGGGTGCCTTGGTAGCCATGTACGAACACAAAGTCTTCGTTCAAAGCGTTATCTGGGGCATCAACGCGTTTGACCAGTGGGGCGTGGAACTCGGCAAGGAGTTAGGTGATGGGGTCTATCAGCGCTTGATCGGAAGCGTTGAAGAGAATGCTGAAGATGGGTCCACGCAGGGACTGATCAACCACTTCCGCAGTCGGCACCGGGGTTGATTCTTCCTAGCGCCAAGAGTCTTTAACGGGTGTAGGTAGGCGTATGCTTGAAGCCGAACAGAGTTTTTATCGTTTAAATGCTATCGTAAGTCATTCAAATGTATAGCCTCTGCTATGGTTACGCTCGCTTTTTGAAGCGCTATGAGTAATCGAGGTGTGCCAATTACGGCGCGTCTCCCTTAACGTGAAGCTATGAAAATCCTTAACCTCAAGAAGTTGTTTATGCCTGATATTTCAGCAGACGCAGCCAGCCTTATCCATGCCATAGCCTCTGCCACTGCGGTAATCGCTGCGCTGATCGCCGCCAGTGCGATGATCATTGCCCATATGACCTCGGATGTAAAAAACCAGCAAGCCGAAGTGCCCGTTTCCCGGGGGGCGCAGGTAGTTACTGTCGTCCAGGAGTCGGACGTGCAGGCCAGGCTGGAGATCGAGCAGCTCATGGAGCAGAACGATGCGCTCAGGGCCGAACTGGAGCGCGAGAGGGCCGAGCGGTTGAAGCTGGAAGCCAGCCTGAAGCCCAGGGCACTGACGCCGCAGGCGCATGATGCGTTCAAGGCATTGGCGGGCGAGCTGAAGGCTAAGACGCTGGCGCCGGTGGTGTTGCTGAATATCCACAAGGATGACAAGGAAGCCGTGCGCTTTGCCAAGGAAATTGCCGTTGCGCTGACCAAGGCGGGTGTGCAGGTTCAGATCAAGCAGTTGGCTCTGCAGAAGCACAATACTGGTACCCAGGTGGTCGTTTATGCCGGGGTGGGCGGTGACGAGCTTGAGCAGGCATTCAAGACCGCTGATTTTGCCTCCGATATCAAACGCTCGGGGCAGAGCCCGCGGGTGAAGGTGGATGATGGGGATGCAATTGCCATCTCGGCGTTTATCAGTGTTTATCCGCGCAGTGAGATTTGAGCGGCGGGTGGGGGGGGATCTTGTAGGCTTGGGGGGGATGGCACCGGCTGTGCCGGTGTTCGCGGGCAAGCCCGCTCCTACAGTGGGGCGGGGTTTGCCCTTGCCACATCTGGCCTGATAACGCCCATTTCCTTTCACTGCAGGCGAGGCATAGCCTCGCCTGGTCTCGCGTCATTCCCTTCAGTGGTGCCTGTTTTTCGCAATCTCGATGTCGTTCATCAGGGCTTTTGCGGTGGCCAGCAGGTAATCCGCTGCGCCTAGCATCTTGTGGTCGTCTTCCATGTCACCTTCGCGTACCAAGTGCTTGCAGTAGCCCAGCAGGACGGAGACGTGTTCATAGGCGTCATCGACGGGGATGCCGGGTTGGACGCGCAGCAGGTTCAGGGTGGGGTTGCCGGCTTCGAGGAAGGTTTCGATGCCTGCGGTGACGAGGGGGGATTGGTTGTTGTTTTTCATGGTGAGATTCCAGTGCGTTGACAGAACCCACCACCTCGATCTTTCTCACGGACAAAGGTGGCAGCCATTGCGCGGGGTGAGAAACCGATGCACTGAAAACGGCCAAGCCGAAGCTTGCCCGCGAATGGCTGCCATTGAACAGTAGAGCAGCAGTGCACAACGGGTTCTCACACCCGGTCACCAACATGGCGACCCGGTGACGTTATCCCTGAGGCATTTCCCCGACAATTCAGCTGCTTCTGACTGGCGCGTAGGATAGTTCGCTTGGTTGTCCGAGTTGAAGAGGTGGGGCGGGGTTTCAGGAAAGTCTGACGTGCGGAATGTGCATTCCAAGGCAAATCTCTTCGTCGTGATTGTTGACTGTTGTTGGGGGGACACGCGGAAGGGGGGCTGCTGGCCAGTTTTTACTGGGGGGCAGCGGGGCTGCGGATATCGTATTCGCGGGTGAACCCGCTCCTACATTGAGCGGTGGGGGGTGGTCCAGGTGGCCAGGGCTTCGCGTATGCGCGCGCAGGCTTTGCCATCGCCATAGGGGTTATGGGCGAAGCTCATTTCGCGATACGCCGCCTCATCGGTCAGCAAGGTACTCAACGCCCGGACAATCGATGCTACTTCGGTGCCCACCAGCTTGACCGTACCTGCCGCCACGGCTTCCGGGCGCTCGGTGGTGTCGCGCATCACCAGCACAGGTTTGCCCAGGGCCGGCGCTTCCTCCTGAATGCCACCCGAGTCGGTCAGAATCACATAGGCCCGGGTCATGAGGTAAACGAACGGCAGGTAATCCAGCGGTTCGACAAGGTGGATGTTGCTTACATCCCCCAACAGCCGGTTGACCGGCTCACGCACGTTGGGGTTGAGGTGGACCGGGTACACCACGTCCAACTCGGGGAATTGCCGTGCAATCTGCACCAGGGCCTGGCAGATGCGCTCGAAGCCGCCACCAAAGTTCTCGCGCCGGTGGCCGGTGACCAGCAACAGCCGGCGCTCGGCTGCCAGGTAACTGAAGTGGCTGGCGAAACGGGCCTTCAGCGCGGGGCTTTGCAGCTTTTGCTCCACCTCCAGCAAGGCGTCGATCACGGTGTTGCCGGTGGTGAAGATTTGCGCCGGATCGGTGCCTTCGCGCAACAGGTTGTCGCGCGAGGTGGCGGTGGGCGCGAAGTGCAGCGCGGCAAGGGCCCCGGTCAGGCGCCGGTTGCCTTCTTCGGGCCAGGGTGAATACAGGTTGTTGGTGCGCAGGCCGGCCTCTACATGGGCAATGGGGATTTGCTGGTAGTAAGCCGCCAGGCTGGTGGCAAAGGTGGTGGCGGTGTCGCCGTGCACCAGCACCACGTCGGGCTTGAACGCAGCCAGCACCGGTCGGATGCCTTGCAAGATGGCGGTGGTCACACCGGTCAGGTCCTGGCCGGCTTTCATGATGTTCAAGTCGTATTCGGGGCTGATGCCGAACAGCTCCAGTACCTGATCGAGCATTTGCCGGTGCTGGCCGGTGACGCACACGCGGGCTTCGAAGCGGCTGTCCTGCGCCAGTTGCAGGGCTAGCGGGGCCATCTTGATGGCTTCTGGGCGGGTACCGAAAACAGTCAGGGTCTTGAGGGGCACGGCAGTGATCCTCTTGCTCGGGTCCTTGAAGCAGGCCGGTTTCCATTGCTCAAAAATCTAGCAGGCGGGCAATGGCGTGCCAGTTTGTCGGGGGGAGGCTTACCGACTGGGGGAGGGCGGTTTACCGGGCGGGCCTTGTTCGGCGGGCGTTGTAGGGGAATGGCCGGGCAATGGTGGGCAGCGGGTATCGGACAAACGGGGATTTGGCTACAGGCACAGGGCCAGGGCCTTGTGCGTTCAGGGCCGGGCCGAGCGGGGCGGAAACGGCCACGGTTTGTGGGTGGGCGAAGTTGAGCGTTTTGCTGACCGATTCGGTAACCATTCGCCGGGGTAGTTGGGTATTGTGCGGCCAGGTTACCCGCTAGGGTTGGTTGCGCAGCCGAAGGAAAGCGGTTGCTGGAAAATGACCAACCCAAGGAGTGTTGACCATGCGCAATAACGTTCTGTCGTACCTGCTGCTGCCGCTGTTCGCCAGTCTGTCGTTCTCCCTGAGCGCCGCCCCGGCCAGCACCATGGCTGTGCCCGAACCGGTGCCGGTGGTGGCCCAGGCCCAGGCCCAGCAGGCGCCAAGGCTGGACTTGAACACGGCGGATGCACTCACCCTGCAAAAGGAGCTGAACGGCATTGGCAAGGCCAAGGCGGAGGCTATCGTGGCCTACCGCGAGGCCAATGGGCCGTTTGCTTCGGTGGATGAGCTGCTGGAGATAAAGGGGATAGGCAATGCGTTGCTGGAGCGCAACCGGGACAAGGTGATGGTGGAGTAAGCGGGCAGGGGCCGGGGTGATGCCCTGGCCCGGCCTTTAGCGGTCCTGCGCGTCCTTGGCATCCGCTTCGGCATTACGCTCATGTACCTTGCGCAGTTGTTCTTCGGTCAGCGGCAGTTTCTTGGCCGTGTCGCGCAGCAGCATCAACCCGCCGACAATCGAGCCGAGGGCTATGATGAGTATCAGCCAGGCATACCAGGGCATTGTCGTTCTCCTTAGATCGGGCCGTGGGCAACGGTTACATGAATTTTGAGCAATTGCCCGTTCCGTTGGTTCAATTATAGGTGCCAGGCCTTGTTGGGCCAATTCCGTGACCTGCGGGCCCCAAAGCCTGCGCCACTTCGTTTACAATGCGCGCCGTTTTCGACTTGCCAAGAGACCCTGCCCATGTCCGCCTGCCAGACGCCCCTGATCGTCGCCCTGGATTTCCCTACCCGTGAGGCCGCCCTGAAGCTGGCTGACCAGCTTGACCCTGCGCTGTGCCGGGTGAAGGTTGGCAAGGAGCTGTTCACCAGCAGCGCTTCGGGCATTGTCGAAACCCTGTGTGACAAGGGCTTCGAAGTGTTCCTGGACCTCAAGTTCCACGATATCCCCAACACCACCGCCATGGCGGTAAAGGCTGCCGCCGAGATGGGCGTGTGGATGGTCAACGTGCATTGCTCCGGTGGCCTGCGCATGATGGCGGCCTGCCGTGAAGAGCTGGCCAAGCGCAGCGGCCCGCAGCCGTTGCTGATTGGCGTGACCGTGCTGACCAGCATGGAGCGTGAAGACCTGGCCGGCATTGGCCTGGATGTCGACCCCCAGGAGCAAGTGCTGCGTTTGGCGGCGTTGGCGGAAAAAGCGGGTATGGACGGTTTGGTGTGCTCGGCGCTCGAGGCCCCGGCACTGAAGGCGGCGCACCCCTCGCTGCAATTGGTGACCCCGGGCATTCGCCCGGCGGGCAGCGCGCAGGATGACCAGCGCCGTATCCTCACCCCACGCCAGGCACTGGATGCCGGTTCGGACTACCTGGTAATCGGCCGGCCGATCAGCCAGGCTGCAGACCCTGCGCAAGCGTTGGCAGCGGTGGTGGCGGAGATCCGTGGGTAATTAACCTGCGGCTGTCCAGCAAGGGCCTGTGCCGAACCACCGATGCCTGTGTCGAGCCCCTGATGTGGCTGCACCCCCGATCCGTGTGTAGGAGCGGGTTTACCCGCGAATACGGTAGCGGCGGCAACTATGGACGGCCGGTGGTAATTGGCCGGCAGGCCCGGCCCTTTCGCGGGTGAACCCGATTACAAGGGCCTGTGCCGGGCCATCGGTGCCGTGCAGGGGCGTTTAAACCTTCAACACCAACTTGCCAAAATTCTCCCCGCTGAACAGCTTCAACAAGGTCTCCGGGAAGGTTTCCAGCCCTTCCACCACATCCTCTTTGCTCTTCACCTGACCATTGGCCAACCAGCCGGCAATTTCCTGCGCGGCCTTGCCGTAGTCCTTGGTGTAATCCATCACCACAAAACCTTCCATGCGCGCACGGTTCACCAGCAGCGACAGGTAGTTGGCCGGGCCTTTCACCGCTTCTTTGTTGTTGTACTGGCTGATCGCGCCGCAAATCACAATGCGTGCCTTGAAGTTGATGCGCGTCAGCACGGCATCGAGGATGTCGCCGCCCACGTTGTCGAAGTACACGTCCACGCCTTTGGGGCATTCGCGCTTCAGGCCGGCCAGCACGTCTTCGGCCTTGTAGTCGATCACGCCGTCAAAGCCCAGCTCGTCCTTCAGGTACTGGCACTTCTCGGCACCGCCGGCAATGCCGACCACGCGGCAGCCTTTGATCTTGGAAATCTGCCCGACAATGCTGCCCACCGCACCGGCCGCGCCGGAAATGACCACGGTGTCGCCAGCTTTGGGTTGGCCGACCTCCAGCAGGGCGAAGTAGGCGGTCATGCCGGTCATGCCCAAGGCTGACAGGTAACGGGGCAGGGGGGCCAGCTTGGGGTCGATCTTGTGCAGGCCCTGGGGCTCGCCGGTGAAGTAGTCCTGCACACCGAGGGCGCCGCTCACGTGGTCGCCGGGCTGGTAACCGGGGTGATTGGAGGCAACCACCTCACCGACGCCCAGCGCACGCATTACCTGGCCCAGGGCCACGGGCGGGATGTAGGACTTGCCTTCGTTCATCCAGCCGCGCATGGCCGGGTCCAGCGACAGGTACAGGTTGCGCACCAGTACCTGGCCTTCGCCGGGTTGTTCGGCGGGTACGGTCTCGAAGCTGAAGTCGTCACGGCGCACGGCGCCGACCGGGCGTTTGGCAAGCAGGAAGCGGCGGTTGGTCTGGGTCATGGCGGGTCCTTGTGGGCGGTGGAGGGCGTAAGGCGTTCAATCTACCTTGTTGATGAAGACGGTTCCTTAAAATCACTGACAAGCATGGTAGCCCAACCGTTGCTGTGATGATGCTGCCCGGCCGAGTGGTGGCTGACTATGCTCTGAACCCCACCCCAAACCCTCACGGGAGCACGCGATGAGCATGACGTTTTCTGGCCAGGTAGCCCTGGTGACCGGCGCGGCTGCCGGTATCGGCCGGGCAACCGCCCTGGCGTTCGCCCACGAGGGCATGAAAGTGGTGGTGGCCGACCTCGACCCGGTCGGCGGCGAGGCCACCGTGGCGCAGATCCACGCGGCGGGCGGCGAAGCGCTGTTCATTGCCTGCGACGTGACCCGCGACGCCGAGGTGCGCCAGTTGCATGAGCGCCTGATTGCCGCATACGGCCGGCTGGACTACGCCTTCAACAACGCCGGGATCGAGATCGAGCAACACCGCCTGGCCGAAGGCAGCGAAGCGGAGTTCGATGCCATCATGGGCGTGAACGTGAAGGGCGTGTGGTTGTGCATGAAATATCAGTTGCCCTTGTTGCTGGCCCAAGGCGGTGGGGCCATCGTCAATACCGCGTCGGTGGCGGGGCTAGGGGCGGCGCCAAAGATGAGCATCTACAGCGCCAGCAAGCATGCGGTCATCGGCCTGACCAAGTCGGCGGCCATCGAGTACGCCAAGAAGGGCATCCGCGTGAACGCCGTGTGCCCGGCCGTGATCGACACCGACATGTTCCGCCGCGCTTACCAGGCCGACCCGCGCAAGGCCGAGTTCGCCGCAGCCATGCACCCGGTAGGGCGCATTGGCAAGGTCGAGGAAATCGCCAGCGCCGTGCTGTACCTGTGCAGTGACGGCGCGGCGTTTACCACCGGGCATTGCCTGACGGTGGATGGTGGGGCTACGGCGATCTGAGTGGATGCCGTGCGGGCTGCTTCGTGGGCAAGCCCGCCCCTGACAAATGCGATCACCAGGCCAAAGCCTACCATGTCGCGCATGGACAGGAGGGGCGTGCCCAGGCCGTTCTGAGCAAGCCGGGCAGCCAGCCGGCCACCTGGCTAAAAGCTGACGCCTATTTTCAGGCCGTACTCGTCACGGGTTTGTTCGTCCGAGTCGGTCATCAGGAACTGCCCGTCCAGTTCATAGTTGTAGCGGCTGAAGTAAAGCGAAGCGTATACCGGCACAGTACCGTGTTGGTTGAACAGCACGCTAAGTTCGGCAAAGGGGTTGGTGGTATCTTTCAAATCAACCTCTTCGTTGCTGACGCCATGTATTTTCAATTGCGAATCGCCATTGATAACCTGGCGTATGCCCGCTTCGAAACGCAAGGTGGCATTATTGAAGCGGTAATTGTACCCCGCCGCCAGTTTGGCGAACGGCGTGCGGTTGGTAAGGTCGACATCATGGCGGCTGGTATTGGGTTCCAACCGGTTCCATTTGTAACCGGCGCCCAGCAGCAGGTCGACTGAATGCCGTTCGGCCAGTGCCAAGCGCCAGCCCAGGTCCAGGTCGGCCTGGCCGTCCTTGAGCTTCTGGTCATGCTGTTTCGAGTACATGCCACTGGCCTCGGCCTGGTAGACAAGGCCTTGCGTGGCCGTCATCTTGTTGCCGTAGTTAATGAATAAGCCACCTTCGGGCATATCTTCGGTTTCATTGTTACGGCCGTTGAGTTCCAGTTGGGTGTAGCTCCCTTGTAGGCCAAGGGTGAACAACGGGGCGGTGGAAGTTTCGGCATAGCCAACGGTTGGCACAGTAAACAGCAGCAACGGGGTGACCACAGCAGTAAACATGGCTGTTTTCATTGCAAACTCCAGGGTGCACTGCAGGTCCGGAGAACGGGCCAGTTACCGATCACGATAGCGACGTTTTTATTGTGTGCAGGGGTGTTTAAAAAAATTTCAATACCCCACTTTTGGCGCAAATTTAATGGCGTCAATAGTGTTCGATAAAGTGTGGATTGGAATAAATGAATGTTTTACTTGCGTCGATTTAATATGGGCAGGTGCCGTCGCAGGTTGAGGGATGGGCTATCATTGATGGCCTAGTGATATCTTTTACAGCTGGCACTGAAAGCGACCCTTTTGCAGCCAAAAACGACAAGACATAGCTATTTGACACTATTCTGACGCCAGGCCCTTGTTCATTGGCAGATAACGTTGCCACCCTTAGCCTTCGGGATAACCTCACTGGCTGAAAGGGGATCGGTGATGGGCACGAGCAAGCACGGTGTGCTGGCCAACCTGGGCATGGCCCGCAAACTTGGCCTGGGCTTTGCCTTGGTGCTGCTGCTGACGCTGGCGGTGGCGGCCATCGGCGTCGTGGCGTTGCAAAGCGTTGGCCAGCGCTTCGACAGCTTGCGTCAGCTGGCCCAGTTCAATACCGACTTGCTGCGCTTGCGCGAGCATGAGCAGGCGTTTGCCCTGCGCTCCGACATGCAGCAGGCCGACGCTTTGCGTGGCGGCCTGCAGGGTTTGGTTGAACGCGCCCGAGGCCTGCCGGCGCTGGCGGCGGCGCAAACCGATCTTGCGGCCTATGGCCAGGCCTTCGAAGCCTTTGTCGAGGCCGTGCAAGCCAAGGAGCTGGCGCTGGACATGGCCAGCTGGTCGGTGTCCAACGTGTCCAACAACCTTGATGTGCTGCAGGCCGGCCTGGCCGATGACGGCGTGTACACCCTCAAGCAGTCCCAGGGCCAGCAGGGTGGCGAGTTTCTTGAGCAAGCCGCGCAGGTGGCCCAGGTGTCGCGGCTGATGCTGCAGGCCATGGACGAAGCACGGGTACGCCTGGAAAAAAGCCGCAAGGGCGAGGAGGGTGTGAGCCAGGAGCGCATTGCCCAGACGGTGGAGGCCGCTGGCCTGGTCAGCCAGTTGCAGGGCGCGGTTGGCGATGCCGGTTACCAGAGTGTGTTGGGCGAAGTGGCGGGGCACATTGGCAGTTTTTCGGAAAAACTCAACGAATACACCGACCAGCTGGCCCGCGAGCAGGGGCTGAAGGCGCAGTTGCAAGCCAGCGCCGAGCGGGTTACCGGGCGTGTCGACCAAGCCTATCTTGGGCAGGAGCAGGCCCTGCAAGGCGAGCTGCAGCGCAATGCCATCGCCATCGGCCTGGCCACGGCGCTGGCGTTGCTTGTCGGCGTGTTGGCGGCCTGGCTGATTACCCGCGCTGTGGTCGGCCCGTTGAAGCATGTGATCGCCCGCGCCCAGCGCATTGCGGCGGGTGAACTGGGCTTCGACGCCCAGGCGCCGCGCCGGGATGAGGTGGGGCAACTGATGCAGGCCATGCAGCAGATGGCGGCGGGGCTCTCGGGCATTGTCAGCGGCTTGCAGCAGGGGATCGAACAATTGGCCGGCAGCGCCCAGGCGTTGTCGACGGTGACCGAGCAGACCAACCGTGAGGTGGGCAGCCAGAAGGAGGAAACCGAACAGGTGGCGACCGCCATGCAGCAGATGACTGCCACCGTGCACGATGTGGCGCGCAATGCCGAGGAGGCGGCGCAGGCAGCCCAGGCCGCGGACGAGAAGGTCGACACCGGCCAGCAGGTGGTGCGCCAGAGCATGCAGCGCATCGAGCAGCTGGCGTCGGCGGCAGAAGCTGCCAGCGCCGGCATCGACAGCCTCAGTGCCGAAATCCACACCATTGGTGACGTGCTGGAAGTGATCAAGAGCGTGGCCGAGCAAACCAACCTGCTGGCGCTGAATGCCGCCATTGAGGCTGCCCGCGCCGGCGAGCAGGGGCGCGGCTTTGCCGTGGTGGCCGATGAAGTGCGCGCGCTGGCGCGGCGTACCCGGCAATCCACCGAACAGATCGAGACCTTGGTGGCCAGCCTGCGCGGCAATGCCCAACAGTCGGTGGCGCAGATCCGCGGCAGTACCGAGCTGGTACGGCTGGCCGTGGCCGACGCCCTGCAGACCGAAAGTGCGCTGGGCAGCATTGCCGCAGCGGTGTCATTGATTCAGCAGATGAACCAGCAGATTGCCGCAGCGGCCGAGCAGCAGAGTTCGGTGGCGGAAGAGATCAGCCGCAGTGTCACGCAGATTCGCGGCAGTGCGGACCAGGCGGCATTGGCGATGCAGGACAATGCCCGGTCCAGTGTCGAGCTGGCGCAGCTGGGCACCGATTTGAAGGGCATGGTGGGGCATTTCAGGTTGTAATCTCGTTGCCTGTGCCGGCCCATTCGCGGGTTTTGTGATTTCCCGTCGTAGGAGCGGGTTTACCCGCGAATAGGCCACCCCAGGCAACAACAACCCTCACCCCCTACGCGGGTTAAGAATCACCAAAGCCAACACCCCCGCCACAATCCCCCAGAACGCCGAACCAATCGAGAACAAGGTCAGCCCCGAAGCGGTCACCATAAAGGTGATCACCGCTGCCTCCCGCTCACGCGCCTCGCTCATGGCCACGGTCAAACCGTTCATGATCGAACCAAACAGCGCCAGTGCCGCAATCGACAGCACCAGTTCTTTCGGCAATGCCGCGAACAGTGCCGCCAAGGTGGCCCCGAACACCCCGGCAATGCCGTAGAAAATCCCGCACCACACCGCCGCGGTGTAGCGTTTGCCCGGGTCTTCATGGGCATGCGGCCCGGTGCAGATCGCCGCGCTGATCGCCGCCAGGTTGACCCCGTGCGAGCCGAACGGCGCCAGCAGCAGCGAGGCAAAGCCGGTGGCCGAAATCAGCGGCGAGGCCGGTACCTGGTAGCCGTCGGCACGCAGGACGGCCACGCCGGGCATGTTCTGTGAGGTCATGGCCACCACGAACAGCGGAATGCCGATGCTGATGGTTGCCGCCAGCGAGAAGCTTGGGGTGGTCCACACCGGCTTGGCCACTTCCAGGTGGAAGCCGCTAAAGTCCAGCAGGCCCAACGCGCCGGACAATGCCGTGCCCACCAGCAGCGCGGCCAGCACGCAATAGCGCGGCGACAGGCGCTTGACCAGCAGATAGCTGAAGAACATGCCCAGCACCAGCAGCGTGCGGTGCTGCGCGGCCACGAAGATTTCGCTGCCGATCTTGAACAGGATGCCCGCCAGCAGCGCCGAGGCCAGCGAGGCCGGGATGCGTTTGACCAGGCGCTCGAAGCTGCCGGTCAGGCCGCACACCAGCACCAGCAAGGCGCAGGTGATGTAGGCGCCAATGGCTTCGCCATAGCTGACCCCACCCAGGCTGGTGATCAGCAGCGCCGCGCCGGGGGTGGACCAGGCGACGGTGATCGGTGTGCGGTAGCGTAGCGACAGGCCGATGCTGCATACCGCCATGCCGATCGACAGCGCCCAGATCCAGGATGAGATCTGCGCGGTGGTCAGCCCGGCCGCCTGGCCGGCCTGGAACATCAGCACCAGCGAACTGGTATAGCCGGTGAGCATGGCAATGAAGCCGGCGACCACCGCCGAGGGGGAGGTGTCTGCCAGGGGCCGCAGGCGTGCGGAAGTGGCATCGGTCATGAACAAAATCCTTGTAAAGGTGTAAGCAGTTTTTTCAGACTACAGCGAGCAAGGTTGATCCTTGCCATACAGCGGCCATTGCTTTTAGCCGTACAGTCGCCAAATATTGGGCGCAATTGCGAAACTGCTTTGCAGGGAGGGTCGATGTACAAGGTTTATGGCGACTACCAGTCGGGTAACTGTTACAAGGTCAAGCTCATGTTGAGCCTGCTGGGCCGGCCGTATGAATGGCACCCGGTGGACATTCTCAAGGGTGAGACCGAAACGCCCGAGTTTCTGGCGATGAACCCTAACGGCAAGGTACCGGTGCTGGAACTGGAAGACGGTAGCTACCTGTGGGAGTCCAACGCCATTCTTAACTACCTGGCCGATGGCAGCGAGTTCCTGCCCAGCGAACCGCGCCTGCGTACCCAGGTGCTGCAGTGGCAGTTTTTCGAGCAGTACAGCCATGAGCCGTACATCGCCGTGGCGCGGTTCATCCAGTTCTACCTGGGGCTGCCGGACGAGCGCCTGGACGAGTACCGCAAGTTGCACAAGGGCGGCTACAAGGCGCTGAAGGTGATGGAGCGACAGTTGCAGATGACGCCTTACCTGGTGGGTGAGCAGTACTCGATTGCCGATGTGGCGCTGTATGCCTACACCCATGTGGCGCAGCAGGGCGGGTTCGACCTGGCAGACTACCCGGCGGTAAGGGCCTGGCTGGAGCGGGTCAGCAGCCACCCGCGGCATGTGCCGATGGTGGGCTAAAAGCCGACCTGTTTTCCAGGCGCTTGCGCAATCCTTGTGGGAGCGGGCGTGCCCGCGAACACGGGCGCAGCCCGTGCCAACCACCGCGGTGCCTGCTTCGCGGGCTCGCCCGCTCCCACAAGGGATCTGCAGCGTCAGTCAGATGGCGGCAAACCGCTCATCCAGGTAAGCGATGATTGCCTTGGACTCATACATCCAGGTCACCTTGCCGGCTTCTTCAATGCGCAGGCATGGCACTTTCACCCGGCCGCCACCTTCTTGCAGGGCCTGGCGGTGCACCGGGTCGTTCTTGGCGTCGCGCAGCGCCACCGGCACGTTCAAACGGTGCAGGGTGCGGCGGGTTTTGACGCAGAACGGGCAGGCGTGGAACTGGTACAGCGCCAGCCCCTTGGCCGCTTGCTCGATGCGGGCCTGGGCGGCGGCGTCGCGTTTGCGCTTGGCCGGGCGGCTGATCCAGTCACCGAAGACGATGAGCTGGCCGAGGCCAACCCGCAGGGCTTTGACGATCATGGGCAACTCCTGAAATGCAAAAGCCGACCCTGAAGGGTCGGCTTGGGGTCAGCAACCAATCACTTGATCAGGCTGAGGAACTCGCTGCGGGTGGCGGCGTTGTCGCGGAACTCACCCAGCATCACCGAGGTGATCATGGTCGAATTCTGCTTCTCGACACCGCGCATCATCATGCACATGTGCTTGGCTTCGACCACCACGGCCACACCCGCGGCACCGGTTACCTGCTGCACGGCTTCGGCGATCTGGCGGCTGAGGTTTTCCTGGATCTGCAGGCGGCGGGCGTACATGTCGACGATACGTGCCACCTTGGACAGGCCCAGTACCTTGCCCTTCGGCAGGTAGGCAACGTGTGCCTTGCCAATGAACGGCAGCATGTGGTGTTCGCACATCGAATACAGCTCGATGTCCCGGACCAGCACCATTTCGCTGTTGTCAGAGCTGAACAAAGCGTTGTTGGTGACTTCTTCCAGTGTTTGCTCATAACCGCGGCAAAGGTACTTCATCGCCTTTGCAGCCCGCTTGGGCGTGTCGAGCAGGCCCTCACGGGAGACGTCCTCGCCAATTTGGCTGAGGATCTCGGTGTAGTTCTGTTCCAGGGACATGGATCTACCTGTGGGAAAAAATCGCAAAAACGAAGGGTACGGCGGTGAGGGCGGCGCTGCAAGCGCGGCGTTACTCGTCGCGGCCTTCGAGCATGGTTCGCTTCAGCATCACATACACCGCGCCAGTGCCGCCGTGACGGGCACTGCACGAGGCAAAACCGAGCACTTGCGGGTGCTGGCGCAGCCAGGTGTTGACGTGGCTTTTGATCATCGGGCGCTTGCCGTCCAGGCGCGCGGCCTTGCCGTGGGTCACCCGCACGCAGCGCACCTCCAGTTTTGTGGCTTCGGCGATGAAGTCCCACAAGGTTTCGCGGGCCTTTTCCACCGTCATGCCGTGCAGGTCGAGGCTGCCCTCGAACGGAATCTGCCCCAGCTTCAGCTTGCGCAGCTGGCCTTCCTGCACGCCATCGCGGCGCCACATCAGCTCGTCTTCGGCGCCTACGTCGATGACGAACTGGTCGGACATGCCATCGATGACCAAAGCCTTGTCACTGCGCACGGTCGCCGCCTGGCGCAGGCCGGCCAGCTTCTGGCGGTCGGCCTTGGGCTTGCCGACTTCGGCACGGTCGTGGCTGATCGGCTTTACGCCGCGCACTTCGGCCTTGAACAGGGAAAAATCGTCGTCTTGCATGATGCCTCCACGTAGGCGACGTAGTTTACGCGACTGTGGGGCCGTGTGCAGCCTGTGCGGGCCTCTTCGCGGGTAAACCCGCTCCTACGGGGATGTCACAGAGCCTGAAGGCGGCGGGGTGCCTGTAGGAGCGGGTTTACCCGCGAAGAGGCCCGCACAGGTTACGCAAAACCATCAATCGTGCTTCTTCATCAGGTGCGGCGACAGGTTAAGCTCCCGCCCGCGGCGCAAGCGGATACGGCTGCGCCGCCAGAAACGCACGCCCAGCCACAGCAGCAACAAGCCAGCCACGGTGAGGATGCTGGACAACGGTTTGTTGGCGTTGAGTTCCTGCAGGGCAGGGTAGTTGCCCAGCAGCCCGGCGACGCCGGCCATGGCCAGCAATACGCCCAGCGTCGCCAGCAGGGCCGACAGGCCGGCCGCCAGGCGGGCGCCCCAGTTACGCGGTTCGCGCGGGCGCAGGCGCTTGGCGTCGAAACTGCCTTTAAGCTTCATTCCGCTCTCCTCGGTGGATATCCGGAATTCGACCTGCTGCTGCCCATCGGGTTCCGCCCGGCTGCCGGGCGGTCCTGCAAGCCGCTCAGATCAGGCTGGCGGTGGGGGCCACGCAAGCGAAGTTGTCAGCCATCACGGCCATTTCGCACTGGTGAATCTGCGCGGCCGGAATGACGCCGTCCTTGAATGCCAGGTCACGGGTGGCCGACGCGTCTTCTACCAGGGTGCACCGATAACCATAGTCCTTGGCGCGGCGAACGGTGGTGCTGACGCTGGAATGGCTCATGAAACCACAGACGATCAGGTCCAGGTGGCCCAGCTCCTGCAATGTTTCGTGCAGCTTGGTGTTCTTGAACGCATTGGGCATGCGCTTTTCGATGACGATTTCACCTTCCAGCGGCTCCAGCCCCGGAATGAACTGGCCAGCCGGCCCCTGGGGGTCGAAACGGCCACCAACAGTGCCCAGGTGGCGAACATGGATGATCGGACGGCCGCTTTTACGGGCGGCGTCGAGCAACCTGGCGATGTTGGCCACGGCCTCGTCCATGCCCGACAGCTTCAGGGGACCACTGAGGTACTCCTTTTGTGCATCGATGATGATCAGGCTGGCGTGGCTCAGCTTGGCCGGCGGATAGTCGCGGCCAGTGAGGCGAAACATCGTGGTTGGAACGGACATCAAGGGCTCCTTGGATAGGGCTTTTGTATACCTATTCTCCCCTGCCTTGGCGCCAATGGGAATGGTTGACAACGCAAGCGGCGTGGTTACTGGCCTGTGGCTAGCCTTTGGGCAAGGCAAAGGAACAAATGTGCGGGTGGGGCTGTTAGACTTTTGTCCGGTCTGAAAATAGGAGTACCCCGTGATCACATCTCGTCTGCGCACGCTGCGCGACTACATCCGCTGGGCGGTCAGCCGCTTCCACGAGCATGACCTGTTCTTCGGTCACGGTGCCGACAACGCCTGGGACGAAGCCCGCCTGCTGGTGCTGGGTGCGGTGCACCTGCCATGGGAGGTGGCCGACAGCTACCTGGACTGCATGCTCGAGGACGATGAGCGGGTACGCCTTCAGCACCTGCTCAAACGCCGTATCGAAGAACGTGTACCGGCCGCCTACCTGCTGGGCGAGGCCTGGTTCTGCGGCATGTCGTTCATCGTCGACGAGCGGGTGCTGGTGCCGCGTTCGCCCATTGGTGAGCTGATCGAAAAACGTTTCGAGCCGTGGCTGGCCAGCGAGCCGGCGCGCATTCTGGACCTGTGCACGGGGTCGGGTTGCATCGGCATCGTCGCCGCCGACGTGTTCCCCGAGGCCGAGGTGGTGTTGGCCGACCTGTCGTTCCAGGCCCTTGAAGTGGCCAACCAGAACATCGAACGGCATGGCCTGGACGGGCGCGTGTACACCGTGCAGGGCGATGGCTTTGGCGGTTTGCCGGGGCAGCGTTTCGACCTGATCCTGTCCAACCCGCCGTATGTCGACGCCGAAGACTTCGACGACATGCCGGCCGAGTACCACCATGAGCCCGAACTGGGCCTGGCCTGCGGCAGCGACGGCCTGGACCTGGTACGGCGGATGCTGGCCGAAGCGGCTGACCACCTGACCGAGAAGGGTTTGCTGATTGTCGAAGTGGGCAACAGCCAGGTGCATGTCGAGGCGTTGTACCCCGAGGTGGACTTTGCCTGGCTGGAGTTCGAGCGGGGCGGGCATGGGGTGTTCATGCTCACCGCCGAGCAGTGCCGCCAGCATCAGGAATTGTTCAAGGCCCGCGTTTAGGCTATTTGGGGCCGCGAAGCGGCCCTAATTTCCCCCGGCTGATGCGGTCTTAGCGGGTTGCAATCCAGATCAATAGCCCTGCCTGGAACACGGCAAACGCCACCAGGCAGGTAATGGTGAAACGCAATCCGCCGTCTTCGCGCTGGTATTTGGCCACGCGCTCATCCCGCTCGCGCAGTTGCCCTTCCTTTTCCTGCAGTTGCTGGTCGGCCTGCTGCAGCAGGCTGGCGGCATCCAGAATCTCCACCCGCTGCAGGCGCTCGCTGCTCCAGGCGGCCTTCAGCTGGCCCACCGTCATATCCGCGATACGGCCCTTGAGGTGCTGGCTGTCCTCGTACTGCACCTCGATACCCACCCCGCGCAAGCACTGGTCTCGGCGCAGGCGTGAGTCCTCGTTCAGGGCGTCCTTGCTCGGCAGCGCCATGCCTTCCACCCGGTAGTGCGACCACTTGCGCTGCAACCACTGTGCGGCCTGGGCCAGCATGAAACGGCCGATGCCACGGTTCACCGGTTCCAGTTGCAGGCCATGTTCATTACCAATGCGTACCAGGCGCTCAGCATGGTCGACGCGGATGTCCAGGCGGTTCTGCTCTTTGTGCACCTTCTGGCCAGGCAACTGGATTTCCATGCGCAGCAGGCTGTGTGCCTTGTCATGGCGCTCGGCATAGCCGAACTGCACAAAACGCAGCGGCCGCGCGCCGGTGCTGCGGTCGGTCGGCAGTGCTGCCAGGCGTAGCAGCTGGAAATGTTCGGCGGTCAGCTCGGCCCAGGGCAGGGCGGGGGTTTCCTGGGGTTCTTCGGCCGGCTCGACGGCGGTGGGGGAGGTGGTCATCAGGGCTTGTCCTCAGCTATGCCTGCTGTATCGGCAGGCATGGCTGAGACCTGAGCCTGTTTGACTTACGCCGAAGGCAAATGCTGGATGAACGTCACAATTCGCTCGCCCAGCTCACGCGCCAGCGGCAGCTCGGGGTTGAGATAGCTGTCGCGCTGCTGGCTCATGCCCTTGGGGCTGATGCGCAGCATGTGGTTCATGCCATCGATCAGGACCAGTTGTGCATCTGGCTTGGCCGCTTTCAGCCGTTGGGCGTCGGCTACGTCCACCTGCACGTCGTTGCGCCCCTGCACGATCAGCGCGGGCATGGGCAGGCGGGCAAAGGCGGCTGCCGGGTTTTGCTGGAACAGCGAAATCAGGTACGGCTGCACGCTGGGGCGAAACACCTGGCGCAACGGCGCTGGCACATCCAGGCTGGTCTGCCCGGCCTGCAGGCGGTCGAGCAGGGCACTGCCACCGGCCAGTTGCGCGGGCGGCAGGCGCTGGGCCAGTTGTTCGTGCAGCACCTCGGCCAGCGGCCGGCCGCTGCCGGCCAGGGTGATGACTGCGCTGGCGCCAGCCTGCTCGGCGGCCAGGCTGGCAATCAGTGCGCCTTCGCTGTGGCCAATCAGGATAAGCGGGCCGAAGCGCGGGTCGGCTTTGAGCTTGCGGCTCCAGGCGACCACATCGGCCACGTAGCGCTCCACGCTGAGGTCACGCTCGTCAGGCGTGGCCGGCTGGCTGGCGGCCACCCCGCGCTTGTCGTAACGCACGCTGGCAATGTGTTCGTTGGCCAGCAGCAGGGCCAGGCGCTTCAGGTTGTCGACCCGGCCCGACGCCGGGTTGTTACCGTCGCGGTCGGTGGGGCCGGAGCCGGCGATGATCAGCACCACTGGCGGCGGGGTGGCCTGTTGCGGCAGCAGCAGGCTGCCGTGCAGCACGCCCTGGCCGGTGTCCAGGTCGATCGGGCGTTGCAGTACAGTGGGGGCGGCGGCCTGGGCCAGGCCGGTGCACAGCAGGAAGAGCAAGGCGACGAGGCGCGACATCATGCGGTACTACATGGGGAGATGTGGGTTTGACCCAATGTTTGCGGGAAGGTTCTGGGAAGCGAATGGCAGGTTCGGCCCTTTCGCGGGCACGCCCGCTCCCACAGGTATTTCACAGCATTCGGATCTGTGGTGATCCTGTGGGAGCGGGCATGCCCGCGAAGAGGCCCGCACAGGCGATCAAAGCATCTGTATACTGCTGCTTTCGTCCATTTCAGGCAGAACTCGCGGAGCGTCCATGTCCGGCAATACCTACGGCAAGCTGTTCACTGTCACCACCGCTGGCGAGAGCCATGGCCCGGCGTTGGTCGCCATTGTCGATGGATGCCCTCCGGGCCTGGAAATTTCCCTCGCCGACCTGCAGCACGACCTTGACCGGCGCAAGCCCGGCACCAGCCGGCACACCACCCAGCGCCAGGAAGCCGACGAGGTGGAAATCCTTTCCGGCGTGTTCGAAGGCCGCACCACCGGCTGCTCGATCGGCCTGCTGATCCGCAATACCGATCAGAAGTCCAAGGACTACTCGGCCATCAAGGACCTGTTCCGCCCGGCCCACGCCGACTACACCTACCACCACAAGTACGGTATCCGCGACTACCGCGGTGGTGGCCGCAGCTCGGCCCGTGAAACCGCCATGCGCGTGGCCGCCGGCGCTATCGCCAAGAAGTTCCTGGCCACCCAGGGCATCACCGTGCGTGGCTACATGAGCCAGCTGGGCCCGATCGAAATCCCGTTCAAGACCTGGGAGTCGGTGGAGCAGAACGCTTTCTTCAGCCCCGATCCGGACAAAGTACCTGAGCTGGAGGCCTACATGGACCAACTGCGCCGAGACCAGGATTCGGTGGGCGCCAAGATCACCGTGGTCGCAGAAGGCGTGATGCCCGGGCTGGGCGAGCCGATCTTCGACCGGCTGGATGCAGAGCTGGCCCATGCGCTGATGAGCATCAACGCGGTCAAGGGCGTGGAAATCGGCGCCGGCTTCGCCAGTGTGGCCCAGCGCGGCACCGAGCACCGGGACGAACTGACCCCGGAAGGCTTCCTCAGCAACAACGCGGGCGGCATTCTGGGCGGTATTTCCTCGGGCCAGCCGATCGTTGCCCACCTGGCACTGAAGCCCACTTCCAGCATCACCACCCCGGGCCGCTCGATCGATGTCGATGGCAACCCGGTGGACGTCATCACCAAGGGCCGCCACGACCCGTGCGTGGGCATCCGTGCCACGCCGATTGCCGAAGCGATGATGGCCATCGCGTTGATGGACCACCTGCTGCGCCACCGTGCGCAGAATGCCGATGTGCAAGTGAATACCCCGGTGCTGGGCCAGCGCTGATCCAACTGCACCGGCCTCTTCGCGGGTAAACCCGCTCCTACATTGGGATATCACTGCCCTCAGGTGCAGTGACAGGGTGAAATCCGCGTAGGCGCGGGTTCACCCGCGAAGAGGCCGGCCCAGGTCCCCACAAGGCCACCCCATGCAACCCATCCCCTACTGGCGCCTGTCCAGCTTCTACCTGTTCTACTTCGCCCTGCTGGGCTCCACCGCACCGTTCCTGGCGCTGTACTTCGACCACCTGGGCTTTTCCCCGGCGCGCATTGGTGAGCTGGTGGCCATCCCCATGCTGATGCGCTGCGTCGCCCCCAACCTGTGGGGCTGGCTGGGCGATCGCACGGGCCAGCGCCTGTTGATCGTCCGCCTTGGCGCGCTGTGCACCCTGGCCACCTTCGCCCTGATCTTCTTCGGCAAAAGCTACGCCTGGCTGGCGCTGGTGATGGCCCTGCATGCGTTCTTCTGGCATGCGGTGCTGCCGCAGTTCGAGGTCATCACCCTGGCCCACCTGCACGGGCAGACGTCGCGCTACAGCCAGGTACGTCTGTGGGGTTCGATCGGTTTCATCCTCACCGTGGTTGGCCTGGGCCGCTTGTTCGAATGGTTGAGCCTGGACATCTACCCGGTGGCGCTGGTCACGATCATGGCCGGCATCGTCGCCGCCAGCCTGTGGGTGCCCAATGCCCAGCCGGTGGAGCAGGGCGGGCGCAGCGGCACCGGGGGCTTCCTGCAGCAGTTGCGTGCCCCGGGGGTGATCGCGTTCTACGTGTGCGTGGCCTTGATGCAGCTCAGCCACGGGCCGTACTACACCTTCCTTACCCTGCACCTGGAGCACTTGGGCTACACGCGCGGTGCCATCGGCCTTCTATGGGCGCTTGGGGTGGTGGCCGAGGTGCTGATGTTCATGGTCATGAGCCGCCTGTTCGCCCGTTTCAGCGTGCAGCGCGTGTTGTTGGTCAGCTTCCTGCTGGCGGCATTGCGCTGGCTGCTGCTGGGTAACCTGGCCCAGGAGCCGGCAGTACTGATCTTCGCCCAGCTGCTGCACGCGGCCACCTTCGGCTGCTTCCATGCCGCCAGCATCGCTTTCGTCCAGGCCAGCTTCGGCGCCCGCCAGCAGGGCCAGGGCCAGGCGCTTTACGCAGCGCTGTCGGGGACCGGCGGTGCGCTGGGGGCGCTGTACTCAGGCTACAGCTGGAAGCTGCTGGGCCCCACCTTCACCTTTGGTATGGCCAGTGCCGCAGCCTTGGCCGCAGCCGTTATCATTGCCCTTTGTTCGCAACCGACCAGGACCCGCCCCTGATGAGCATTCTCAGCGTTTTCCACCCCGCCAGCCCGGCACTGCCGAACAAGGTGCTGACTCACCACGACGACATCGCCGCTACGTTGGCCGAGCAGGGCGTGCGCTTTGTGCATGCCGAACCTGGCCTGCGGGTGCGCCCGGGTACGGCCCAGGACGAGGTGCTGGAGGTTTGCCGCGTGTATCTGGATGAGTTGATGACGGCGCATGGCAGCAAGGCCTTCGCGCTGCTCAACCGCGACGGTGAAGACCCGGCACAGGTCGATGTGCGTGATGAACATGTGCATGATGCCGACGAGCTGTTTGCCGTGGTCAGCGGGCGGGCGCAGGTTGGCCTGCGGCTGGGGGACTGGGTGTACTCGGTGCTGTGCGAGAAGGGTGACCAGCTGCTGGTGCCGGCCGGGACGCGGCGCTGGGTTGAGTTGGGTGATACACCGTTTTGCCTGGCGTTGCGCTTGTACGGCAGCGAGCAGGGCATGCAGGCGCGGTTTACCGGGGATGTAACGGCGCGGGCGTTTCTGGGGATCGACGAGTTGTAATGGCATTGCCGGCCTCTTCGCGGGTGAACCCGCTCCTACAGCGGTTGCGCCGCCCTTAGGCATCGCGCAGTCAATGTAGGAGCGGGTTTACCCGCGAAGAGGCCAGGTCAGGCGACACAAATCTCAACGATAGGTCGGCAAGGCAAACCGCTGCTGGCTCTGCAGCATCGAGATGACCGGCAATTCACTGGCCTCTTCGGCCAGGTCACGACGGATGGCACTGATCGCCCAGGACAGCTGTTCGGCACTGTGCAATTGCCCGTAGGTCAGCACCCGGCGGGTAACCTTGCCATCCGCTGCGCGCAGGGTAAGCAGTACACCGCCATCGGGGCGGGCTTTGGTATTCACCTGATAGGCCGAAAATACCGATGCGAACTTTTGCTGGATGAGGTCCATATCAACTCCTGGCTGTTGTGTGGCAGACATGAGTTGATGGTTGCAGTGACCGTGCCAGAATCCTGGCTGGCGAAAAACCCAGTAAATACAGGCGGTTACGGGGAATTTCCAGAAGCGGCATCGTGCAGGCTGCACGGTCGTGCATTTTGCACAGTGCATTTTGCACGGGTCAGGGTTTGCCTATCGGCTTCATAGAATCTGAACCTTTGACCGCAATGGCATGCCTGACGAACACTTGGGCCATCAATTATGCCAGGAGGTTCCCTATGTCCAGCCAAGCCGCACCCGCCACCATGACCGATGACGAAACCGCTGCGTTCGCCGAGCAGGTGTTCGAACGTGCCCGCCAGGGCGACGCCGACATGCTCGGGCGCCTGCTTGCCAGCGGCCTGCCGGCCAACCTGCGTAACCACAAGGGCGATACCCTGCTGATGCTGGCCAGCTACCACGGTCACCACGAGGCGGTGCGCGTGCTGCTGGCGCAAGGTGCCGACCCGCTGATTGCCAACGACAACGGCCAGCTGCCGATTGCCGGTGCCGCATTCAAAGGGGACCTGGCGATGATTCGCCTGCTGGTGGAGCATGGCGTGCCGGTGGATGCCGCCGCGCAGGACGGTCGCACCGCGCTGATGTTGGCGGCCATGTTCAACCGCAGCGAAATTCTCGACTACCTGCTGGCACAAGGGGCCAACCCGGCGCACCAGGATGCCCGCGGCATCACTGCCCTGATGGCGGCGCAAACCATGGGCGCAGCAGACACTGCCGCGCGCCTGCAAGCGCTGGCCGGCTAACCGCCAGGGGGCATTTGCGGCTATCCTTGGCGACTTTTCACCCGTCGCAGGCCCCCTTTCATGAAAACTCAGTTGCTCGAATTCATCAGCCTCATTGGCGCCGGCTGCATGCGTGAGGCAGACATCGAGCGTATCGCCGACGAGGCCGCCCAGGCCTACGCCGACCCTACCGCCTTCCTGGCCGCCAACCCCGACATCAACTACGACGACACTTTCCCGATTCCCCTGGGCGAATGGGTGGTGCTGGGCAGCCTGCCGGATACCGTGGTGTTCCAGGCCGACAGCTATCAGGAGCTGTTCCAGCAGATCAGTGATTCGTTCGACAACAGCGTGCCGTTTACCCTCAAGCCCAAGCAACTGGCCCGTACCGAGCCACTGACCGCGCTCAACCGCATCCAGGTGCAGATGGGCGCGCTGAACAAGGAGGCGGGTGGTTATGTGCTGCTCAACTTCAGCCAGTTGCTGGATGACGAGCTGCAGATGGTCATGGTGGGGCAGCAGGACCTGGCGCGGGTAATGGAGTTGGGAGCAGAGCTGGGCATCAAGGTCGAGCCGGCGCTGGAGGCTTTGAAAGTCGCCGTCCACATCTGATACCAGTGATTGCTTGTTCGAGGGCATGCCCGCTCCCTCAGGTACTCCAGCGCATCAGGCCCTGTGATAACCCTGTGGGAGCGGGCGAGCCCGCGAAGAGGCCGGCTCACGAAACATCAATCTTCAGCCCAGCGCAGTGTCGAGAAACATCATTACCGCAAACCCGCCCATCAACCCCAGGGTCGCCGCTGTCTGGTGCCCGTTGCGGTGGGTTTCGGGGATCACCTCGTGGCTGACCACAAAGATCATCGCCCCTGCCGCCAGCCCCATGCTGATCGGGTAGGCGAGGGCAAAGCCGGTAGAAATCCCCAGCCCGATCACCGCCCCTAGCGGCTCCATCAGGCCCGACCCTATCGCCACCAACGCGGCCTTCAGGTTAGAAAGCCCGGTGGCGCGCAAGGCCAGTGCCACGGCCAGCCCCTCGGGGATGTCCTGGATGGCGATGGCACTGGTCAGCGGCAGGCCGATGTTCATGTCGCCATTGGCAAAGCTCACGCCAATCGCCATGCCTTCAGGCAGGTTGTGCAGGGTGATCGCCAGCACAAACAGCCACACCCGGCTGATGCGCTCGGCTTCGGGCCCGCACGGGCCGGTGCTTTCGTGTTCATGCGGGGTGAAGCGGTCCAGGCCCAGCATCAGCAGCACACCCAGGCCCATGCCCAGCACCACGGTAAACGCGGCGGCCGGGCCATTGCCCGTGATCTCGCGGGCAGCCTCCAGGCCTGGCAGAATCAGCGAAAACGAGCTGGCGGCCAGCATCATGCCGGCAGCAAAGCCCAGCATCACATCCTGGGTGCGCGCGTTGACATCGCGCAGCACCACCGCCAGCACGGCGCCCAGTGCGGTGGCGCCAAAGCCCGACAACCCGCCCAGCATGGCCAGGTGCAGGTTGTCGGCATGGTCGCCGTTCACCGCGTTCCAGAGGCTGGCGGCCAGCAGCACGCACACCGCCAGCAGGCTCAGCCCCAGGCCGGCGCTGAGCCAGGGGGTATCGGTAACCTGCTGGCGCCAGGCCTGCAGCAGTGAAGAGGGGGCGGCGCTTTGGCTGTGGGTGGGTGGCATGCGAACCTCGAATCAGTGAATGCAGTCAGTCTACCGAGGGACCTGCGACATCCGCCAAGGATTCCCTTCTATTGGCGCGATAGCTGACTATGCTGTGCAGCAAAGCCTCTGGACAGGAAATCAGACATGGGATCTACCTTCAACAGCCTGGTCGGGCTGATCATTCTGGCGCTGGATATCTGGGCCATTCTCAACGTGATCAAGAGTGGCAGCGAGGTGGGCATCAAGGTGTTGTGGATCTTGTTGATTGCCTTGTTGCCGGTGGTGGGGCTGGTGATCTGGGCGATTGCCGGGCCGCGGGGGAATGTGCGGCTCTAGGCGCGTTACTGACATAGCCAGTAATAGGGCCGTGACAAAATTTTCACATTGGTTTAAACAGAATCCGCACCCGCATAATGCTGCGTTGGCCTAGCGCCATCGCCTCTTCGCAAACCGCAATCCTAGGACCTTCCCATTCATGGCTAACACGGACGCCTTGAAGCAACAGGGCGCGCGAACGTCATTTTCGCCGACCTTGAAATCCCACCTGGCCTACACGCTGCTCAGCGGCCTGGTGATCATGCTGATGCTCAGCCTCGTGCGCCTGGCGCTGCTGGCCTACAACAACGACATGGTCGGCGATACCCCTTATTCGACGGTCGCCGAAGGCTTCCTCAACGGCTTGCGCTTCGACCTGCGGGTGGTGGTTTACATCAGTATTCCGCTGCTGCTGGCCATCCTCAGTCCCTGGGCCATGGCCCGGCGTGGCGTGTTCCGTTTCTGGCTGACCCTCGCTTCGAGCGTGGTGATGTTCCTCGGCCTGATGGAAATGGACTTCTACCGCGAGTTCCACCAGCGCCTCAACGGCCTGGTTTTCCAATACATCAAGGAAGACCCGAAAACCGTCATGAGCATGCTCTGGTACGGTTTCCCGGTGGTCCGCTACCTGCTGGCCTGGGCCTTCGGGACCTGGCTGCTGAGCCTGCTGTTCAAAGGTGTCGATCGCGTCACCCGTGCCGAAGGCCTGTACCGCGTTGCCCCGTGGTACAAGCGCCTGGCGGTATTCATGGTGATCCTGCTGGTGGCCGTGGTCGCTGCCCGTGGCACCCTGCGCCAGGGCCCGCCGATGCGCTGGGGTGATGCCTTTACCACGGACTCCAACTTCGTCAACCAGCTGGGCCTGAACGGCACCCTGACCCTGATCGACGCCGCCAAGAGCCGCTTTGGCGAGGACCGTGCCAACATCTGGAAGCCAGTCCTGCAGCAGGACGTGGCCACGCAAAGTGTGCGTGAGCAACTGCTGACCGCCCACGACACCCTGGTCGACGCCGACGAAGCCGCTATCCGCCGCGACTTTGTGCCGCCGGCTGACCGTACCCTGCCGATCAAGAACGTGGTGGTGATCCTGATGGAAAGCTTCGCCGGCCATTCGGTTGGCGCGCTTGGCAGCCCCAACAACATCACCCCGTACTTTGACAAGCTGGCCAAAGAAGGCCTGCTGTTCGACCGCTTCTTCTCCAACGGCACCCATACCCACCAGGGCATGTTCGCCACCATGGCCTGCTTCCCCAACCTGCCAGGTTTCGAATACCTGATGCAGACCCCGGAAGGCGGCCATAAGCTGTCGGGCCTGCCGGCCCTGCTCAGCGCCCGTGACTACGACGATGTGTACGTCTACAACGGCGACTTTGCCTGGGACAACCAGTCCGGGTTCTTCGGCAACCAGGGGATGACCACCTTCATCGGCCGTAACGACTTCGTCAACCCGGTGTTCTCCGACCCGACCTGGGGTGTGTCCGACCAGGACATGTTCGACCGCGGCAACGAAGAGCTGGCCAAGCATGATGGCAAGAAGCCGATCTACGCGCTGCTGCAGACGCTGTCCAACCACACGCCGTATGCCCTGCCGAAGGACCTGCCGGTAGAGAAAGTGACCGGCCAGGGCCGTCTGGACGAGCACCTGACTGCCATGCGTTATTCGGACTGGGCGCTGGGCCAGTTCTTCGAGAAGGCGCGTAAGGAGCCTTACTTCAAGGAAACCCTGTTCGTCATCGTCGGTGACCATGGCTTTGGCAACCACCAGCAGGTTACCGAGCTGGACCTGGGCCGCTTCAACGTACCGCTGCTGCTGATTGCCCCGGGCATTCAGGAGAAGTTCGGTGCGGTGAACCACACCGTGGGTACCCAGGTCGACATCGTGCCGACCATCATGGGCCGCCTGGGTGGCAAGGCTCGCCACCAGTGCTGGGGGCGCGACCTGCTCAACCTGCCCGAGGGTGACCAGGGCGTAGGCATGATCAAGCCGTCGGGCAGCGAGCAGATTGTCGGGCTGGTGCAGGGTGACCGTATCCTGATCGAGTCCAAGGACATGAGCCCGCGGATGTACCGCTACCAGTTGGGCAGCGAGTTCAAGGCCGAACTGATCGAAAGCCCGGACCAGCCGGAAATGCTCAAGAAGCTGGAAGCGTATATCCAGACCGCGACCAAGAGCCTGCTGGATAACACCGCCGGCGTGGTGCACGGCACACCGAAGTAAACCGGGGCCGCGTTGCGGCCCATTCGCGGGCTTGCCCGCTCCCACAGGCATTGCACAGGGTTCGGACCTTGTGCAGGTCCTGTGCGAGCGGGCAAGCCCGCGAATGGGCCCCGCACAATTTTCCCGGACTGAACATTATCCCCGCCCCAAGGTCAGTTATTCAGGCATCACACACCTGGTGTTCGTTGACTGAGAGGGTCCGTTCAATGAAAGAGTGGGAAGTCATTTTTGCCGACCAGAAGGGCGAACCGTCCGCATTGCTGTTGCATGCCGAGCATTGCCCCAGCGAGGAAGACGCTGCGCGGGCCATCCGCTCACACCTGTTTCCGGTGATGGACGAGCTGGACCTCAACGACTTCCAGGACCGTATTATTTCCCCGACCGCACGCTGGCTCAAAGAGCATAGTGGTGTGACCATCACCAGCATTCACGAAGTACCCTGAACCACACGTTTGCGTGGTGCCCTGGCAGGCGCTACGCTGGTGGAGGGCCTACCTGTTCTGTGGGTTGGCGCCGCCTCAATAATTCGCGTCTTGCATCAGCTCGAACTGCCCGGCCGTTGCCGGCAGGTGCGTAGTGCACGGAAAGTCTATCCATTGCTTTATTCAGGAGGACGATTCATGAGCAGCCAGAACGACGATATCAGCAGCAACGTCCTGCGCCAGATGAAGGCAGGCGGTTTCGACTTCACCCAGATCCACCCCATCGAGTTCTATGCCGTATTCCCGGACGAAGCAGGGGCCCGTCGGGCAGCCGGGCAGTTTCGCGGGGAATCGCTCAATGCCCAGGTGAAGGAGCTGGGCGACGGGGCCTGGCACCTGGAACTGAGCAAGGTCATGTACGCCACCCATGGCGGGATTGGCGACTTTGAAGAGGCCTTCGAGCAGTTGGTGACACCGTATGGGGGTGAGGTGGAAGGGTGGGGCGTCAAGCAAGAGCGGCTCACGGCCTGACAGTTTTGTGTTGGCCCGTTCGCGGGTTAACCCGCGAAGAGGCCCTCAAGGCTTACGCGTTGCCATGTGCCCCAAATAGGCCAACAGCGCATCCAGTTCCTGGTCACTCAACACACTTTCGGCAAACCCCGGCATCTTCGCCTGCGGCCACCGCCGCAGGCTTTGCGGGTCGCGTATCAACTTGCGTAAATAAACCGGCTGAAAATACTCGGTCGGGTTAAACGGCACATTCAAGTCCGGCCCCACCTGCCCATCCCCCGCACCGTTCAACCGGTGGCACACCAGGCAATTCTGCTGGAACAGGGCAAAGCCCTGGCGCACCGGGCTGTCGGCCGGCAGCTTCGGGTCGGGCAGCAGCGCAGGAAACCGCTGGTCCACCGGGGCCAGCTTGCGAAGGGTGGCAATCTGGAATGGCCACTGTTCAGGGCGGATGCCGCTGGCCTGCGGCGCAGTCCACACCAGGTAGAACGGCCCGGCACTTGGCTTGCCTTGACCCAGTGGCGGCCACGGCTTGCCTGGGTCTTCCACGGCCAGCCAGGCCCGTGCTGGCCCTGGCTGCAGCAATGCCGCAGCGGGCATTTCGGCGGCAAAGCCATCCAGCGCCACGGCCTGCAGGTGATCGCGGGCGCTCACGCCTTCCAGCAACGTGGCCAGCGGCACCGCCCGATAGTGCATGGGGCGTTTGTAGGATACGTCCTGCTCGATACTGATGTCCCGGGCCTCAGGGTGGCCAAGCAGTTCGGCGCTGCTCCACTGGCGCGGTGTCGCGCCCAGTTCAAGGTGCAGTTGCGCCGCCGACAATGGCAGGCTCAGGAGCAACGCTAGCAGGGCAAGGCAGTGGCGCATAGGCAATCTCCGACCATCAAGGCCAGCAGGTTACCTGTGCGTTGCCCGTTGGCGCCACCGCTGCCGTCAGCCAAACAAACGTGTCAGGTTCGGCAAGATCAATAGCAACGTGGTGGCGAATAAAATGAGCCCAGCTTGGCGAATTTTCGATTGTCTGAACATGGCGGACCGCCTTCTTGTTGTTATTCCTGAATACCCGTTGGCTTCCTTGTCGTCGCGCTTCGGGTCGATCGCAGCGGCATTGCATGGCGCCGGACTGCTTGCCTCTTGAAAGTGGATATACCTTCAACAGTAGGGTGTGCGTTATCCATATTTGAGAACCCTTTGTTCTAACCGTGCACTAAAACCATTCCTCTGGCTATGAGGCCAAGTGCTATCTAGCTGGCACGCTCTATCTAGACAGTGGCGCAACTACCCGGCACGCGCCGACGAAATGTGACCGTTCGTCAGTGCAGCCTACTTGCTTGTACGTGCCTTTCGCGGCAGTCTCTACAGCAGATTCCCACCCATGTCGTTCAGGACTACCCCTATGTCGTTACGCATCTGCATCCTTGAAACCGATGTCCTGCGACCGGAGTTGACGGCGCAATATCAGGGCTACGGCAGGATGTTCGAGCAGCTCTTCTCGCGTCAGCCGATTGCCGCCGAATTTTGTGTGTACAACGTGATGCACGGCGACTATCCCGCCGACAGTGAAAAGTTCGATGCCTACCTTGTGACGGGCAGCAAGGCCGATTCGTTCGGTACCGACCCGTGGATCCAGACGCTAAAGGCCTACCTGCTCAAGCTGTACGAGCGCGGTGAAAAGCTGCTGGGCGTGTGTTTTGGCCACCAGTTGCTGGCCTTGACCCTGGGTGGCAAGGCCGAGCGGGCTGAGCAAGGTTGGGGCGTGGGTATTCATCGCTACTCGTTGGCGGCGCATGCGCCCTGGATGGACCCGGAGGTGTCGGAGCTGACCTTGCTGATCAGTCACCAGGACCAGGTGACCGAACTGCCTGAAGGCGCTACGGTGATTGCCTCCAGCGATTTCTGCCCGAATGCGGCGTACCACATTCGCGACCAGGTGCTGTGCTTCCAGGGCCACCCGGAATTCGTGCATGACTACTCCCGCGCACTGCTCGACGCGCGCCAGGAATACCTGGGTGACGAGGTGTACCACAAGGCCGTCGCCAGCCTGGCCACCGAGCATCAGGGTGATTTGGTAGGGGAGTGGATGTTGCGATTCATCCAGCAGCCATCAAAGGCCGGCGGCAGCGCCGCGTAATCGGTGGCAACCCTTCGCGGGCACGCCCGCTCCCACAGGTGATGCACAATTTCCAGCATTGTGCGCAACCTGTGGGAGCGGGCGCGCCCGCGAAGAGGCCATCAAAGCCAACCCGATTTCTTGAAGCTCGCATACAAGCCGGCACACCCCGTCGCAATCACCCCCAATACCGCGAAGTAACCGTAGTGCCAGCTCAGCTCCGGCATGTTCTGGAAGTTCATCCCGTAAACCCCGGCAATCGCCGTAGGGAATGCCAGAATCGCCGCCCAGGCCGCGAATTTGCGCTGCACGATGCTTTGCCGTGACGACTCCAGCAGCATGCCGATCTCGATCGTCTGGCTGGCAATGTCGCGGATGCCGGCCAAGTCTTCCATCTGCCGTGTCACGTGAATTTGCACATCACGAAAGTACGGGCGCATGTTCTTGTCGATGAACGGGAAGCTCAGGCGCTGCAGTTCTTCGCTCACTTCAACCAGGGGTGCCACGTAGCGGCGCAGGCGCAGGATGTCACGGCGCAGGCTGTGCAGGCGGCGGATGTCGTCTTCCCGCAGCGAGCCGCCCAGTACGCTTTCCTCCAGCGCTTCGATCTCGCCATGAATGGCCTCGCTGACCGGCTGGTAGTTCTCGGTGACGAAGTCGAGCAGGGCGTACAGCACGAAGTCTTCGCCATGTTCCAGCAGCAGCGGCCGAGCCTCGCAGCGCTGGCGGACCATGGCGTAGGATTTGGAGTGGCCGTTGCGGCAGGTGATGATGTAGCCGTTGCCCGCGAAGATATGGGTTTCGATGAATTCCAGTTTGCCTTCGTGGCGCACTGGCGAATAGGTGACGATGAACAACGCGTCACCGAAGGTTTCCAGCTTGGGTCGGCTGTGTTTTTCCAAGGCATCTTCGATGGCCAGTTCGTGCAGGTTGAACTGCGACTGCAGGTTGGCCAGCTCTTCGGCATTGGGCTCTTCCAGGCCGATCCACACGAAATGCCCCGGCTTGCGCGCCCACTCGCTGCCTTCGTCGATGCTGATGTTGGTGACCTTTCTGCCGGCGCTGTACACCGCCGATGCCACGACTCGACCCATGGTTGTCCGCTTATTCGTTTGAACACGGATACAGCTTGGGCTGTACCCGGCTCCAGAGCAACCCCGGATCAGGCCAGTTCTTTTTCCATGCGGTCAATGCACTGCTGCATTTGCCCACGGCATTGCTCGATCAGCGCTGGCAGGTCCTGCAGCGTCATGCCCGTCGTGGCAATGGGCGGCAGCGAGCGCACAATCACCGTGCGCTGGCGCCAGCTGTTCAGGCTCAGGCGCCTGGCATATCGGCTGACGCAGACCGGCACGATCGGCACACCGGCCTCGATGGCCATGTGAAATGCGCCTTTCTTGAACGCCAGCAGATGCTCGCCGGGATTGCGGGTGCCTTCGGGGAAAATCCAGATCGAGGTGTCGTCCTGCAGAACCCGGGTGGTCTTCTGTAAGGCCCTGCGCGCCTGATAGGCATTCTTGCGGTCGACCAGCACGTTGCCGCCCAGCCAGAACAGTTGGCCGAACAGCGGGATCCAGCCCAGGCTCTTCTTGCCGATGGCGACGGTGCGTTGCGGCACCACTTGGCCCAGCACGAACAGATCGAAGTTGGACTGGTGGTTGGCCACGATCACGCAGCCGGGCGGGTGGTCCCACAATGGGCCGACTTCGGCCTTGACCTTGATGCGCATCAGCCAGGTGGCCGGCAAGCTGTAGAGCCGGGCGAAAACGCGGCTGTTGTCAGGGTTGAAGGGGCGGCACAGGCCAATGAGCAGGCCCACGGCGCCAACGGCAAGAAAATGCAGCCCCAGCAGGAACATACGCAATGAATAAAGCATGGTACGACTCACACCAGACGGTCGCGGGGCAGTGTACGGGTGTGCACTGGCTGGGGCAAACCTTGGTGCAGGCCTGTTACGGCCCTTTCGCGGGCAAGCCCGCGAAAAGGGCCCGTGCGGCTAGCCCATATGCTGCTGATCCAGCTCGATCGCCTTGTCCAGCGCCTCCAGCAGCCCTTTGCGCACTTTCAGCTTGGTGTTCTTGTGCGCCAGCATGTTCAGCTTCTTCAGCTCCCGCGCTGCGGTCATTGCCGCTTCCTGCAACTGCTCGGCCGGCACCACCTTGTCGAGGAAGCCGGCATCCACGGCACCCTGCGGGTCAAACACTTCGGCATTGATCACCGAGCGGTGGAAGGCCGAGCGGCGCAGGCGGTCGCGGGCCAGTTCAATGCCGGCGTGGTGCATGGTCATGCCGATCTGCACTTCGTTCAGGCATACCTTGTACGGCCCTTCGACGCCAATGCGGTAGTCGGCCGACAGCAGCAGGAAGGCGCCCTTGGCCACGGCATTGCCGGGGCAGGCGACCACCACCGGGAACGGGTGCGACAGCAGCCGGCGGGCGAGGGTGGAACCGGCGGTGACCAGGCTGATGGCCTCTTGCGGGCCGCGGGTCATCACCTTGAGGTCGTAACCGCCTGACAGAATGCCCGGTTGCCCGGTGATGATCACTACTGCACGCTCCTCGGTCGCGCGGTCCAGCGCTGCATTGAAGGCAGTGATGACGTCCGGCGAGATGGCATTGACCTTGCCGTTGTTCAGGGTAAGGGTGGCGATGCCGTCTTCGGCGTGGTAGGTAATCAGCTCGCTCATGGCAGAGTCCTTTTGTTGGCGTGGCGACGACGTTACCCAGCGCCAGGGGCGAGGTAAAGCAGCAAGGCTGACTGGTCGGTCAGTGCTCATGGCAGCCCAAGTGCAAATACATGAAAAAATTGAAAAAAATGCTTGCCAAAGGGAAAGTCTTTCACTAAATTAGCGCACCTCGACAGGCCGCAAGGCTTGAAGAGAAACGGTGAAGTGTCCGAGTGGTCGAAGGAGCACGCCTGGAAAGTGTGTATACGAGAAATCGTATCAAGGGTTCAAATCCCTTCTTCACCGCCACATTCTACGAAAAGCCCCCGCGCTGAAAAGTACGGGGGCTTTTTGTTTTCAGGGCCATTGGGGCTGCTGTGCAGCCCATCGCGACACAAGCGGGCTTGCCCGCGAAGCCAACACCGTGGTGGATGGCACGGGCTTCGCCCGTGTTCGCGGGCAAGCCCGCTCCCACAGGTCGCGAAAGGGCCGCAGAGCGGCCCCGGCAATCTAGAAGCTGATCGAAGCCGAAAGCCGAGCGGTACGCGGTGCCCCCTGGAACAGGTAGTTATCTCCCAGGTAATCCCCCACATCGCGCCAGTAACGCTTGTCCAGCACGTTATCCACCGTCAGCCGCAGCACCGTGTCATACCCGGCAACACGGGTACTGTAGCGGCTGCCAAGGTCGAATACGGTATACCCGCCAACCTCCACATTGCCCGCCTGGCTCGCATACTTGCTGGCGCTATACCGCGCACCGCCCAGCAGCGCCAGCCCCGGAACCGGCAGGGTATATTCCGCATGCAGCGCCGCCCGGAATTTAGGCACGTTGATCGCCTGGTGCCCTTCATAGGCTTCGGTGCCGCTGTTCTGCACCCGCGCCCGAATGGCTGCCGCACTGGCCTGTACCTGCAGGTTCGGGGTCACCCGACCGCTGGCGCCCAGTTCCAGGCCGGTATTTTTCTGCTGGCCTTGCTGCACGTAGGTGAAGTTGCCGGTGCCGTCCGGGCGCGCGTACTGGTACGCCTGGCGGATCTGGAACAGGGCGGCACTCAGGCTCAGGCCTTGCCAGTCGTGCTTGAGGCCCAGTTCCAGTTGGCGGGAGGTGGTGGGTGCAAGGATCTCAGCTGCATTGCTGGCGAACCAAGGGGCCGTGCCTCCGGCAGACAGGCCCTTGGCGTAGCTGGCGTATACCGTGGTGTTCGGCTGCGGTTTGTAGATAAGCGCAGCGTTGGGCAGCAGCTCGTATTGGCGAGTATGGCGCCCGGCTACGCCGTTCTCGTCCCAGGTCTTTTCATCCAGGCGCACTTCACGGGCGCCCAGCACGGTCTGCCATTGCTCGTTGAGGCTGATGCGGTCGCTGACGAACAAGCCGTACTGGCGGCTGTCGAGCCGGCGTTCGCTGGCGCCGACGGGTTTGTCGGATGGATCGAGGTCCGGGGCGCCGGTATGGATGTTGCCGGTCCCAAGCCACTCGTTGTAGTACGGGCGCTGATCCAGTGTGCGTCGCTGCGCACTGGTACCCACAGTCAGCTCGTGCCCCACCCCCAGCGCATCGAAGTGCCCGTTGAGCATGGCCTGCGCCTCGTCGGTACGGCGGGTATCGTCGGGGCTGCGGAAGTCATAGATGTCGTAGTCGCCATTGCTGCCGAAAAACGCCCCCTCGCTCGAACCCCAGGCAAACGCGCTGTAGTCGTCGATCACCACTTTGCTGCGGGAGGCGCTCACGGTGCCGGTCCAGGTATCGTTGAAGCGGTATTCGAAGCGCCCGCCCAGGTTCAGCGAGTCGTTCTGCACGGGCTTTGCCCAATGCTGGTAGGCCAGGCGGTCTTCCGGGTCGATGCCGTGGGGCACTTCAGTGCCTCCGAGCAGTTGGTAACCCGGCACCGACGCCTGTTCGCGATGCTGGTACTCGGCATCCAGCTGCAGGGTGGCATCCGGGTTGATCTGCCAGTCGAATGCCAGCGAGGCGAAGTCGCGCTGGCCGTCAGCGTGGTCGACGTAGGTGCGGATGTCTTCATGGGCCAGGTTGGCGCGCAGGCCGAACTGCTTTTCGCTGCCGAACCAGCCGCCAAGGTCGGTGGCCAGGTAGCGTTCGCCCTGTTCGTTGGTCGATACCGTGACGCTGCGTATGTCTTCGGCGCGCTTGGTCACATAGTTGATCAAGCCGCCCGGCTCCGACACGCCGGTCTGCAGCCCGGACAGGCCCTTGAGCAATTCCACCTGCTGCTTGTTTTCCAGGGCTACGTTCTGCTCTCCGGCAATGGTCTGGCCATTGATGCGGTAGCTACTGGCGGCGTTCAGCTCGAAGCCGCGCACATTGAAGTTTTCGTAGTAGCCGATGGGTGCATAGCTTTCGCCGACCGAGGCATCGCTTTGCAACACTTCGCTAAGCTTGCGTACCTGGCGGTCTTCCAGCAACTGCTGGCTGAACACGCTGACAGAGGCGGGGGTGTCGAGCAGTGGCGCGGGCTGGAAGCCGCCCACCGCGGCCTGGCGTGCCTGGTAGCCATCATTGGCGTAGGTGTCGGAGACCTGCAACGGGGCCAGCATCACGCTGTCTTCGGCAAGCACAGAGGGGCACTGCAGGACCAGGCCCAGGCTGAGCAGGCTCAGGGGCAGGCGGGGGTGATGCGGGGGCATGCGGTGGGGCTCCTGGATGCGCGATACCTGTACTGGCCCTTTCGCGGGTAAACCCACTCCTACACCGGGTGGTGATGCACCGGTTGGTGATACACCAGATGGTGATACCCCTGTAGGAGCGGGTTTACCCGCGAAGAGGCCGGCACAGGCCATGAAAAAGGCGGCATCTTACCAGCCGCCTTCCACATAAAACGATCCAGGCCCGGTGTATTCAGTCAGCCTGTCCTGATCGGCCGCTTGTGCTGCCGCCAGTTGTCATCGATCTTCGACCAGGTCTTGCCATCGGTAATGGCCATCAGCTTGCGTCCATCCTTGAAGGTGGCCAGAAAGGTCGCTTCTTCTTCCTTGCCACCCAACCACAGCCCGGCCAGCAGCCCTACTGGCCCTGCCACCAGGGCGCCGGCCACGCCCCAGCCCAAGGCGCTGCCAAGGCTGCGGTTGGTTTCCAGGCTGGCCAGCCGCAAGTCGCTGATGCGTGCCAGGGAAATCCGCTCACCGGGTGAGGGGCTGCGCGCGGTCTTGAGTGTGAGCGATCCATTGCGATACTCGCCTTCACCTTGCAAGAAGTCGCCGGATTGCACCGTGAGTCTTGTCATAAAGTCATCCTGTCAGGGAAAGGGCATTTTCCAGCGCTTACTGAGCGCTGCCCCGGCAAGCAAGTCAACGGCATTGCGACGGAGGGTAGTGCGGTACTTTGTCGCCGTGGCTGGCCTCTTCGCGGGCATGCCCGTACCCACAGGCGTATCACTGCCCTGAGGTTTGTGAGGCACCTGTGGGAGCGGGCGTGCCCGCGAAGAATTCAGCGAGCATTTTCAGGCCACCTGCAAGGTTTTCTTGCGCTTGCGTTCGGCCCATCCCCAGGCCAGCAACGCCAGCCCGCCAATCACCAGCCCCGCCACCACGATCCCCATCCAGCCCTGGCGCTGGAACAGCTGCGTGCCCAGCAACGACCCAAGCGCCCCGCCAATGAAGTAGCAGGTGATATAACCGGCATTCAGCCGCGTGCGTGCCTCGGGCCGCAGGGCGATCACCGCGTTCTGGTTGCTCACATGCACCAGTTGTACCGCCAGGTCGAGCATCAGCACGCCCAGCAGCAAGGCGAGCAGCGACTGTTCGGCAAACCCCAGCGGCACCCACGACAGCAGCAACACCACCAGGCCCACGGTGGTACCCAGCGCGCCCTTGCCGCGGTCTGCCAGGCGCCCGGCCCAGTTGGCCGACAACGCACCCGCCGCACCGGCCAGGCCGAACAGGCCGATCACCGCATCCGAATAGTGGTAGGGGCCTTTCGCCAGCAGAAACGCCAGGGGTGTCCAGAACAGGGCGAACAGGCTGAATGCCAACAGACCGAGCAGCGAGCGCAGGCGCAGCACGGGCTCTTCGATGAACAGACGGAACACGGAGCCGATCAGTGCCGGGTATTTCAGCCCCGCGTGGCTGTGGTGCTGTGGCAGGCTGCGGTACAGCGCCACGGCGGTAACTGCCATCAGCACGGCGGCCAGCACGTAGATACTGCGCCAGCCACCCAGCTCGGCCATGAAGCCGGCAGCAGTACGCGCCAGCAGGATGCCCAGCAGCAGGCCGCTCATCAGTGTGCCGACCGCGCGCCCACGCTGATGCGGCTCGCTCAGGGTCGCTGCCATCGGTACGAGGATCTGTGCCACCACCGAGAAAAGCCCGGTCAGCGCCGTGCCGAGCAGCAGCCAGGGCAGGCTGGGTGCGCAGGCGCTGATGACCAGGCCCAGGGTGGAGACAACGGTCATCACGGTAATCAGCCGGCGCTGCTCGAACAGGTCGCCCAGCGGTGCCAGCAACAACAGGCCGGCGCCATAGCTGAGTTGCGCGGCAATCACGATGCTGCCGGCGCTGGCGGTGCTCAAGCCAAACTGCTGGGCGATGCTGTGCAGCAGTGGTTGGGCGTAATAGTTGCTGGCCACGGCCAGGCCTGTGGCGGTGGCCATCAGCAGGATCAAGGCGCGGCTGAGAGTGGGGGTGTGCATGCAATTCTCGTGGGGCAGTGGTGTGTAGTGATGATTATCAGTAAGTGTCAGGCATGACACCAATGTATAGTTTTCAGCCTATTCATCTTGAAAGCAGATAGATCGATGAACCTCAAGCAGCTCGAATATGCCCTTGCCGTGGCCGACACCGGCAGTTTTACCCGCGCGGCGGAGCGCTGCCATGTGGTGCAGTCGGCCCTTAGCCATCAAGTGGCGCGGCTGGAGGCGCAGCTGGGGGTGAGCCTGTTCGAGCGTAGTTCGCGGCGGGTACGCCTGACCCCTGCGGGGGAAGCCTTTGTGCTCAGCGCGCGGCCCGCGGTGGAGGCGGCCCGGCGCATTGCCGATGACGTGGCGGCGGCCTGCGGCCAGGTGCGCGGGCGGCTGGCGATAGGTGAAATCAGCTCGCTCACCGCGCTGGACCTGGTCGATCTGTTGGCGGTGTTTCACGGTCGTTTCCCGGATGTGGATGTGCGCTGGCTCACGGCCAAGAGCGAATTGCTGATCGCTGACGTACTCGAGCGGCGCCTGGACGTCGGCTTTATCGGGCTGTGGCAGGGCGAAGTAGTGCAGGGAGTGCAGCATCGGTTGCTGGCCAGGGAAGAACTGGTGGCGGTGTTGCCGTTGGGGCATCGCCTGGCGGGCAGGGCACAGCTGGCGCTGGCTGACCTGGCAGGCGAAGTGTTGGTGGACTTCCCCGAAGGCACCGGGGCGCGACGACAGACTGACGAGGCGTTTCAGGCGGTGGGGTTGCAGCGCAGGGTGCAGTTCGAGATCGGGCATGTTCGTCTGGTGGAGAAATTCGTGCTGCGGGGCATGGCCGTCGGCCTGGTGCCCGAGCGGGTGGCTCAAGGCATCGAAGGTGTAGCCGTGGCGCGGTTGGTGGATGCGCCGGTGCGGCACTTGTATGCGGTGTGGTCGTCCAGCCCCACACCGGCTGCCCGGGCTTTTCTGGACGTGATGGAGCAGTGCCTGGGGGCAAAGTAAGGCTAAGCCTGTGCCGGCCTTTTCGCGGCACAGGCAAGCGTTCAATCAGGCTGCAAACCCACCATCTACAGTCAGGCTGGCCCCGGTGATATACCCGGCTTCAGGCCCTGCCAGGTAAGCCACGAAGCTGGCAATCTCCTCCGGCTCGCCATATCGCCCAATGGCCATCAGCGGAATCAGGCTCTCGGCAAACTCGCCACTGGCCGGGTTCATGTCGGTGTCCACCGGGCCGGGCTGCACGTTGTTCACGGTAATGCCCTGCGGCCCGAGGTCGCGTGCCATGCCGCGGGTCAGACCAACCAGTGCCGACTTGCTCATGGCGTACGGTGCACCACCGGCAAACGGCATGCGCTCGGCGTTGGTGCTGCCAATGTTGATGATACGACCGCCCTGGCCCATATAGCGTGCCGCGGCCTGGCTGGCGACGAACACGCTGCGTACGTTCACGGCCAGCATATGATCGAAGTCGGCCAGGTCGAACTCTGTCACTGGGGCCACTGCCAGCACACCGGCGTTGTTGACCAGGATATCCAGCCGGCCCAAGGCCTTCACGGTGTCATCCACCGCCAGCTGCACGGCCGCGGCATCAGCGCTGTCAGCCCGCAGGGCCAAGGCTTTGCCGCCGTTCTCGGTAATTTCCCGAGCCAGTTCTTCAGCCGGGCCGGCAGAGCTGACATAGGTGAAGGCCACTTGCGCGCCTTCGCGGGCCAGGCGCCTTACGATAGCTGCGCCAATGCCTCGGGAACCGCCCTGAACCAGGGCCACTTTGCCTTCGAGTGTAAGTTGCTTGGACATGCTGTTCTCCTGCTGGAAGCCAGGCCGAAATGCCTTGGATGGGCACAGTATCGGCGCTCGATTGCCTACTGATAAGATGGTAATCACTATCAGCAGAGTAAACCTTTGGTTGCTAACCATGGCCATGGAATCATTCAGCGCGTTGGAATGCTTCATCCGCAGTGCCGAGGTCGGCAGTTTTGCCGAAGCCGCCAGGCGCCTGAGCCTTACCCCGGCTGCCGTGGGCAAGCACGTTGCGCAGCTGGAAGCGCGCCTGGGTGTGCGGTTGTTCCAGCGTAGTACCCGCAAGCTGACCTTGACCGAAGCGGGGCAGCGTTTTCTTGGCGAGGTCAGTGACAGCTTTCGCACCATTCAGTACGCCGTGGCCAACCTGGCCAGTGCAGAAGGCCAGCCGGCTGGGTCGTTACGGGTGAGCATGGGCACGGTGTTCGGGCGTTTGTATGTGCTGCCGTTGCTGGGGGAATTCTTGCGCCGATACCCGGCGATTACCCCGGATTGGCATTTCGACAACCGCCAGGTCGACCTGATCGGCCAGGGCTTCGATGCAGCGATTGGCGGTGGTTTCGAACTGCCGCCGGGGGTGGTGGCGCGCAAGCTGACCCCGGCGCACCGGGTGTTGGTGGCGGCGCCGGCCTATCTGCAGCGGCACGCGTCGATAGAAGACCCGCAGGCGCTGCAACGCCATGACGGCATCCTGGTGCGGTCACCGCAGACCGGGCGGGTGCGCTCGTGGCCGTTGACCAGCCGTTGGCAGGCGCAACAGCCGCTGCAATTGCGCCAGGCGATGACCATGAGCGATTCGGATGCGGCGTGCGCGGTGGCCGAGCAGGGGCTGGGCATTGCCCTGGTGAGCCTGCCGTTTGCCGTGCCCTACTTGCTGGCCGGGCGGCTGCTGCGGGTGTTGCCGGACTGGTATGTGGACGATGGGCATATCAGCCTGTATTTCGCCGAGCACAAGCTGTTGCCGGGCAAGACCCGGGCGTTCATCGATTTTGTGGTGGAGCAGTTTGCCGAGCAGGGGCTGGCGGGGCGGTTCGATGCCCTGCAGGCCCTTTAGAGAATTATTGCCTGTGCCGGCCTTTTCGCGGGCCCGCCCGCACCCACAGGGATATCACAGCCCTGAAGACAGTGGGGTCCTTGTGGGAGTGGGCGGGCCCGCGAAGAGGCCGGTTCAGACAACATCGACAATGAACGATACCTGTGCGCCCAGGTGCACCTCGTCATCCACCCGCTTGCCCAGCAGTTGCTGCCCCAGCGGCGATCGTGGGGTAATCACCGTCACCAGCCCGTCACCCTCGCCAATCTTCAACCCCGCTGCCTCAGGCCCGAGAAACAGCCTGCGCTGCCCGCCATCTTCATTTTCCAGGGTCACCAGGTTGCTTACCTGCACACCGCGCGCCGGGTCGTAATCACGCAGCAGCAACTGCTGGTAGATCACCAGCGCCTGGCGGATCTCGGCACTGCGGCGGGCCTGGCCGGTGGCCAGGTACGAGGCCTCCAGGCCCAGCGTGTCGTACTTGTTCTCGGCGATGTTCTCTTCGGCGGTGGCGGCCTCGTAGGCGGTTTGCGCCGCGCGGGTCAGCACGTCCAGGTCATGCTCGAGGGTGGCGACAATCAGCGCCAGCAGGTGGGGCTTGTCCATGGTCAGTAACAGAACTCCAGCACGTTGGCCTGGCTTTTTTCGGTGGGCGCGGTACGGTTTTGCTGCAGCCAGAACTGGCACTTGGGGCTGTTGAGGTTGCGCGGGTTGCCTTGGGCGGCATCGGCGGCCTGTTGCAGCTCCTGTTTGTGCAGGATGTCCTTGTAGCGTTCGAACATCTCGGCCTGGGCATCCTGGGCAGTGGCCGGTGCAGGCGTTGCAACGGGGCGGTCTGCATGCGGGGCTACAACCTGGGCCAGAGGTTGCACCTGCTGTGGCCACAACTGCTGGGCCAGCCACAGGCTCGCGGCAATGGCCATGGCGCCTAGCCACAGGCCCAAGGCAACGCACATGATCAACGGCAACGGCTTGAGGGTGATCTTCAATTCACGGTGGCGCGGCATGGCAGCCTCCTGGCAGCGTGGTAGGGGGGCATTGTCGCATGCGCTTGGGCATTTTTCTGCGCAGGTGCTTTTGTCAGCGCCAATTTATGCGCAGAATTCGCGGTTTTTGCACCAGCACGGGAGGGGCGCATGAAAGCCACCTGGGACATCTTCTGCAGCGTCGTCGACAACTACGGCGATATCGGCGTGACCTGGCGCCTGGCCCGGCAGTTGGTGGCCGAGCACGGCCTGGCGGTGCGCCTGTGGGTGGATGACCTCAACGCTTTCACGCCCATGTGCCCTGGCGCCGATGCCACGGCGGCGCAACAGTGGCAGCACGGTGTGGATGTACGCCACTGGCCGGCAGCGTGGTTGCCGGTGGCGCCGGCCGATGTGGTGATCGGCGCATTCGCCTGCCAGTTGCCCGCAGCCTATGTCGAGGCCATGCGTGCCCGCCCGCAGCCGCCGCTCTGGCTCAACCTCGAGTACCTGAGTGCCGAGGACTGGGTGGAGGGTTGCCATGGTTTGCCTTCGCCGCAGCCCAACGGTTTGCGCAAGGTATTTTTCTTCCCGGGCTTTACCGACAAAACGGGTGGTTTGCTGCGCGAGGGTTCGCTGCTGGCCCGGCGTGACGCGTTCCAGCAGTCGGCGGAGGCGCGCCGTGCCTTTTTGCAGGGGCTTGGTGTAGACCTTGTGCCGGGTGCGCTGCTGATCTCGCTATTTGCCTATGAAAACCCGCAGCTGGGCAACTGGCTTGATGCCCTGGCCACGGCTGACCAGCCTTGCCACCTGTTGGTCCCGCAAGGGCGCGTCGTCGCGGGGCTCAGCCAGTGGTTGGGCGAGGGGCCGCTGCACGTGGGTGATGTGCGCACCCGCGGTGCGCTGACCGTTCAGGTGCTGCCTTTCGTCAGCCAGGACGACTTCGACCGGCTGTTATGGAGCTGTGATTTCAATGCCGTGCGTGGCGAAGACTCGTTCGTGCGTGCGCAGTGGGCGGGGCAGCCGATGCTGTGGCACATCTATGTGCAGGACGAGAATGCCCATTGGGAAAAGCTCGAAGCTTTCCTCGCGCATTATCGCTGCGGCCTGTCAGACGATGCCGATGCAGCCCTGTTGGGCCTGTGGCGTGCCTGGAACATGGATTTCGACATGGGCCAGGCCTGGCGGGCGGCCCGCCAGCATTGGCCGGAACTGCAGCAGCATGCTCGCCTTTGGGGGGCGCGACAGGCCGCTCAGCCGGACCTTGCCACAGCGCTAGTACACTTTTACCGAAATTCGCTATGATACGCGGCCTCGATTTTTATAAATCCATCCAGATTCGGATACTTCGTAATGAAAACTGGTAAAGAACTGAAACCCGGTACCGTCCTGCGGATCGACAACGACCCGTGGCTGGTTCAAAAAGCTGAGTTCACCAAGTCGGGCCGTAACAGCGCGATCATGAAGACCAAGCTGAAGAACCTGCTGACCGGCTACAAGACCGAAACCGTATACGGTGCGGACGACAAGCTGGACGACGTGATCCTGGATCGCAAAGAAGCGACCCTGTCGTTCATCAATGGTGACGAGTACACCTTCATGGACACCACCGACTACACCATGTACGAGCTGAACGCCGAGGACATCGAAGCCGTTCTGCCGTACATCGAAGAAGGCATGGAAGACGTCTGCGAAGCCGTGTTCTTCGAAGGCCGTCTGGTGTCGGTTGAGCTGCCGACCACCATCAGCCGTAAAGTTGTCTACACCGAGAACGCTGCTCGCGGTGACACCTCCGGCAAAGTCATGAAGCCTGCCAAGCTGGCGAACGGTACCGAGATCTCGGTTGCCGACTTCATCCAGATCGACGAGTGGATCGACATCGACACTCGCGACAACAGCTTCAAAGGCCGTTCCAAGAAGTAAAACTTCTTGCGAGACGCAAAAAACCCGGCGCAAGCCGGGTTTTTTTATGCCTGTGTGCTCGTGCTTTTGTGGGTGCAACTGTCATGCTCAATTTCTAAAAGCTGGCGCAGATCCGTGTGGGAGCGGGCTTGCCCGCGAACACGGGCGAAGCCCGTGCCATCCACCGCGGTGTTTTCTTCGCGGGTAAACCCGCTCCTACAGGGGATCGCGCAAGCCTTTGCGCCTTACACGGTTACGTGCAGGCGCACATCCACATTACCGCGTGTGGCATTGGAGTACGGGCACACCTGGTGCGCCTTTTCCACCAGCCCTTCGGCATCGGCCTGGGGCAGGCCCGGCAGGTTGATGTGCAGGTCGATGTCCAGGCCGAAACCGCCCGGGATCTGGCCGATGCCCACCTTGGCGGTGATCGAGGTATCTGCCGGCAGGGCTTTCTTCTCTTGCCCGGCCACGAATTTCAAGGCGCCGATGAAGCAGGCCGAGTAACCGGCGGCGAACATCTGCTCGGGGTTGGTGCCATCACCGCCCGCGCCGCCCAGCTCTTTGGGGGTGCTGAGCTTGACTTCCAGCTTGCCGTCGCTGGAGCGGGATTTGCCGTCGCGCCCACCGGTGGAGGTTGCTTCTGCGATGTACAGCGGAGTGACCTTTTGCATCTTGAGCCTCACTAATGTGCTGTGCGCTCCCGTTTGCAGGAGGGCGGGGGTTGGTGTGGAATTTAAATTAGCGCGCAATTAGTTAGTGCGCAAGATAAATCATCGCCGTTCATCGGAACGGCCATTTCACAGCATAGCGCTCAGAGGTTTTTCTGCAGGTTTTCGCGCAGGTTCAGCAGGTCGGCTTGCAGTTGCTGCAACTGCTCAAGGCTCCGCCCGCTGGCCTTGAGAATGCACGGCGGCACCTCTTTGGCCTGCTGTTGCAGGGCGCGGCCTTTGTCGGTCAGCTGTACCATCACTACCCGTTCATCTTCGCGGCTGCGGTTACGCTGCAACAGGCCTTCGCTTTCCAGGCGCTTGAGCAGCGGGGTCAGCGAGCCCGGGTCGGTCAGCAGGTGCTGGCTGATTTCGCCCACGGTCAGGCCGTCACGCTCCCAGAGTACGAGCATGGCAAGGTATTGCGGGTAGGTCAGGCCCAGCGCCTGCAGCAGTGGCTTGTAGACCTTGGTCATCAGCAACGAGGTGGAGTGCAGGGCGAAACAGACCTGGTTGTCCAGCAGCAGCTCGTCACAGGAGGCTTGGGTGTCGGCGTTCATGCAGGTCCTTGAAAGTCATCAATGGAAAATTCTGGCACGCTGATCATCAGTGCGCGAATTAATCGCGCAATTCACTGCGCAAGGCCAGGTCCCAGGGTGGAATCGGGCTGAAGCGGCTCTTGAGGAATTCGAGCAGCAAACGGCTGCGAGAGTTCGTTTCATGTGCCAGGCGTAGCGCGTAAATGCCGCTGGTCTCAGCTTCAGGCAAGCCGCCGTCGCAGAACAACGGGATCAGCTCGCCGCGCAGCAGGTATTCACTGATCAGCCAAGTGGGAAGGTGGGCTATACCCAGGCCGGCGAGGGCGCCGAACAGCAGGGTTTCGGCGTTGTTGGCGGCCATGCGCATGCGCGCGGGGCGGTACAGGCGGGTTTGCCCGGCCACACTGAAGCGCCAGGCGAACGGCGGCGCCAGGCCATCCCAGTCCAGCCCGTCATGCCCGGGCAGTTCGCTGGGGCAGGTGGGGATGCCGCGGCTGGCCAGGTAGGCGGGGCTGGCGCAGGCGATGCGCACCATGTAGGCGAGCGGCGTGGCGACCAGGCGGGTGTCGGCCAAGGGGCCGGCGCGCAGCACCAGGTCGACCTCGCCCAGGTGGCTGCCCTGCAGGTCGACAAAGCTGTCGATCAACCGCAGTTGCACGTCCAGTCCCGGGTAGGCCACCAGGAAGTCGGCAATGGCCGGGGCCAGGTGGCGGCGACCAAACGCGGCAGGGGCGTCGATGCGGATAAGGCCTTCCGGGGCATTGCTCAGTGACACCGCTTCAGCCCGGGCCAGGCGCAACTCCTCGATGATGCGCCTGGCCCGCTCGGCAAAGGCGTTGCCTGCAGGCGTGGCCCGCACTGCGTGGGTGCTGCGGGTGAACAGGCGGCTGCCGACGGCGCTTTCCAGGTTGTCGATGCGCCGTGCTACCGCAGACGGGGTCAGCGGGTGGCGACGGGCGGCGGCAGAAAAGCTGCCGGTTTCCAGCACATCGAGGAACAGGCTCAATTGGTCGGTCAGGGTATCGGGGCTCATGGCTGCCTTGCTTTTGCGAAAAACGCACAGCCATTGTGCGCTGCTGTGCGTTTCCCCGCCAGCGCACAATCGTTAGCATGCTCGCATTATTGGTACTGGCGGACGAGGCCCTGATGATCGAGTGGTTGTTGTATATCGTGCTGGGCGCTGCCCTGGGCACCATGGGGGGCTTGTTTGGCATTGGTGGCGGGCTGATTGCGATTCCGGCGCTGGGCGTGCTCTTCGGCCTGGACCAGCAGTTGGCGCAGGGGACCGCGTTGGTGATGGTGGTGCCGAACGTGCTGCTGGCGCTGTGGCGGTATCACCAGCGCAACCGCATCGCGTTGCGCCATGCGTTGCCGCTGTCGGCGTGCAGCTTCTTGTTCGCCTGGCTGGGGTCGATCTGGGCGGTGGGGCTTGATGCGCATTCCATGCGCCTGGGTTTTGTCGGCTTCCTGGTAGCGTTGGCGGTGTGGAACGTGGTGCGGATGTTCATGAAGGTGTCGCCGCCGAGTGCCGAGCTGCGTCATGCCTGGCCGTGGCTGGGTGTGCTGGGCAGCTTTGCCGGCACCATGGGCGGCTTGTTCGGGGTGGGTGGGGCCGTGGTGGCCACGCCGATCCTGACCAGTGTGTTCGGCGCTACTCAGGTGGTGGCGCAGGGGCTGTCACTGGCGCTGGCGGCGCCGAGTACCTTGGTCACGCTGGTGACCTATGGCGTGCACCATAGTGTTGACTGGGGGGTGGGGATTCCCCTGGCGGTGGGGGGCTTGCTCAGCATCAGTTGGGGCGTGAAGCTGGCCCACGCGTTGCCGGAGAAGGTATTGCGGGCGATGTTCTGTGTGTTTCTGGTGGTCTGTGCGGTGATGCTGGCGTTTGAGCTTTGAGATTTTGGGGCCGATTTTCGGCCCCAGATCACTTGAAACCCTCAACGATGTAGTCGGCCATGCAGTCGGTGATTGGCGAGGGGGTCTGCGTACTGCGCACCAGCATTACATTGGCCATGGGCAACTGCGGCAGCCCTTCGCTCTCACCCAGAATGCGGATGTTGCCCCCGATCAGGCTCTGCAGCTGCGCGGTCACTGCCAGCCCGGCGGTGACGATGGCAAAGATCGCCGCCAGGCTTGGGCTGGTGTAGGCAATACGGTAATCGATGCCCTGTGCCTCCAGCGCATTGCAGGTCCAGGCGCGACAGAAGCAGTCGGTGTTGAACAACGCCACCGGCATCGGCCGCTGTTCGTGTGGGCAAAAGCCTTCTGCCGCGGCCCACACCAGGCGTTCCTGGCGCAGCAACTGGCCAATCTCGTTACCGGGCTCGCGGGTGACGATGGTCAGGTCCAGATCCTGGCGCAGCATCAACTGCTTGGACGAATCGCAATGCACTTCCACCTGCACCAGTGGGTAGGCCTGGGCAAAGCTCGACAGGATGGTCGGTAGGAAGCGCATGGCGTAGTCGTCCGGTGTGCCGATGCGCACCAGCCCCACCATGTGCGGCATGCGCAGGGTGTTGAACACCTCGCCATGCAACTTGAGAATGCGCCGGGCATACCCCAGCAGTACTTGACCTTCGGCGGTCAGCCGCACCTGACGGCCATCACGTTCGAATAGCTGGCGCTGCAGAATGTCTTCTTCCAGGCGTTTCATCTGCATGCTGACCGCTGACTGGGTGCGGTTGACCACTTCGCCAGCGCGGGTAAAGCCGCCTTGCTCGGCAATGGCGACGAAGGTGCGCAGGACGTCCGCGTCGAGGCTCTGGTACTGGGACATTGCATCAATCTCCGAGATGCATCGCATCAGAAACATTCGTTGGATTGATCTTAAGCCTGGCGTGAGACTGAGGCCATCAACACGGAGGGCTTCACGATGAAAGGTCATGTCAGCAGCATCCAGCAACCTGCCTTTTCCCTGAGCTACCTGTGGCATGCTGCTTTGCAGCGTCCGGCGCGTTGGCTGGAGCTGTACCGTCAGCGTCAGGAACTGGCCAGCCTCAGTGATGCAACCTTGCGCGACCTTGGGTTGAGCCGGGCGGATATCCAGCAAGAGGCCGAGCGGCATTTCTGGGATGATCCATTGAGGAAGTGAGTTGGGTCCAAGCGCCTGGCTTCAGCTTTTCAGCGTCCGGGAGATCGAGCGCCGCCCGCGCGGCGCATCGCGAGCAAAGCTCGCTCCTACATCTGTTTCGGGCCAGTTACGCCTGTGACAGGCGCGCGCGACCGCCTTGTTAGTTCGACGTGATGTCGCGCCATACGCCAAGGCGTTCGCGCACAATGCCACAGGAAAAATTGGCCCGAAACAGATGTAGGAGCGAGCTTTGCTCGCGATGCGCCGCGCGGGCGGCGCTCAATCTCCCAGGCGCTACAAAACTCAAGGCATGCGCCCCAGCCTCAGCGCCGTACCTGCTTGAGGGTTTCGGCAATCAGGAACGCCAACTCCAGCGACTGATCGGCATTCATCCGCGGATCACAATGGGTGTGATACCGGTCAGACAACGCATCCTCGGTGATCGGCCGGGCACCACCGATGCATTCGGTGACGTTCTGCCCAGTCATCTCGATATGGATACCGCCGGCGTGGCTGCCCTCGGCCTGGTGTACCTGGAAGAACTGCTTCACCTCATCCAGAATCTGCGCAAAATCGCGGGTCTTGTAACCGCTGCTGGCCTTGATGGTGTTGCCGTGCATAGGATCGGAACTCCACAGCACCTTGCGCCCCTCGCGCTCGACAGTGCGGATCAGCCCCGGCAAGTGGTCGCCAACCTTGCCCGCGCCCATGCGCACGATCAGGTTCAAACGCCCCGGGTCGTTCGCCGGGTTGAGCGTGTCGATCAGGCGGATCAGCTCTTCGGGGTTCATGCTCGGGCCAACCTTGACCCCGATCGGGTTGTGCACGCCACGCAGGAACTCCACATGGGCCCCATCGAGCTGGCGGGTGCGGTCGCCGATCCACAGCATGTGCGCCGAGCAGTCATAGTAGTCGCCGGTCAGGCTGTCCTGGCGCACGAAGGCTTCTTCATAGTTCAGCAGCAGCGCTTCGTGGGCCGTGAAGAAGCTTGTTTCGCGCAGTTGCGGCGCACTGTCCAGGCCACAGGCACGCATGAACGCCAGGGTTTCATCGATGCGATTGGCCAACTGGTGGTACTTGTCGGCCAGCGCCGAGTTGGCGATGAAGTCCAGGTTCCACTTGTGCACCTGATGCAGGTCGGCAAACCCGCCCTGGGCGAACGCTCGCAGCAGGTTGAGGCTGGCGGTGGCCTGGTGGTAGGCCTGCAGTAGCCGCTCCGGGTCCGGAATGCGGCTTTTGGCGTCGAAACCGATGCCGTTGACGATGTCGCCACGGTAGGCGGGGAGGGTGACGTCGCCGATGGTTTCATCGCCAGATGAGCGCGGTTTGGCGAACTGACCGGCCATACGCCCCACTTTCACCACCGGGCAGCCGGCGGCAAAGGTCATGACAATGGCCATTTGCAGCAACACCTTGAAGGTGTCGCGGATTTTTGCAGCCGAGAACTCGGCGAAGCTCTCGGCGCAATCACCGCCCTGAAGCAGAAAGGCACGGCCTTCGGTGACCTCGGCGAACTGCCGGCGCAGCTCGCGCGCCTCACCCGCGAACACCAGCGGCGGGTAGCTGGCCAGGGTCTGTTCAACCTTCAGCAGGTGCGCGGCATCGGGGTAGGTCGGTTGCTGCTGGATCGGCAGGGCACGCCAGCTGTCGGGGCTCCACGGTTGGTTCATCTTGGGCTCGGTCTTGTCGGTTGTAGGCTATGGGCCATGGTAACAGTTGGCGCTGCGCTTGTTGCATCAAGGGTGTTGGCGGACAATGCGCGTTTTTGCGCAGGCGGGTGGTGGACATGACGGCGGAACGGCAAGAGCGGCTGCTGGCACGGGTGGAAGATGCGTTTGGCGTCATCAGCGTGTACGAAGTAGACGACTACCGCTTTCTGGAATTCGGCGATGCGATCGAGCAAAGCTGTGTGTTCACCGCCGACCCCAGCTGGCTGGAGTACGACTACACCCGCGCCATGCTGGTGGGGGCGCTGTGCCACGAATCGCCGGAGAGCGCACTGTTTCTAGGCCTCGGCGCCGGCACGCTGACCCAGGCCTGCATGAAGTTCCTGCCGCTGGAAGACATCGAGGCCATCGAGCTGCGCCCGGATGTACCGCGCCTGGCCATGGATTACCTGGGCCTGGACGACGACCCGCGGCTGTATGTGCGCATCGGCGATGCCCTGGAGCTGCTGCCCACGGCAGAAAAGGCCGACCTGCTGTTCGTTGACTTGTACACCGACCATGGTCCTGGGGTCGGGCACCTGGCGTGGAATTTTCTGGAGAACTGCCAGCAGCACCTGAACCCGGGCGGCTGGCTGGTGATCAACCAGTGGGCCACCGATGATGGCAGGCCGCTGGGCGCGGCGTTGCTGCGCGGGTTGTACCACCGGCATTACTGGGAACTGCCTGTGAAGGAGGGCAATGTGATTCTGCTGGTGCCGGCAGACCTGGAGCAGTCGCTGGACCTGGACGGTTTGAGAGCCCGGGCCGAGGCGCTGGCGCCGCGTTTGGGGTACAGCCTCGAGGGGCTGATCCGCGAGATTCGGCCGGCTACCTGAAAGGCTCAACCGCTCCGACACTGAGCGCGTAAGGCGTCAGGGGATTATCGATTCAGCCTGTCGTGCGCGATGGCCCGATACTGGCCCTGCCTCCATGAAAATTTTCCTCACGTACGCGACTATTTCAGGTATAGTACGCGCCGGTCTTTTAGCGGACCTCAAAATCAGGTGGTGCAAATCCTCCGAGTCCAGCTTCGGCTGCGCGTCCGCTAGGCGGACCTTCCCAAGTTTTCTTTTTCAATCGTTTTCGCAAATCCCCGCCGCCAAAGCTGCCTGGGTGACCTGACGGTCTTTCAAGGCATGTGCAGCTTTGGAGCATGGGTCTTTGCGGATGCACCTAGAGGCAGACCCATGACCCAGGAAACCGGCGGCTTCGCCGCTCTCGATCTTAACCCGAACATTGTTGCTGCCGTTGTGGCTACCGGCTACGAAGAGCCGTCCGCCATTCAGCAACAATCGATCCCGATCATCCTCGCCGGTCACGACATGATCGGCCAGGCGCAGACTGGCACCGGCAAAACCGCTGCCTTCGCCCTGCCGATCCTGAACAAGATCGATGTGAGCAAGCGCGAACCGCAAGCCCTGATCCTGGCGCCAACCCGTGAGTTGGCGCTGCAAGTTGCTACCGCTTTCGAAACCTACGCCAAGCAGATGCCGGGCGTGAACGTTGTCGCCGTCTACGGTGGTGCCCCGATGGGCCCACAGCTGCGTGCGATCCGCAACGGCGCGCAAATCGTCGTGGCCACCCCGGGCCGTCTGTGCGACCACCTGCGTCGTGACGAAAAAGTCTTGTCGACCGTACAGTACCTGGTACTGGACGAAGCCGACGAGATGCTGAAGCTGGGCTTCATGGACGACCTCGAAGTGATCTTCGACGCAATCCCGGCTACCCGTCAGACCGTACTGTTCTCCGCAACCCTGCCGTCGTCGATCCGTTCGATCGCCGAGCGTCACCTGCGTGAACCCAAGCACGTCAAGATCCAGACCAAGACCCAGACCGTTACCGCGATCGAGCAGGCCCACCTGATGGTCCACGCGGACCAGAAGATCCCGGCTGTGCTGCGTCTGCTGGAAGTGGAAGAGTTCGACGCGCTGATCGCCTTCGTGCGTACCAAGCAAGCCACCCTGGACCTGGCCGCCGCGCTGGAAGCCAAAGGCTACAAGGCTGCTGCACTGAACGGCGATATCGCTCAGAACCAGCGTGAGCGCGTGATTGACTCGCTCAAGGATGGCCGCCTGGACATCGTCGTCGCCACCGACGTCGCTGCCCGAGGCCTGGACGTACCGCGCATCACTCACGTGTTCAACGTTGACATGCCGTACGACCCGGAGTCCTACGTACACCGTATCGGCCGTACTGGCCGTGCCGGTCGCGATGGCCGTGCACTGTTGCTGGTTACCCCGCGTGAGCGCCGCATGCTGCAGGTGATCGAGCGTGTTACCGGGCAGAAGGTTGCCGAAGCGCGCCTGCCGAATGCCCAGGCCGTGCTGGATGCCCGCATCAAGAAGCTGACCTCGAGCCTGGCGCCGCTGGTAGCCGAAGCAGAAGCCACCCACGGCGAGCTGTTCGACCGCCTGACCACCGACCTGGGTTGCAGCTCGCGTGCCCTGGCTTCGGCCCTGCTGCGCAAGGCCACCAATGGCCAGGCGCTGGACCTGGCGGCGGTAGAGCGTGAGCAGCCGCTGGTGCCGAGCTTCGCCCCGCGTGGTGAGCGTACCGAGCGCGGTGAGCGTGGCGAGCGTCCTGATCGTGGTGACCGTGAGCGCCGTGCACCGTTGCCGTTGGCCGAAGGCCGCGTGCGTTGCCGTACCGCCTTGGGTGCCCGTGATGGCATCGCTGCCAAGAATCTGCTGGGGGCGATCCTCAACGAAGGTGGCCTGGCGCGTGACGCTATCGGCCGCATCCAGGTGCGCGACAGCTTCAGCTTGGTCGAGCTGCCGGAAGACGGCCTCGAGAAGCTGCTGTCCAAGCTCAAGGACACTCGCGTGGCTGGCAAGCAGCTGAAGCTGCGTCGCTACCGCGAGGATTGATCCTGGCGTAACGAAAAAATCCCCGGCTTAGGTCGGGGATTTTTTTTACCTGTACCGGCCCTTTCGCGGGCTTGCCCGCGAAGAGGCCCTTCAGTCGAACCGATAGATGTCCATCCCCAGCGCGCCCAGGGTAAACCCCTGATGCACCACGCCGAACTTGCTCCCGGCCCCAAGGGCAAAGAACAGCGGCAGCAAATGCTCATCACTGGGATGGTTACGCACCGCAAACGGCGCCTGGTGCCGGTAATCCATCAACGCCGCCTGGTCATCCTCCTGCAGCCGGTCTACCACCCAATCCCTGAACGCCAGCGCCCACGGCTCGATCACATCTGGCCCTGCATGCCAGTCCAGCTCACCCAGGTTGTGGGTAATGCTGCCCGAACCTATTAGCAGTACATCCTCGGCACGCAACCCCGCCAGTGCCTGGCCCACCTTCAGCTGCAGCGCCGGCCCCATGTGACTGGGCAGGGAAACCTGCACCACGGGAATGCGCGCATCCGGGTACATCAGCGACAGCGGCACCCAGGCGCCATGGTCGAGTGGGCGTTGCATGTCCAGCCGCGCGGGTAACCCCGCAGCCTTCAACCGCTCACTGACCTGGCCAGCAAGCCCGGGCTCGCCCGGCGCCGGGTACTGCACCGCATACAGGGCTGGTGGGAAGCCGTAGAAGTCATGCCAGGTTTCGGGCTGTGCGCTGCCGGTGACCAGCAGCTCGCGGCTTTCCCAGTGTGCCGACACCACCACGATCGCTTTCGGCCGGGGCAGCGCGTTGGCCAACCCGGACAGTGCCGGCCCGCTGGCGCCGGGTTGCAGGGCAAGCATGGGGGAACCATGGGAAATGAACAGGCTGGGCAGCATGGCGGGGTCCTGAAGGTTAAGATGCAACCATCATCGATTAACTACAGATCGAAATCCAAACCAAGTTTTACCGACAAATCATCTAAAAATCGGGAGTGATCATGGAACCAGCGTTCTGGCAGCAGCGGTGGGCCGACAACCAGATCGGCTTTCACCAAGCGCAGGTGAACCCCTATCTGCAGACGTATTGGCCACAGTTGCAGTTGGCGCCCGGCAGCCGCGTGCTGGTGCCGTTGTGCGGCAAAAGCCTGGACTTGGCCTGGCTGGCAGGGCAGGGCCATCGCGTATTGGGTGTGGAGCTGTCGCGGCGGGCGGTGGAGGATTTTTTCCGTGAGCACGGGCTTGAGGCCGAGGTGCGGCAGCAGGGCGCATTTGAGGTTTGGCGCAGTGGAGATGTGCAGCTGTGGTGTGGCGACTTCTTTGCCTTGCGGGCAGAGGATGTGGCTGACTGCGTAGGGCTGTATGACCGGGCGGCGGTGATTGCGCTGCCGGTGCAGATGCGTGCGCGGTATATGCAGCTGTTGTCGGGTTTGCTGCCGGCGAATTGCCGTGGGTTGGTGGTGACGCTGGAGTATGACCAGTCGTTGTTGGCCGGGCCGCCGTTTTCGGTCAGGGATGAAGAGCTGAGGCAGGGCTTTGCGGGGTGGCAGGTGGAGCAACTGGAGGCTGTGGATGTGATTGAGGACAGCCCGAAGTTTGTGCAGGCCGGGGCGTCGAGTTTGTTGGAGCGGGTGTATCAGGTCAGCCGATAAGCAGGTATGGCAGGCTGACCCGGCCCATGTGGGAGCGGGCGCGCCCGCTCCCACAGAAGGCTGCGTAAGGCCGGGAATAAAAAAAGGGCGACCGAAGTCGCCCTTTGTTTTTATCAGGTGGATCAGCCGCGCTGACGCAGGGCCTCGATGCGGTCTTCCAGCGGTGGGTGGCTCATCAGCAACCCGGCCAGGCCGTGCTTGAGGCCGCCATTGATGCCGAAGGCCTTCATGGTGTCCGGCATGTGCACTGGCAGGCCTTGTTCCACGCGCAGGCGCTGCAGGGCGCCGATCATTGCTGCGGTACCGGCCAGCTGCGCACCGGCTTCGTCGGCGCGGAATTCGCGGCGGCGCGAGAACCACATCACGATCATGCTGGCCAGGATGCCAAGGATCAGCTCGGCAACGATGGTCGCCACATAGTAGGCAATGCCTTGGCCCTCTTCGTTCTTGAAGATGACCTTGTCCACAAAGTTGCCGATGATGCGTGCAAAGAACATCACGAAGGTGTTCACCACGCCCTGCACCAGCGCCAGGGTGACCATGTCGCCGTTGGCAACGTGGCCGATTTCGTGGGCCAGTACCGCGCGCACTTCATCGGGCGAGAAGCGCTCCAGCAGGCCCTGGGACACCGCGACCAGCGCGTCGTTGCGGTTCCAGCCGGTGGCGAAGGCGTTGGCCTCGTAAGCCGGGAAGATACCCACCTCAGGCATTTTGATGCCCGCTTCGCGGGACAGCTCTTCGACCGTTTGCAGCAGCCACTGCTCGTGGCGGGTGCGCGGCTGGCTGATGATCTGGGTGCCGGTGGTCATCTTCGCCATCCACTTGGAAATGAACAGCGAGACGAGGGAGCCGGCAAAGCCGAACACGGCGCAGAACACCAGCAGGCTGCTGAGGTTCAGGTCGACCCCGTTGGCGGCCATGAACCCGTTGAAACCGAACAGGCTCAGGGTAATGCTTGCAACCAGCACCACCGCGAGGTTGGTGGCTACAAACAACAGAATGCGCATCATGGTTGTTACGTTCTCCTGACGGATGAATTGTCGCTTACTGCGGGGTATATAAGGGGCCTGCCGCGCCGATTCAATCGGGGGACTATTTCAAACTGTGTACGGCGGAGTATGGCAGAGGATGGCGTGGGGGCTATGGGATAGAGCGTTGCAGGATGTAAGAAACATTCGGCTTGGGGTTGCGTCAAGGCCGCTGTGTGTTTGCCGCAAGGGGTGTGGCGCCTGTGAGATCGAGCGCCGCCCGCGCGGCGCATCGCGAGCAAGCTCGCTCCTACATTTGTTTCGGGCCAATTATGCCTGTGGGATTTGCGCGCGAACGCCTTGGTGCATGACGCGATATCGTGTGGTACGGGCCAGGCGGTCGCGCGCGCCTGTCACAGGCGTAACTGGCCCGAAACAAATGTAGGAGCGAGCTTGCTCGCGATGCGCCGCGCGGGCGGCGCTCGATCTACGCCCCACCATCAATCTTTCGTCGAACCCCTCGTCGCCCCCCCGTCGCCCCCGTCGAACCCTACTGCGAATAACCCTTCAGGAAATTGCCGATCCGGCCAATTGCCGCTTCCAGGTCATCCACCCGCGGCAAGGTCACCACGCGGAAGTGGTCCGGCCACGGCCAGTTGAACGCCGTTCCTTGTACGATCAGCAGCTTCTCCGACAGCAGCAGGTCAAGGGCGAACTTCTCGTCGTTGAGGATCGGGCAAACCTTCGGGTCGATCCGCGGGAACGCATACAGCGCGCCCATCGGCTTCACGCAGCTGACGCCGGGGATGTCGTTGAGCAGTTCGTAGGTGCGGTTGCGCTGCTCCAGCAGGCGCCCCGGTGGCAGCACCAGGTCGTTGATGCTCTGGTAGCCGCCCAGCGCGGTCTGGATGGCATGCTGGGCCGGCACGTTGGCGCACAGGCGCATGTTGGCCAGCATGTCGATGCCTTCGATGTAGCTGAGTGCGTGGTGCTTGGGCCCGGAGATGATCAGCCAGCCAGAGCGGAAGCCCGCCACCCGGTACGACTTGGACAAGCCGTTGAAGGTCAGGCACAGCAGGTCCGGGGCCAGCGAGGCGGTGCTGATGTGCACGGCTTCGTCGTACAGGATCTTGTCGTAGATCTCGTCGGAGAACACCACCAGGTTGTGCTGGCGGGCCAGCTCCAGCATGCCCAGCAGCAGCTCTTTGGAGTAGACGGCGCCGGTCGGGTTGTTCGGGTTGATGATCACCAGCGCCTTGGTGTTCGGGGTGATCTTGGCCTTGATGTCCTCAAGGTCAGGGAACCAGTCGGCCTGCTCGTCGCACAGGTAGTGCACCGGCTTGCCGCCGGCCAGGCTCACGGCGGCAGTCCACAGCGGGTAGTCGGGGGCCGGGATCAGCACTTCGTCGCCGTTGTTGAGCAGCGCCTGCATCGACATGACGATCAGCTCGGACACACCATTACCCAGGTAGATGTCCTCGATGGTGACGCCTTCGATTTCTTTCTGCTGGCAGTACTGCATCACCGCCTTGCGGGCACTGAACAGGCCCTTGGAGTCGCTGTAGCCCTGTGCGGTGGGCAGGTTGCGGATCACATCCTGAAGGATTTCATCAGGCGCCTCGAAGCCAAACGGCGCCGGGTTGCCGATGTTCAGCTTGAGGATGCGGTGGCCTTCCTCCTCCAGGCGTTTGGCGTGCTTGAGCACTGGGCCGCGAATGTCGTAGCAGACATTGGCGAGCTTGTTCGATTTGCTGAACTGCATGATGGGATCCCGATTGAGAAAACGCGCTACGCCCCGCCGAAAGGTTTGAAAGGGCAGGAAGCGGGTGCCAGACTGAACGCCTGGCACACGAAGCCAACTAATATACGTGCCACCCGCGCCCCGGAAAAGACGGTGCGGGGTGAAATTCAGCCTGCCGAGGTCCCTACATGAAAAAGATTGAAAAAACCCTGGACGAATGGCGGTCGATGCTCGACCCCGAGCAGTACCAGGTATGCCGCCTCAAGGGCACCGAACGGCCATTCAGTGGCAAGTACAACAGCGAGCGCCGCGACGGCATCTACCACTGCATCTGTTGCGGCCTGCCGCTGTTCGATGCGCAGACCAAGTTCGACGCCGGCTGCGGCTGGCCGAGCTTCTACGCGCCGATCGAGGACAGCGCGATGATCGAGATCCGCGACACATCCCACGGCATGATCCGCACCGAGGTCACCTGCGCCCGTTGCGACGCGCACCTGGGGCATGTGTTCCCTGACGGCCCGCCACCGACCGGCCTGCGCTACTGCATCAACTCGGTGTGCATCGACCTTCGTCCGCGCGACTGACCGGAGCCCGACCATGGCTGCAACGATGCTGAACATCCCCTGCGTGACCCTGGGCGGCGAGCACAAGACGCTCGGCGACTTCCCGGGCAAGGTGCTGTTGGTGGTCAATACCGCCAGCCAGTGCGGTTTTACCCCGCAGTACAAGGGCCTGGAGCAACTGTGGCGGGCCTATCGCGACCGTGGCCTGGTGGTACTGGGCTTTCCGTGCAACCAGTTCGGCAAGCAGGAACCTGGCGATGCGCGGGAAATTGCGCAGTTCTGCGAGCGTAATTTCGGCGTGAGTTTTCCGCTGTTTCGCAAGGTCGAGGTCAACGGCCCGGGCGCTCACCCTCTGTTCGTCGAACTCAAGCAACGCGCCCCGGGTATTTTGGGTAGCCAGAAGATCAAGTGGAACTTCACCAAGTTTCTGGTCGACCCGGCCAGTGGCCAGGTCAAGCGCTATGCCCCCACCACCAAGCCACAGGCCCTGGAGGCGGACATCGAGCGTTTGCTCAGCCGCTGAAGGGCACCCAATGGTCGACCAGGGCCAGTAGCTCTTCGCGGCGGAATGGCTTGGCCAGGTAGTCGTTCATGCCCGCCGCCCGGCAGCGTTCGCGTTCTTCGGGCATGGCGTTGGCGGTGAGGGCGACGATGGGCAACTCGGGCCAGCGGCCGCTTTGGCGGATACGCCGGCTGGCCTCGTAGCCGTCCATCACCGGCATGTTGCAGTCCATCAGCACCAGGTCGAATTCCTCGCGCGCCAGCAGCTCAAGGGCCTCCGCGCCCTGGCTGGCCAGTTGCACCTGGCAGCCGAGCTTGGCCAGCATGCCCTTGGCCACCAGCTGGTTCACCGGGTTGTCCTCTACCAGCAGTATCCTCGCACGGCCTTGCTCCTGGGTAATGGCCGGGATGGCCAGCGGGTGTTCGGGCTCATGGCCTTGCAAGGTGCGGCGCAGGGTCTGGTACAGGGCGTTGCGTGCCAATGGTCGGGCCAGCTGGTGCAGCGGGGCCAAGGCCAGGGACTGCTCGTTGGGCAGGAAGTTGCCGTAGGCGGTCACCAGCAGAATCGGGGTTTTCAATGCCGGGCGCAGTTCGAACAGGTGCTCGACGTCGTCGGTGATCAACAGGTCGATCACTGCGGCATCCAGCGTGGCGCAACTGTCATGGCGCTGGTAGGTCAGGCCCCAGGCGGGCAGCAAGTGCTGCAACAGTTCATTGAGCCCGCTGCCGGCTGCGCTCAGTGCGGCCACGCGGCCATGCAAGGGCGCTGGCGGGATGGCTTCGGTGTGCACGGTCAGCGGCAATTCGGCGGTAAAACAGCTGCCAAAGCCCGGCTCGGAGCGAATGTGCAGGTGGCCCTGCATGGCCTTGCACAGGTTACGCGTCAAAGCCAGGCCCAGGCCGGTGCCACCGTACTGGCGGGTGATGCCGGCACCGGCCTGGGTGAAGGGCTGGAAGATGCGCGCCTGGGCGTCTTCGGGGATGCCGATGCCGGTATCCCGTACCTCCAGACGCACACCACCGACAATGGCCGCCAAGCGCACGTCGACGCGGCCGAAGCGGGTGAACTTCAGCGCGTTGGACAGCAGGTTGCTGACGATCTGCCGCACACGCGTGGGGTCGCCGAGCACGCTGCTGGGGAAGTCGCTGGCGATCAGGCAGGTCAGCTCCACACTTTGCGCGGTGTTCTGCGACAGCAGGTTGGCGGTGTCTTCCACCATCGAGCCCATGTCGAACGCAATGCGTTCCAGCTCTAGCTGGCCGGCATCGAACTTGGACAAGTCAAGAATATCGTTCAGCAGCTCTACCAGCACCTTGCCCGAGTCATGGGCGATAGCCAGTTGCTGGCGTTGCTCGCTGGGCAGCGGGTTGTCCAGCGCCAGGGCGATCATGCCGAGCATGCCGTTGAGCGGGGTGCGGATTTCGTGGCTCATGTTGGCCAGGAAGGCGGCGCGCGCCTGGGCCATGTCCAGCGCTCGGCTGCGGGCTTGTTCCAGCTCCTGGTTGGACAGGCTCAGGCTGCTGTTGCTGGCCTTGAGCTCGTTGGTGCGCGCCGACACGATGTCTTCCAGCTCGTTCAGGTACTGGGTCAGGCGGTTTTCCGCGGTGCGCCGCTGTTCGATCTCGGTGGCCATGCTGACGAACTGCTGGTTGGCGACCTTCACCAGCACGCCGATTTCGTCATGCTCGTGTCCATGTGGGCATTCCAGGCGCGTTTGCCGGGGTTTGCGCGGGTCGCTGCCGCTGAGTGCGCCGATCACCGTCACCAGCGGTTTGGTCAGCATCATGTAGAACAGCGCCAGCAGAAGGCCGGTGAGCACCAGGCTGCGGGCAAAACCATTGAGCAGGGTGATGCCGGCACGGTCGAGAAAGCGGCTGCCGAAGGCGAAGGTGTCGATGTCCAGGTACAGGGTGCCCAGGTATTGCTCTGGCATGTGGGTCAGGTACAGGCGCTCCTTGAACTGGCGTTGCTCGCCGAACAGGAAGTCGCTCAGTGGCCGATAGCGGTCCTGCAGTTTTGGCCGCTCGACATCGGCCAGTACCGTTTCGTTGTTGTCGATCAGCCGTGCGCGGATGACGGCCGGCGACTGCAGCAGGCCGCGGGTCAGCTCCAGCGCCAGTTCCGAGTCGATGTTGTAGGCGATGCGCGAGGCCGGGTTGTGGCTGATTTGCAGCAACGCGTTCACTTCACGGTTGATGGACGCGTCTTCGCTGGCATAATCGATGCCGATCTGGATGAGACTGAGCAATGTTCCCAGGATGAAGCCGACCAGGACTGTCAACCGGGCTTGCTTGTATGACAGGCGATTGGTGAACTTGATATCCATGAGTCCCGAGCCGGTTTCCCGTTCCTTGCGCTGCGCAAGCATAGCCGAATAGCCCCGGCTGCTGGTGGATCTGTCTGTTCATTTCAGTTGATCGCCAAGCGGGGGCGCGCAGCGGCCCCCAAAAAACTGAGATTGTTAGGAGTCGTCATGGACGCTCGCTTGATCGCTTTTCTGGACCGCGCCGAATCGGTACTGGCGCGCCTTGAACCCCTGTTGCCGGCACAACGCCCGCACATCGACTGGGGCACCACACTGGCCGCGCGCTGGCAGCGTGATGGCCGCAGCGGCTACCTGCTGCCGCTGGACGTCAGCCTGGATATCCGCCTGACCGACCTGATCGGCGTCGACAAACAGCGCGACCAGCTGGGCCGCAACACCCACCAGTTCATCAACGGCCTGCCGGCCAACCACGCGCTGCTGTGGGGCTCGCGCGGTACTGGCAAGTCGTCGCTGGTCCGTGCCTTGCTGGCCGAGCACGCCAGCGCCGGCCTGCGCTTGATCGAAATCGAACGTGACCACCTGGCCGACCTGCCACGGGTGGTCGAGCAGCTGCAAAAGCTGCCGCAACGCTTCATCCTGTTCTGCGACGACCTGTCGTTCGAAGCCGGGGAGGGCGACTACCGGGTGCTCAAGAGCGTGCTCGACGGCTCGCTGGAGCAGGCCCCGGACAATGTGCTGCTGTACGCCACCTCCAACCGCCGCCACCTGGTTCCCGAGAAGGAAAGCGACAACGAGAACTGGAAGCGTGTCGACGGCGAGCTGCACCCCAGCGAAGCGGTGGAGGACAAGATTGCCCTGTCTGACCGTTTTGGCCTGTGGCTGTCGTTCTACCCGTTCACCCAGGACCATTTCCTGAACGTTGTCGAGCACTGGATTGGCCAGTTGGCGCAACCTGCGGGCCTTGTGTGGCAACGCACCGAAGCACTCGACATCCTCGCCGTGCGCTGGGCCACCGGCCGCGGCAACCGTAATGGCCGTTGTGCCTATCAGTTCGCCCGCTACTGGGTCGGGCTGCAATTGCTGGAGCAAAAGTAAATGATCGACCTCAATGCCAGTGGCGCCGGCCTCGACGGCTATAACCTGCTGGCGGCGCAAGTGCAGGCGCTGTTCGCCGACGAGCGTGACTTCATCGCCAACGCCGCGCAGTTTTCCGCGTTTCTGTATAACCAGGTGGACGACCTGAACTGGGCGGGGTTCTACCTCAACCGCAACGAAGAGCTGGTGTTGGGCCCGTTCCAGGGCCAGGTGGCGTGTGTGCGTATTCCGTTCGGTAAAGGTGTGTGCGGTGCTGCGGCGACAACGCGGCAGACCCAGCGGGTCGAGGATGTACATGCATTCCCTGGCCACATTGCCTGTGACAGTGCCTCCAACAGCGAGCTGGTGATCCCGTTGGTGAAGGACGGCAGGTTGATTGGCGTGCTGGACCTGGACAGCCCGACGGTCGGGCGGTTCAGCGAGGCGGACCAAGTGGGGCTGGAGCGCTTGGCGGCGATCTTTCTGGCGTTGACTGACTGCTGATCGATGTTGCCTGTGCCGGCCTCTTCGCTTGTAGGAACGGGTTTACCCGCGAAGAGGCCGGTACAGGTTAACCAATCAGTCGTAGATCACCTTCTTCTTCCAGGTCTCTTCCTCATCGGTCTTGAGCCCATCGGTCAATTCGTTGTGCTCGTCTTCTGCCGGTGCCATGCGGTCCAGTACCTGGGCATTGGCCCGGGCCAACAGTTTCTCAAGATACGTCAGCTGCTCTTCATACACCTTCGGCTCCGGCTGCTTGCGCAAATACTGCACGCCGCGCTCGAAGGCCAGGCGCGCCTGGCCGGGCTGGCCTTTTTGCAGGGCCTGTTGGCCGAGGTTGTTGAAGAACTCTATATGCAGCAGCACCAGGACATGGCGGATTTCCTTGACCCAATGCTTGGCCTCGACGGCGGGCAAGAAGCCCTCATGGGCAGCACGGGTCACCTGATTGTGCAGCGCCTCCAGCAAGAAGCGTACGTCCTTGGCCTTGATCTCGGTGTGGATCGGGTTAGGTGGGTTGTTGACCGGGATCTTGTCGCCCAGGGCAATCAGCCCTTCCAGTTCGGCGATGCGCGCCTTGAATTCGGCATTGTGCTTGTCCACCGCCAGCAGGCGCTGGTTGAGGTTCAGCTCCAGGCGGGTCAGCAGCAACTTGAGGGCCGGGGTCATGAACTGGCCGGGGAACGTTTCGGTGATCTCGCCACAGCGGCGCAGGCGGTCGGCGAGCTCGATCTTCATCCGGGCGCGCTCAAGCTTGCCATTCTCGACCACATTGTTGAGGTAGCCGATCACGATCAGCAACGCGATGCCCGCCACGATGAGCAGGGTGATCAGAAGTGGTGTCACCGTTAAAGCCTCATGAATAGGTTTGCATGATTGAGTGTAGGAGCGAGCTTGCTCGCGAGAGCCCTGACAGCCATTCTCTTTTTCTATCGGCAAACTGTGCCATGACTGGATGCTGGCACATTAATGCTGAGTTAACGCCAGAAAATCAACGCCAGACCCCAACAGGCGTACCAAAACAGCGCTAGGTGTACCCGGAAGTCATTGATTTAAATAAATTTCTACAAAGGGGTTGACGCCTTCCCGAACCATCCATAGAATGCGCGCCACTTGCAGCGTAAAGCACACAGCGAAACGCGGCAGGGAGTGAAAGCAGGCAGTAATGCCAGCAGCGTGTCCCCTTCGTCTAGTGGCCTAGGACACCGCCCTTTCACGGCGGTAACAGGGGTTCGAGTCCCCTAGGGGACGCCAATGCGGGAATAGCTCAGTTGGTAGAGCACGACCTTGCCAAGGTCGGGGTCGCGAGTTCGAGTCTCGTTTCCCGCTCCAGTTTCTCCGGCACTGCTTAGCGGCGGGGCAGGAAAAGAAAACCCAGGCTGAATCGTGAGGTTCATGTTCTGGTGCACTGAAAAGTGTTGTGTGTCCCCTTCGTCTAGTGGCCTAGGACACCGCCCTTTCACGGCGGTAACAGGGGTTCGAGTCCCCTAGGGGACGCCAAATGCGGGAATAGCTCAGTTGGTAGAGCACGACCTTGCCAAGGTCGGGGTCGCGAGTTCGAGTCTCGTTTCCCGCTCCAGTTTAAATACTGTGGCGTCTATGCGGTGCAGTGGTGGTGAAGGTCTTCAAGGCGCTTCACGCCGAACGTGGTAAAGCTTCAAATTGCGGGAATAGCTCAGTTGGTAGAGCACGACCTTGCCAAGGTCGGGGTCGCGAGTTCGAGTCTCGTTTCCCGCTCCAAATCAAGATTTACGGCCTTCCACGGAGGTCTGTAGATCCTCGAAAATAGACGCTTCGGCGTCTTTTTTCGTTTCGGTCAAAGCCATCGGGATCCATGGGCATCCCGACATTTGGCTTCACTGCAAAAAACGCCACTCTTTCGGGTGGCGTTTTTTTTTGCATCGGGCTACGGCTTGTCTTCCAGTTGGGCTGCCGCATCGGGAAATTTCAACCAGCTCAGCTTATCGTCGAACGACACTTCAACCGACACCCGGAACTGATAGTTGATTGCCAGCCTCAACAGCTCGGTTTTCGTGACGCTACCCAGCACCATTACGCCCGTTCCGCTGGGTACAGGCAGCGCGGTGGCAATCGGCAGCCTGATTTCCCGAGTGACGTTGCCGCTTTCCACCCCGTCGATCCAGGCGTTGACGAATTGCGACGTATGCCGGAACGGCCAGCTTTCCAGGGTAAAGGCGGTGCTTTCGCCCAGTGTGCGCAGGTTCAGTGCGCGGTTGTGCGCAAGGCGATGTTGAGTTGATTGCCAGTGTCGCTGCTGACTTGCGGAATCTCCTGCACGTTGAAGAAGAACAGCGACTCGCGGTCGTGTGGCAGTGTATTGGGCAGTCCAATTATTTTTAGAAGTTGTTCACTGTTCGGGTTGATCTTGAACAGCGGTGGGGACGTTGCAAAGGGTACGCTGGTCGTATTGTCGTCGGCGTCCGTATTTATCCACGCCTGCACGGCATAGATGCTTTTCGATGGGTTTCGAACAACGACGGATGTACTGCGTTTGTCGCCGTTGAAAACGAGGCGCGTGTTGTTTAATGTCAAGGCGGCATGACTGTTTACCGAGAGGGTAAGCATCAATAAGGTCAGGCAGACGCAAACAACGACGCGGGCGGGTATCGTGAATGTTGACGGATTGGTCATCGGGTAACTCGCTGCATCCAGACGCACAACTACGCCTGGATGGTTTAACCGTGCAAGGACTGCACAGAATTTATGCGTAATTATTGATAGTCGACGGTGTAACGAACCTGGGCGGATGCAAGGCCGTGCGTCACGGTGCTGGCAGTGGAACGGTAGTAGGCGTCGAACCGGAGGTCGGTTGGGCCTGTCGCGTTGAGTGGGTAATCAACCGAGGTTCCACCGGGTTTGATCGATGCCTTGGACTTGTCCCTGATCACAATCGAGATGTTTTCTGCCGTGCCGGCACTGTTACCAATGCTGAAATAGTCGCCGCTGGCATCAGCGGCACCGTCAAACTTCACGAAGGCATTGTCTTCGCTGATGCTGCAGACTGTTTTGTCGGGTACGCGGATGTTAAAAGATGCGCCACGGACTTCAACGTTGGCAGCGGGGAATCGCCCCATGGGAATTTCGCCCATGGCGACGCGGTCACTGACATTGCCGTCACCGGGATTGACGATCTCGATAGGACACGTTTCGGGCGTGATGCGGCCTTCAAAGAATATCGAGCCGGAAGCGAATGCAGCATTGCTTGCCAGGCCAGTAAGCAGGCCGAGGGATAGAACTAAGGAATTCTTCATGACATAACCTGATTGGGTAAATGGGTCAAGTTTCAGTGCGGGGGTGGGCTGGGTCTTTCCCGTTTCCCGTTTTCGCCCCGGCGCTGATTCTATTTGTCATGAGATTTATCGGGCTGTAGGAATAAGCCGGACAACTTTGCGATCTTTCGCTTTGTTACAAGATCTTGAGGTGTAGGCTTCCACAGGTGCCCTGGCGTTACCAGGGCACCTGAAATCAGGTTAATGGGTACTGCTTGGGCCACTCTGGCTCAGCAGTTGCTTTTCCAGGTTCCAGTCGAATGGCTCTGCGTTCAACTCGGCCTCGTGGCGACGCTCTTCAAGCTGCTGATAAAGCGCCAGCTCCTCGTCTGGCATGAAGTGCAGGCAATCGCCAGCGAAGAACCACAGCAAGTCACGCGGCACCAGATGAGCGATCTGCGGGTAACGCTGGATCACCTGACACATCAGGTCCTGGCCCAGGTACTGGCTCTCAAGCGGATCCTGCGGCAATAGCGTCAGCAGTTCGTCGAAGCGTTCGAGGAACAGGGCGTGGCTTTCTTCTGGCACCTGCTCTGCTTCACCCAGCGCCACCAGAATGGTGCGCAGGTGCTGGAGCAGTTGCAGGTGATATTCCAGGTAGGGGTTGGCCATGGAATGGGTCCTCGGTATGGCTGAAACGGGGGGCGGAGTATACGCCGCCCCCCGTTTCTCGCGAAGGGTCAGCGCACCTTGCCCGGTACGGCGAGCAACTGCGCCTTGTCGAAGGCATCGACATCGATCACCTTGCGCCGAGCCTGTTCGGCCTCGTGCAGCCGCTGGCCATCGTCGGGTTGCAGCACGCCTGCCTTGACGGCGGCGTCGATACCGGACTGGTCGGGGGCTGGCTGGACTTTGCCTTCCTTGACGGCTTGGTACAGGGCCTTGCTCAACTGTGCCGTGTCTTCGAGCAGGTCACTGGCCCGTTGCAGATCCGCGACCGGGTCGTGTTCTGCCTGTGGGCGGTAGCAGCCGGCCAGCAGTTCCTCCAGTGCCGGATCGCCCTTGCGCCGGCCGATCAGCTCGGCCACCTCGGCATCCAGTTCATCACCGGGGCCCTTATGGCGGCGGCCGAAGGGGAACACCAGTACCCGCAGCGCGCAGCCGACGAAGCGGTTGGGGAAATTGTCGAGCAGGCGGTCCAGCGCACGCTCCGTCTGGCCCAGGCTTTCTTCCATGGCCCAGCGCAGCAGCGGCTGCAGGTATTCGGGCGAGCCCTGGTCGTGATAGCGCTTCAGGGCAGCGCTGGCGAGGTACAGATAGCTCAGCACATCGCCAAGCCGGGCGCTGAGGCGCTCGCGGCGCTTGAGCGCCCCACCCAGCAGCATCATCGAAAGGTCGGCCATCATGGCAAACGCCGCCGCCTGGCGGTTCAGGGCGCGGAAGTAGCCTTGGCTCAGGGCATCGCCCGGCACCCGCTCAAAGCGACCCAGCCCCAGGCCGTAGACCAAGGTACTGGCCGCATTGCCGGCGGCGAACAGGATGTGTTTCATCAGCAGGTCATCGAATTCCTTGAGTGCCTGATCGTGGTCTTCACGCCCGGCCAATGCCATTTCCTTGAGCACGAACGGATGGCAGCGAATGGCGCCCTGGCCGAAGATCATCAGGTTGCGCGAAAGGATGTTGGCACCTTCGACCGTGATGAAGATCGGCGCACCTTGCCAGTTGCGGCCCAGGTAGTTGTTCGGGCCCATGATGATGCCCTTGCCACCGTGCACGTCCATGGCGTGCTGGATGCATTCGCGGCCACGCTCGGTCAGGTGGTACTTGAGGATCGCCGACAGCACCGAGGGCTTTTCGCCCAGGTCCACGGCCTTGGCGGTCAGCAGGCGGGCACTGTCCATCAGCCAGGCGTTGCCGCCAATGCGTGCCAGCGATTCCTGGATGCCTTCGAAGGCCGCCAATGGCACGTTGAACTGCTCGCGGATATTGGCGTACTGGCCGGTCACCAGGCTGGTGTACTTGGCGGCACCGGTGCCGACCGCCGGCAGTGAGATGGAGCGGCCCACCGACAGGCAGTTCATCAACATCATCCAGCCCTTGCCGAGCATGGCCTGGCCACCGATCAGGAAGTCCAGCGGTACGAACACGTCTTTGCCGCTGTTGGGGCCGTTCATGAAGGCGGCGCCCAGCGGCAGGTGGCGTTTGCCGATCTCGACGCCGGGCGTGTCGGTGGGGATCAGGGCCAGGCTGATGCCGAGCTCCTCCTGTTCGCCCAACAGATGGTCGGGGTCGTAGGCTTTGAAGGCCAGGCCCAGCAGGGTGGCGACCGGGCCGAGGGTGATGTAGCGCTTTTCCCAGTTCAGGCGCAGGCCGATCACTTCTTCGCCTTGCCACTGGCCTTTGCAGATGATGCCGGTGTCGGGCATGGCGCCAGCGTCCGAACCGGCCAGCGGCCCGGTGAGGGCGAAACAGGGGATTTCCTCGCCACGGGCCAGGCGCGGCAGGTAGCGGTTGCGTTGTTCGTCGGTGCCGTAGTGCAGCAGCAGTTCGGCAGGGCCCAGGGAGTTGGGCACCATCACCGTGGAGGCCAGGTCGCCGCTCCGGGTGGCCAGCTTCATCGCCACCTGGGAGTGGGCGTAGGCGGAGAAGCCCTTGCCGCCGTATTCCTTGGGGATGATCAGGGCGAAAAAGCCATGTTGCTTGATATGTGCCCAGGCTTCGGGCGGCAGGTCCAGATCCTGGCCAATCTGCCAGTCGCTGACCATGGCGCACAGTGCTTCGGTCGGGCCATCGATGAAGGCCTGTTCTTCTTCGGTCAGTTTCGGTGCCGGGTAGGCCAGCAAGGTGCGCCAGTCGGGGCGGCCACTGAACAGTTCGCCGTCCCACCACACGGTACCGGCGTCGATGGCTTCGCGCTCGGTCTGCGACATGGGTGGCAGGGTGCGCTGGAACCAGCGGAATACCGGGGCGGTAAAGACTTTGCGTCGCCACTGCGGGAGCGCAACCAGGGCGATCTTCAGGGCCAGCACCACCCAGATCAGCGCCAGCAGCCAGCCGGGGGCACTGCTGAAAATGCCCATCAACAGCACATAGGCCGCCACGATGCTGAGAATCTGCAAGGGCGCCAGGCGCCGGTGCGTGAGGTACGCCGCGCCGATCACCAGCACCACCAACCACAACAGCAACATAATCGGTCCTCCTTGGAACCAAGGGCTTGAGCCATTCCAGACAGCTTAGACGCAATGCTGTGAACGGCATGTTCAGAACAGTGACAGGGCGTGGCGGTGGGAGTTTCAGCTCATTTGTTCGCCTGTACCGGCCTATTCGCGGGTAAACCCCTCCTACAACGGAACGTGGCGATGCCACCGATTGATGAATGCGGTGGCGGCCGCGACGGTGAATGACCGGGGGGTTGGCTGGCAGGCTCGGCCTATGTGTGGGTAAAAACCACGCAGGAATACCGGTGACGTGAAGACGGTGGTGAGCCTGTGGGAGCGGGCTTGCCCGCGAAGAGGCCCGTACAGGCGGCGAAGGTCTGGAGTAGACTGTGCCACCTCCGCACTCAAAAGGATGTTGCCATGCTGAAGATCTGGGGCCGCAAGAATTCGAGCAATGTGCGCAAGGCGCTGTGGATCGCCCACGAGCTGGGCCTGGACTTCGAGTCCATCGACGCCGGCGGCGCCTTCGGCGTGGTCAACGAGCCGCACTACCGCGCCCGCAACCCCAACGGCCTGGTGCCGATGCTCGAAGACGGCGACCTGACTTTGTGGGAATCCAACACCATCGTTCGCTACCTGTGCGCGGAGTACGGCACGGAGCAGGGCTGGTATCTGGCAGACCCACGGCAGCGCGCCCTGGCCGACAAATGGATGGACTGGACTACATCGTCCTTCGCCGCACCCTTCCGCCCGCTGTTCTGGGGCCTGCTGCGCACGCCGGAAGACCAGCGCGACTGGGTGGCGATCAACGCCGCGCACAAGCAGTGCGCGCAATTACTGGCCATTGCCGACGAAACCCTGGCCAATCAGCCGTACCTGTCCGGTGACCAGATCGGCATGGGCGACATCCCACTGGGTAGCTTCATCTATGCCTGGTTCGAACTGCCCATCGAGCGCCCGGACATGTACCACCTTCAAGCCTGGTATGAACGCCTGAAGCAACGCCCGGCCTACCAGGCCGCCGTGATGACCGCGCTCACTTGAACCCGCTTCGATAGTCATTATCAATAGATGTGACTGTACTTGTGCAGCCTGGCCTTGCACCATGGCTGCACTCACTGCGCCAGTGACTTTACCTGGCGTGTCCTGCACCTTTTTCTTCGGTAAGTGACCCGCTATGAGTTCCGCCCTGTCCATCCGACAGCTGACCAAGACCTACGGCAATGGCTTTCAGGCCCTCAAAGGCATCGACCTCGATGTTGCCGAAGGCGACTTCTTCGCCTTGCTCGGCCCCAACGGCGCCGGCAAATCCACCACCATCGGCATTCTCTCGACCCTGGTGAACAAGACCAGCGGCACAGTGAACGTGTTCGGTCACGACCTGGACCGCGAGCCCTCCGCGCTCAAGCGTTGCCTGGGCGTGGTGCCGCAAGAGTTCAACTTCAACCAGTTCGAAAAGACCTTCGACATCGTCGTGACCCAGGCCGGGTACTACGGCATCCCGCCCAAGCTGGCCAAGGAGCGCGCCGAGCAGTACCTGACTCAGCTGGGCCTGTGGGACAAACGTGATGTGCAGTCGCGTTCGTTGTCCGGCGGCATGAAGCGGCGCCTGATGATTGCCCGCGCATTGATCCACGAACCGCGCCTGCTGATCCTGGACGAACCCACCGCCGGGGTGGATATCGAGCTGCGCCGCTCGATGTGGAGCTTCCTCACCGAGCTGAACCAGAAGGGCATCACCATCATCCTCACCACCCACTATCTGGAAGAGGCTGAGCAGCTGTGCCGTAACATCGGCATCATCGACCATGGCACCATCGTCGAGAACACCAGCATGCGCCAGTTGCTGGGCAAGCTGCATGTCGAAACCTTCGTGCTCGACCTCAAGCAGGACCTGGCCGCGGCGCCGGTACTGCAGGGCTACCCGTGCCGGCTGCTGACCCCGCATACCCTGGAAGTGCAGGTGGAGAAGGACATCGGCATCACCGCGCTGTTCGGCCAGCTGGCGCTGCAGAACATCGAAGTGCAGAGCCTGCGCAACAAGACCAACCGACTCGAGGAGCTGTTCGTGTCCCTGGTGGAAAAAAACCTGTCGAAGGTGGCCGTATGAGTGTGGAACTGCGCACCAACTGGGTCGCCCTGAACACCATCGTCTACCGCGAAGTGCGGCGCTTCCTGCGCATCTGGCCGCAGACGTTGCTGCCGCCAGCGATCACCATGGTCCTGTACTTCGTCATCTTCGGTAACCTGATTGGCCGGCAGATCGGCGACATGGGTGGCTTCACCTACATGCAGTACATCGTGCCGGGGCTGATCATGATGTCGGTGATCACCAACTCCTACGGCAACGTGGTGTCGAGCTTTTTCGGCAGCAAGTTCCAGCGCTCGATCGAAGAGCTGATGGTGTCGCCGGTGTCGCCGCACACCATTCTCGTCGGCTATGTGCTGGGTGGGGTGCTGCGTGGTTTGGCGGTGGGTGTGATCGTGACCATCCTGTCGATGTTCTTCACCGACCTGCAGGTGCACCACCTGGGCGTGACCGTGGCGGTGGTGCTGCTGACGGCCACCATCTTTTCGCTGCTTGGCTTCGTCAACGCAGTGTTCGCGCGCAACTTCGACGATATCTCGATCATCCCGACCTTCGTGCTGACGCCGCTGACCTACCTGGGCGGGGTGTTCTACTCGATCAACCTGCTGCCGCCGTTCTGGCAGACCGTGTCGTTGGCCAACCCGGTGCTGCACATGGTCAACTCGTTCCGCTACGGCATTCTAGGGGTGTCGGATATCAGCATTGGCACGGCGATCACCTTCATGCTGGTGGCCACTGCGGTGCTCTACGTTGTTTGCGTTCGCTTGCTGGTCAGCGGCCGCGGCATGCGGGCCTGAAGCCTTGCACCGGCATTGGCGACGACGCCACTGCCGGCCCACCCACCAGCGCCAGTAGAACATGGTGGTGAAGTAGGCAAGGATGCCCAGCACCACGCCGCACACCACCGAGCCGAGCAGGAAGGGTTGCCACAGCGTCGACAGCTGGTCGGTGATCCACTGGAAGGTCAGCTCGTCGGGCAGGGTGCGCGGCGGTACCTGCATCAGCCAGGCACCGGTCATGTAGGTGACGAAGAACACCGGCGGCATGGTCAGCGGGTTGGTCAGCCACACCAGGCTGACGGCGACCGGCAGGTTGCCGCGCACCGGGATCGCCAGGGCCGCCGCCAGCAGCATCTGCATCGGGATGGGAATAAGCGCCGCGAACAGGCCCACACCCATGGCTCTGGCCACCGAATGGCGGTTCAGGTGCCAGAGGTTGGGATCGTGCAGCAACTTGCCGAAAAAGCGTAAGGACTTGTGTTCCCGAATGCTGGTCGGGTCCGGCATGTAGCGTTTGAAAAGTCGGCGCGGCATGTAGGCTCCCGGAGCGTTGACCCTGGCAGTATGCCCTTAATCCTGCTCCGACTCGTTTAGAGTTTGTGACAATTGTTGAGCAAGCGTTGCCGGCAATTGAGCTATGCCTCAGGAGGTGATTCGCCTTCTGGAGCTCTACCTCATGCGCACAGGGATGTTTGCGCTCGCGCTCGGGCTGTTGTGCCTGGGCTTTCTGCCCGCATTGCCATCGGTCGGATGGTTGATAACCCTGGCAGCCTGCGCTGTCGGCAGCCTGTTTACCCGGGTCTGGCCGCTGGGTTGGTTTCTGCTGGGCTTGTGTTGGGCGTGCGGGTCTGCTCAGCAGGCCCTTGATGATCGTCTGGCTGCCGGCCTGGAGGGGCGCACCTTGTGGCTGGAGGGGCGGGTGGCGGGTTTGCCGGCCCGCACTGCACACGGTGTGCGTTTCGAGCTGGAAGCGCCACGCTCGCGGCGGGCCGAACTGCCTCAGCGCCTGCAGCTGAGCTGGTTCGACGGCGCGCCGCTGCGGGCGGGCGAGCAGTGGCGGCTGGCCGTGACCTTGCAGCGCCCGAACGGGCTGCTGAACCCGCATGGGCCCGACCGTGAAGCGCAGTTGCTGGCGCGACGGGTGGGGGCTACGGGTACGGTCAAGGCGGGGCAGTTGCTGGCGCCAGTCGCCGGTGGTTGGCGCGATGCGCTGCGTCAGCGCTTGCTGATGGTCGAAGCCAATGGCCGGCAGGCAGCGCTGGTGGCACTGGTGCTTGGCGACGGTGCGGGCCTGGCCCGTGAGGACTGGCAGACGTTGCAGGCCACCGGCACGGTGCACCTGTTGGTGATTTCCGGCCAGCACATCGGCCTGGTCGCCGGTTTGCTCTATGGCCTGGTCGCCGGGCTGGCGCGTTGGGGGCTATGGCCGGCAAGGCTACCGTGGTTACCCTGGGCCTGCGGCCTGGCCATGGCCGCAGCGCTGGCCTACGGGTGGCTGGCTGGCGGTGGGGTGCCAGTGCAGCGGGCCTGCCTGATGCTGGCCGTGGTGTTGCTCTGGCGTCTGCGCTTTCGCCACCTTGGCGCGTTTTTTCCGTTGCTGCTTGCACTGGTCGCCGTGCTTGTCTTCGAGCCACTGGCGGCGTTGCTGCCTGGGTTCTGGCTGTCGTTCGCCGCCGTGGCCACGCTCATCTACTGCTTCAGTGCCCGGTTGGGTGGTTGGCGGCCCTGGCAGGCCTGGACACGAGCGCAATGGGTGATCGCTGTCGGCTTGCTGCCGGTGTTGCTGGCCACCGGCTTGCCGGTGAGCCTCAGTGCGCCGCTGGCCAACCTTGTGGCGGTGCCGTGGGTCAGCCTGGCGGTCTTGCCGTTGGCGTTGCTGGGCACGCTGATGTTGCCGCTGGCGGGTGTTGGCGAGGCGTTGCTCTGGCTGGCAGGTGGCCTGCTGGATGTGCTGTTCCGTGGGCTGGCGCTGGTGGCGCAGCAGCGCCCGGCATGGGTCCCGCCGGCCCTGCCGTTGTGGGCCTGGCTGCTGGTATGTCTGGGTGTGCTGTTGGTTTTGCTGCCCCGTGGTGTGCCGCTGCGCGGGTTGGGAGGGGTAATGCTGCTGGCGCTGTGGGTGCCCCGGGAGCCGGTGCCGTTCGGCCAGGTCGAGGTCTGGCAGCTGGATGTTGGCCAGGGGCTGGCGGTGCTCTTGCGTACGCGGCATCACAGCCTGCTCTACGATGCCGGGCCGGCCAGGGGGGAAAGCGACTTGGGGGAGCGAGTGGTGCTGCCAACCTTGCGCAAGCTGGGGGTGGGCGGCCTTGACGTGATGGTGATCAGCCATGCACATGCCGATCATGCGGGCGGGGCCGTGGCCATTGCGCGTGGTTTGCCGATCAAGCGGATAATCGGTGGGGAAGCGCTGGTTGATGTTCCGTTGCAGCCTTGTGCCAGTGGCGAGCAATGGGATTGGGATGGCGTGCGCTTTTCGCTGTGGCGCTGGGTGGACGGGCAGAGCAGTAATGACCGTTCCTGTGTCTTGTTGGTCGAAGCGCAGGGCGAGCGCTTGCTGCTGGCGGGGGATATGGAAGCTGCTGCCGAAAGGGCCTGGCTGGCGGACACTGAAGTGCCGCGTATCGACTGGCTGCAGGCGCCGCATCATGGCAGCCGCAGTTCGTCCACCGAGGCGTTCGTCCGGGCTACCGCACCGCGCGGGGTATTGATTTCGCGGGGGCGCAACAACAGCTTCGGGCACCCGCACGTGCAGGTGGTCGAGCGGTATGGGCGGCATGGGGTGGTGATGCATGATACGGCGGAGGAGGGGGCATTGCGGTTGGTGCTGGGGCGGCATGGGGTAGTCGAGGGGGTTAGGGGGCAGCGGCGGTTCTGGCGGGTTCGAGGGGAGTGAGGCAGAGGCAGGCATCTGCCAGCCCAGACCCCAATTCCCTGACCTTCGGCAGATGAGCCCTCGGCGCGCCTATGGTAGAGTGGCGGCCTTTTTCCGAAGGGGCGTTTATTGTGTGGGAATTGGTCAAGTCCGGTGGTTGGATGATGCTGCCGATCATTCTGAGCTCCATCGCTGCCATGGCTATCGTCGTCGAACGCCTGTGGACCTTGCGCGCCAGTCGCGTCACCCCGCCGCACCTGCTGGGCCAGGTATGGATGTGGATCAAGGACAAGCAACTGACCAGTGACAAGCTCAAGGCCCTGCGTGCCGATTCGCCACTGGGTGAAATCCTCGCGGCGGGCCTGGCCAATTCGCGTCACGGTCGGGAGATCATGAAAGAGTGCATCGAGGAGGCAGCCTCGCGCGTCATCCATGAACTGGAGCGCTACATCAGCACCCTCGGCACCATCGCCGCCATGGCGCCTCTGCTGGGTCTGCTGGGCACCGTGCTAGGCATGATCGACATTTTCAGCGCCTTCATGGGCTCGCAGATGACCGCCAACGCCGCCGTGCTGGCCAGTGGTATCTCCAAGGCCCTGGTCACCACTGCGGCTGGCCTGATGGTCGGTATTCCGGCAGTGTTCTTCCACCGTTTCCTGCTGCGCCGCATCGATGAACTGGTGATCGGCATGGAGCAGGAGGCGATCAAGCTGGTGGAAGTGATCCAGGGTGACCGTGAAGTGGAAGTGGCCGGAGGCAAGGCGTGAAGTTCCGGCGCAATCGCCAGCGGGAGAACGTCGACATCAACCTGGCGTCGCTGATCGACGTGGTGTTCGTCCTGCTGCTGTTCTTCGTGGTTACCACCACCTTCACCCGCGAAACGCAACTTCGCGTCGAGCTGCCCGAAGCCACCAGCGCCGAGCCGGCGCCGGCCGACCCGGGCAAGCTGGTGGAAATCACCATCAGCGCCGAAGGCGTGTATTCGGTGAACAACCACCTGCTGCCCAAAAGCGACCTGGCCACCCTGAGCGAGGCCATAGAGCGCGAGTCGGGCGGCGACAACAAGTTGCCGCTGGCCATCAGCGCCGACGGCAAGACCCCGCATCAGGCTGTGGTCACCGCAATGGATGCTGCCGGCAAGCTCGGTTTCAGCCAGTTGCGCATGACCACCGTCGAGGCGGCCCAGGGCACGCCTTGATGGCTTTCGCCGATCGCTTGCTCGCTGCCTGGTATGCCGGGCATCCGGCGCTGGCGCTGCTGCGTCCGCTGGAGGCCTTGTATCGCCGCGTGGTCACGCGCAAGCGGGCACGTTTTCTAAGGGGTGACAGTGCCAGCTACCGGGCACCGGTACCGGTCATTGTGGTGGGCAACATCACCGTCGGTGGCACCGGCAAGACGCCGATGATCCTCTGGCTGATCGAACACTGTCGCCGGCAGGGGCTGAAGGTGGGTGTGGTCAGCCGCGGTTATGGTGCCAAGCCTCCACAGCTGCCTTGGCGGGTGCAGGCCGATCAGGCGGCCGATCAGGCGGGCGACGAGCCGCTGCTGATCGTGCAACGCACCGGCGTGCCACTGATGATCGACCCCGATCGCTCCCGTGCCGTGCAGGCATTGCTGGCAAGCGAACTCCTAGACCTGATCCTGTGCGACGACGGTATGCAGCATTACCGCCTGGCCCGTGACCTGGAACTGGTGCTGATCGACGCTGCCCGCGGCCTGGGCAATGGCCGCTGCCTGCCGGCGGGGCCGTTGCGTGAGCCGGCCGACCGCTTGCGTGAGGCTGACGCGGTGCTGTTCAACGGCGCCAGCGAAGACCGCACCGATGGTTTCGGTTTCTGCCTGCAGCCGTCGGCCCTGGTCAACGTGCGCACTGGCGAGCGCCGTGCGCTCGACCATTTCCCCGCCGGCCAGCGCCTGCATGCGGTGGCCGGTATCGGCAACCCGCAACGTTTCTTCAACACCCTGCTGGGGCTAAACTGGCAGCCGGTGCCGCATCCCTTCGCCGACCATGCGCAGTTCAGTGCCCGGAGCCTGGCCTTCAGCCCGCCACTGCCGCTGGTCATGACCGAGAAGGACGCGGTGAAATGCCGGGCCTTTGCCGCTGACGACTGGTGGTACCTGGCCGTCGAAGCGCAGCCTACGCCGGCTTTCAGCGCCTGGTTCGACAACCAGCTGCAACGCTTGTTGCGCAAACCCTGAGCCCGTTTTCTATTTCCGGCCACCTGGCCTAAAGGAAGCCTCCAATGGACACCAAACTGCTTGATATCCTGGCCTGCCCGATCACCAAGGGCCCGCTCAAGCTGAGCGCCGACAAGACCGAGCTGATCAGCAAAGGCGCTGGCCTGGCCTACCCGATTCGCGACGGTATCCCGGTCATGCTGGAAAGCGAGGCACGCACCCTGACCGACGACGAGCGTCTTGACAAATGAGCCTGGAATTTACGGTAGTAATCCCCGCCCGGCTGCGCTCCACCCGCCTGCCAGGCAAACCGCTGCTGCTGATTGCCGGCAAGCCGATGGTGCAACATGTGTGGGAGCAGGCCCGCAAGAGCGGTGCCAGCCGTGTGGTCATCGCCACCGACGACACCAGCATCCTCGAAGCCTGCCAGGCCTTCGGTGCTGAAGTGATGATGACCCGTGCCGATCATGAATCGGGCACTGACCGCCTGGCCGAAGTGGCCGCGTACCTAGGGTTGCCGGCTGACGCCATTGTGGTCAACGTGCAGGGCGACGAGCCGCTGATCCCGCCGGTGATCATCGACCAGGTGGCGGCCAACCTGGCTGCGCATCCGGAAGCCGGTATCGCCACCCTGGCCGAGCCGATCCATGAGCCGGAAACCGTGTTCAACCCGAACGCGGTCAAGGTGGTGAGTGACAAGAACGGCCTGGCCCTGACGTTCAGCCGAGCGCCGCTGCCCTGGGCCCGCGATACCTTTGCCAAGGCCCGCGACGTGCTGCCGGAAGGGGTGCCCTATCGCCGTCATATTGGCATGTACGCCTACCGTGTCGGCTTCCTGCACGACTTCGTCAGCTGGGGCCCATGCTGGCTCGAGCAGGCTGAAGCGCTGGAGCAGCTGCGTGCCCTGTGGCACGGCGTACGCATTCACATCGAGGACGCCATCGAGGCGCCTGCCGTGGGTGTCGACACCCCAGAGGATCTGGAGCGCGTACGGCGCTTGCTGGAGGCCTGATGCGCGTCCTGTTCGTGTGCCTGGGCAACATCTGCCGCTCGCCCACCGCCGAAGGCGTGCTGCGCCATCAATTGCACGCCGCCGGGCTCGCTGACAAGGTGCAGGTGGCTTCTGCCGGCACCGGCGATTGGCATGTCGGCAAGGCGCCAGACAGCCGCACCTGCAAGGCGGCGCTGGCGCGTGGTTATGATCTGTCGCAGCAACGCGCCCAACAGGTCAAGGCATCGCACTTCGCCGAATACGACCTGGTGTTGGCCATGGATGAGCACAACCTGCGCGATTTGCGCGCCTTGCGCCCGTCCACGGCAGTGGGTGAACTCGACCTGTTCCTGCGCCGCTACGGTGCAGCCCTGGATGAAGTGCCAGACCCTTACTACGGTGGCGCCGACGGCTTCGAGCAGGTGCTGGATCTGGTGGAAGCGGCTTGCCAGGCGCTGGTACTGGAAATCAAGGGGCGTCTATGACAGTGCAGTGGCAGGAGCAGGTATCGCTCAAGCCGTACAATACCTTCGGCATCGACGTGAAGGCGCGCTATTTCAGTCAGGTGCAGGACGACCAGCAGGTGCGCCAGGCATTGGGCCAGGCACAGCAAAGGGGCCTGCCGGTACTGGTGATCGGGGGTGGCAGCAACCTGCTGCTGACCCGCGATATCGATGCACTGGTGCTGCACATGGCCAGCCGCGGTCGGCGTGTGCTCAGTGACGATGGCGAGCGTATCGTGGTCGAGGCCGAGGCCGGTGAGCCGTGGCACGCTTTTGTGCAGTGGACGCTGGCGCAGGGCTATTGCGGGCTGGAGAACCTCAGCCTGATCCCCGGCACCGTCGGTGCTGCGCCGATGCAGAACGTGGGCGCATACGGGGTGGAGATCAAGGACGTGTTCGCCGGGCTGACAGCCCTGGACCGTGAGACGGGCGCGCTGCGTGACTTCAGTTTGGCGGAATGTGCTTTCGGCTATCGTGACAGCCTTTTCAAGCGCAACCCTGGCCGCTGGTTGATCCTGCGTGTGCGCTTTGCCCTGACCCGCACCCTGCACGCTCATCTGGATTACGGCCCGGTGCGCCAACGCCTGTCTGAGCGGGGTGTGACCGAGCTCACCGCGCAAGCGATCAGTGATGCAATCTGCAGCATTCGCCGCGAGAAGCTGCCAGATCCGGCAGAGCTGGGCAATGCCGGGAGCTTCTTCAAGAACCCGGTGGTAACGGCTGATCTGGTCGAGCGAATTCGTGCGCAGTATCCCGGTGTCGTGGCATACCCACAGGCTGATGGTCAGGTGAAACTGGCGGCGGGCTGGTTGATTGAGCAGGCGGGCTGGAAGGGTCATCGTGAGGGTGATGCTGGCGTGCATCGCTTGCAGTCGCTGGTGCTGGTCAACTATGGCCAGGCGAGCGGGGCGCAGATGCAAGCGCTGGCGTGCAAGATTCAGGCGGATATCTTCGAGCGGTTTGGGGTTGAGCTGGAGATGGAGCCTAATCTTTACTGATTTGCCGGCTGTGAACGCCCGTAGGAGCGGGTTTACCCGCGAAGAGGCCCGTCAGGCAAACCAAAAAAAGCCCCGCCAGTTTGCACTGGCGGGGCTTTTTCATTCAGCTTTGGCTATCAGCCGTGATGAGGTTTGTGCTCATCGGCGGCTTCCAGGGCTGGTTCCTGGGAAGCTGCAGCAGCTTCCTGTGCCGCTTTGGCAGCAGCCTCGGCCTCCCGCTTGCGGCGACGCACTTCACGTGGGTCGTTCGGTGCACGGCCGTTGGCCAGCATGACAGTGGCAGGTTCGACCACTGCAGGTGCAGGTTCGACCACCGCAGGTGCAGGCTCGGCCACCACTTCTGGCTGGGCTTCGACAACCGGGGCAGGCTGTGCGGCAACCGGAGCGACTTCGACCACGGCCGGGGCCTGTTCGATTTCACCGGCTTCTACCACTGGGGCTTCTGCCGGGGTTTCAGTGACCGCGGTTTCTGCAACCACGACCGGCTCAACAGCAGGTGCATCTTCAGCGACAGGCTGCGGGGCCACTTCGACCACAGGCTCGGCAGTTGCCTCGGCTGCGGCCACTGGCTCGGTGACCGGCTGCTCGACCGCTGGGGCCACGGACGCTTCTTCAGCTTTGGTGGCCGCTTCGACCTGCTCGACCGGTTGGGCGGCTTCGCTGTTGTCGGTTTCTGCAACGGCAGCGACTTCGGCGGTAGCACGCTCGGCCTGCTGGTTGGCCTGGGCTTCTGCGTCGGAGCTGATGTTGCTGCTGGCGACAGCAGCCGTCACGGCAAGGCCGGCAGCCAGTTCGGCACCCAGCTCGGTGGCCTGGTGCTGTTGTGGCTGCTCTTCGCTGCCTTCTTCTTCACTGCCGTCGATCAGCTCGCCGTTGGCATTGCGCTGACGCTCACGACGGTTGCTGCGACGACGCTGGCCACGGGAGCGGCGGCGCGGGCGCTCGCCATCGGTGCCTTCCTGCTCGTCTTGCAGCAGCTCTTCGCCTGGCAGTTGCTCTTCGGCCAGCTCGGCTGCCTGTTCGGTTGCTTCTTCGGCAGCGCGTGGTTGGCGCTCTTCGCGTGGTGGGCGCGGGGCGCGTTCTTCGCGTGGAGCACGCTCTTCGCGCGGTGCGCGTTCTTCACGTGGAGCACGTTCTTCGCGAGGGGCGCGTTCTTCACGTGGGGCCCGTTCTTCACGTGGGGCACGCTCTTCACGCGGTGCGCGTTCTTCACGTGGAGCACGCTCTTCACGCGGTGCGCGCTCTTCACGTGGCGCTCGCTCTTCGCGGGCTACACGTTCTTCACGCGGCTGGCGCTCTTCGCGTTCGGCTGGCGGGGTAGCGTCCAGCGGCTCGCGCAGTTCGCGAACGCGCTCTTCGCCGCGGTTGCCACGGCGGTCTTCGCGTGGCTGGCGCGGCGCACGTTCTTCACGCGGTGCACGCTCTTCACGTGGGGCACGTTCCTCGCGCGGTGCACGCTCTTCGCGTGGGGCGCGTTCCTCGCGCGGTGCACGCTCTTCACGCGGTGCGCGCTCGGCACGCTCTTCACGCGGCTTGCGTTCTTCGTCGCGGCGGCCGTTGCGGTTGCGGCTTTGCTGGCGGCCGTTGCGGCGTTCTTCGTTGCGCGGGCTGCGCTCGGCAGCCGGTTTTTCGGCGGCGGGCACCACTGGCGCGGCGGCAGGCTCGTCCTTGCCGGCGAACAGGCTCACCAGCGACTTCACCAGGCCTTTGAACAGGCTTGGCTCCGGAGCGCTCGGGGCAGGGGCGACCGGCGCGGCAGCCTGGGGCTCTTCAGCGGCGGCCGGTACCGGTGCGTTGGCGCGGGCCGGGGCCGTTTTCACTGCGGCTTCCTGGCGTACCAGGGTGCGGGTGGCGGTCGGTTGCGGCGCTTCTTCGGCTTCGGCGGCGGCGATTTCGTAGCTGGACTGGTTGTTCAGCACTTCAGGGTTGTCGTCGCGCAGGCGCTGGACTTCGAAGTGAGGGGTTTCCAGGTGGTCGTTCGGCAGGATGATGATGCGCGCACGGGTGCGCAGCTCGATCTTGGTGATCGAGTTACGCTTTTCGTTCAGCAGGAACGCGGCTACCGGGATCGGCACTTGAGCACGCACTTCAGCGGTGCGGTCCTTCAGGGCTTCTTCTTCGATCAGGCGCAGGATGGCCAGCGACAGCGATTCGACGTCACGGATGATGCCGGTGCCGGAGCAGCGTGGGCAGACGATGCCGCTGCTTTCGCCCAGCGATGGGCGTAGACGCTGACGGGACATTTCCAGCAGGCCGAAGCGCGAGATGCGGCCAACCTGCACGCGGGCGCGGTCGGCTTCCAGGCATTCACGCACGCGCTCTTCAACAGCGCGCTGGTTCTTCGCCGGGGTCATGTCGATGAAGTCGATGACGATCAGGCCGCCGATGTCACGCAGGCGCAGCTGGCGGGCGATTTCCTCGGCCGCTTCCAGGTTGGTCTGCAGGGCGGTTTCTTCGATGTCGCTGCCTTTGGTGGCGCGCGCCGAGTTGATGTCGATCGACACCAGGGCTTCGGTCGGGTCGATCACGATCGAACCGCCGGACGGCAGGTCGACCACGCGCTGGAAGGCGGTCTCGATCTGGCTTTCGATCTGGAAGCGGTTGAACAGCGGTACGCTGTCTTCGTACAGCTTGACCTTGCTGGCGTACTGCGGCATCACCTGGCGGATGAAGGTCAGCGCTTCTTCCTGGGCGTCGATGCTGTCGATCAGTACTTCGCCGATGTCCTGACGCAGGTAGTCGCGGATGGCGCGGATGATGACGTTGCTTTCCTGGTAGATCAGGAATGGCGCGGCGCGGTCCAGGGACGCTTCCTTGATGGCGGTCCACAGCTGCAGCAGGTAGTCCAGGTCCCACTGCATTTCTTCGCTGCTGCGGCCAAGGCCGGCGGTGCGCACGATCAGGCCCATGTCGCCCGGTACGGTCAGGCCGTTCAGGGCTTCGCGCAGTTCGTTGCGCTCTTCGCCTTCGATGCGGCGGGAGATGCCACCGGCACGCGGGTTGTTGGGCATCAGCACCAGGTAGCGGCCGGCCAGGCTGATGAAGGTGGTGAGGGCGGCGCCTTTGTTGCCGCGCTCTTCCTTCTCGACCTGAACGATGACTTCCTGGCCTTCGCTGAGCACTTCCTTGATGTTGACCCGGCCTTCCGGGGCCTTCTTGAAGTACTCGCGGGAGATTTCTTTCAGCGGCAGGAAGCCGTGACGTTCGGAGCCGAAGTCGACGAAGGCGGCTTCGAGGCTGGGTTCGATGCGGGTGATCTTGCCTTTGTAGATGTTGGCCTTTTTCTGCTCGCGCGCGCCGGACTCGATGTCCAGGTCGTAGAGACGTTGGCCGTCCACCAGGGCTACACGCAACTCTTCGGGTTGAGTCGCGTTAATCAGCATTCTTTTCATGTTGTACCGTCGGTTTCCGGGCTGCCGGAAACGGCGTTCGGCACACACGACGTCTCATGGTCGGTGCCAAGGTGCGCAAAGGGTGGCCGGGCCACCCCCGTGTCGAGCGACGTTCGGCACCAGCCGGTTGCCCAGCCTGCCGTTGTCGCGACGACGCGTCCTGTTTGCTGCGGTGCCAACAAGGCCCCGGTGGCTTCGAATAGGTATCCGAATCAACCAAGCGGGCCTTGTGCACTCAGTCAGGAGGAGGAATCAACCGTCAGCCGTGGACGCCCGGAGGGCATCTGTTCAGGACCTTATCCGCTCACCAGCCGTCAGTGGGCTGGTGGCCGGACGCGGTGCTACACGGTCCGAGGGCTGTGCATCTCCACCCTGCACGTATCCCTGATAATTCGGGTGCTGCCGCGCGCTGAATCCGCAACGGGTTGCATTTTTCGCCAGCGCTGGTTCTGCGCTGGCGCCATTCATGTCCAAGGCAGGTATTTCCGAAGCATTCGCCGGGCGATGCGTGGAAGCGACTCGCGGGCAGAGGTGCAGCGAAAAGAATCGGGTAAGCAGGTGAAACACCGCACTTGTCGTTTTTTTTCGGTCTTCTCTACACGGCGCTGGTGGCGATTCCAGGCATTTCGGTAAACTGGCGAAAACCCCGTAGGACGGCCTCGCGTCCTGGAGAATTGCGAAGGTCAGGGACCGGCAAAGAGCCTGGTGCCGCTGGCCTGCCGCTTTTGGCGGCGTTCGCGACTATAGCAGCAATGATTAAGTGCTTCAATTCCATAAAAAATTGTTATGATCCCGTAATGACGACCAATACCCCTCCGACTTCCGGCGTTCAGCTGATCGAAGTCGCGCCGGAGCTTGCCGGCCAACGCATCGATAATTTCCTCATCACGGCCCTCAAGGGCGTGCCCAAGACACTGGTCTACCGCATCCTGCGCAAGGGTGAGGTGAGGGTCAACAAGGGCCGCGTCAAGCCGGAGTACAAGATCCAGGCCGGCGACATCGTGCGGGTCCCGCCCGTCCGCTTGCCGGAACGAGACGAACCGGCTCCGGTGGCCCAAGGCCTGCTGCAGCGTCTGGAAGCCGCCATTGTCTACGAGGACAAAGCGCTTATCGTGATGAACAAGCCGGCCGGCATCGCCGTGCACGGCGGCAGTGGCCTGAGCTTCGGGGTGATCGAGGCGCTGCGCCAGTTGCGCCCGGACGCCAAGGAGCTGGAGCTGGTGCACCGCCTGGATCGCGACACGTCTGGTCTGTTGATGATCGCCAAGAAGCGCAGCATGCTGCGTCACCTGCATGCCGCCCTGCGCGGTGATGGTGTCGATAAGCGCTACATGGCGCTGGTGCGCGGCCATTGGCCAACCTCGAAAAAGCAGGTCAACGCGCCGTTGCTCAAGAGCAACCTGCGTTCCGGCGAGCGCATGGTCGAAGTGAACGAGGAAGGCAAGGAGGCGCTGACCCTGTTTCGCGTCCTGCGCCGTTTTGGTGACTTTGCCACCATCGTCGAGGCGCGCCCGATCACCGGTCGTACCCATCAGATCCGCGTGCACACCCTGCATGCCGGGCACATGATCGCTGGCGACAGCAAATACGGCGACGAAGACTTCAGCCGGGAAATTCGCGAGTTGGGCGGCAAACGCCTGTTCCTGCATGCCTACGCGTTGACTGTACCGCTGCCGGACGGCGGTGAATTGAAGCTCGAGGCGCCTGTGGATGAGGTCTGGGCGAAAACCGTTGAACGTCTGAGTGCGCCCTGATCCATGAAAAAAGGCTATGAGCTACTGATCTTCGACTGGGACGGCACCCTGGCCGATTCCATTGGGCGTATCGTCGAGGCCATGAATGTCGCCGCAGAGCGTGCCGGCGAGGCGCAGAGCAGCGACGCTGCGGTCAAGGGTATCATCGGTCTGGCCTTGGACGAGGCGATCCACACCCTGTACCCGCACCTGGCGCCTGCAGAGGTTGCCAGCTTCCGCCAGCACTATGCCGATGTCTACGTTGCGCTGGATCAGCAACCTTCGCCGTTGTTCGATGGCGTGGTCGAGTCGCTGGATGCCTTCCGCGCCGAGGGTTACCGCCTGGCGGTGGCCACCGGCAAGGCCCGTCGCGGGCTGGATCGGGTGCTCAAGGCCAATGGCTGGGAGCGGTTCTTCGATATCACCCGCGCCGCTGACGAGACCCGTGGCAAGCCACACCCGCTGATGCTTGAGGAAATCCTCGGGCATTGTGGCGTCGAACCGTCGCGTGCGCTGATGGTCGGAGATTCGGCATTCGACCTGCAGATGGCCAGCAATGCCGGCATGCATTCGGTGGCGGTTGGCTATGGTGCCATGTCGCTGCAGGCGCTGGCCGAGTTTGGCCCGCAGGTATGCATCGATCACTTTTCCCAGTTGCGCGAGTGGCTGGGTGGTTCCGCAATTCCACTTCCAAGGTAGGTAAGCATGGCAGACGAATGGAAAGCCCCTGAGGCCGAGCCCGGGGAGCGCGAAGAGCGCAACAGCTGGAAGCTGCTGGAAAAGACCTTGCTGGCCAGCGTGCAGGAGCAGCGACGGTCGCGGCGCTGGGGGATCTTCTTCAAGCTGCTGACCTTCGTCTACCTGTTCGGCATTCTGGCGTTGTTCTCGCCGCTGATGGACATGGACAAGGCCGCTTCGCGCAGTGCCAGCCATACCGCGCTGGTCGAGGTGCGCGGGGTGATTGCCGATCAGGAGGCTGCCAGCGCCGATAACATCGTCAAGAGCCTGCGCGAAGCGTTCAAGGACGACAAGACCAAGGCTGTGGTGATGCGCATCAACAGCCCGGGTGGCAGCCCGGTGCAGGCGGGTTACGTGTATGACGAAATCCGTCGCCTGCGTGCCGAATATCCCGCCATCAAGCTGTATGCGGTGATCGCTGATCTTGGTGCTTCCGGTGCCTATTACATCGCCAGTGCGGCAGACGAGATCTATGCCGACAAGGCCAGTCTGGTGGGGTCCATTGGGGTGACGGCGGCGGGTTATGGCTTTGTTGGCACCATGGAGAAGCTAGGGGTCGAGCGCCGTGCCTATACATCGGGTGAGCACAAGGCGTTCCTTGATCCGTTTTCGCCGGAAAAACCAGAAGAGACCCGTTTCTGGCAGGGTGTGCTGGATACCACGCACCGGCAGTTCATCGCCATGGTCAAGCAGGGGCGGGGTGAGCGCCTGAAGGATAAGGAGCACCCGGAGTTGTTCAGCGGCCTGATCTGGTCGGGTGAGCAGGCCAAGGCGCTGGGGCTGGTGGATGGCTTGGGCAGTGCCAGCTATGTGGCGCGTGAGATCGTGGGCGAGAAGGAGTTGGTTGACTTCACCGTTCAGGAGTCGCCTTTCGATCGCTTCTCCAAGCGCGTGGGTGCCAGCGTGGCTGAGCACCTGGCGATGTGGATGGGGTTCCAGGGGCCGCAGTTGCGTTGAACGCCCTGTCGCACGTTTTGTGGTGTTTGTGAGATCGAGCGCCGCCCGCGCGGCGCATCGCGAGCAAGCTCGCTCCTACATTTGTTTCGGGCCAATCCATCCTGTGTCAGGCGCACGCGACCGCCTTGTTTGTACGGCGCGATGTCGCGCCATGCGCCAAAGCGTTCGCGCCCAAATCCCACAGGCATAATTGGCCCGAAACAAATGTAGGAGCGAGCTTGCTCGCGATGCGCCGCGCGGGCGGCGCTCGATCTCATAGGCGCCAAAAGCCTCAAGTCGGACTACGGAACCACAACCCCTTCCTTGGTCAGCATATCCACCAGCCGAATCAGTGGCAGCCCGATCAGGCTGGTTGCATCGCACCCGTGGGTGCTCTGGAACAGGCTCACCCCCAACCCCTCCGCCTTGAAGCTCCCTGCGCAATCCAGCGGCTGTTCCGTCGCGACGTAGCGCTCCACGCGCTCGCGGCTCAATTCGCGCAGCGTGACGGTAAAAGGCACGCAATCCACCTGGCATTGCCCGGTGGCGCTGTTCAGCAGTGCCAGCCCGGTAAGAAAGCTCACCTGCTGCCCGCTACACTCCAGCAGTTGCTCGCAAGCGCGCTCGAACGTATGCGGCTTGCCCAGCACCTGCTCGCCCAATACCGCAACCTGGTCCGAGCCTATGATCAAGTGTCGGGGGTGGCTGCCTGCCAATGCCTCGGCCTTTTGCCTGGCCAGCCGGCGCACCAGCTCTACGGGCGGTTCGCCATCCAGGCGTTGCTCGTCTATATCGGGGCTTGCCCAGGTGAAGGGCAGGTGCAGGCGTGCGAGCAGTTCGCGGCGATAGGCAGAGCTGGAAGCCAGTAACAAAGGAAGCATGGTAGACTCCGGGTTCGGTTGAACCAATTCTATCACGCACGATGCCGCCTAATTTCCTTTGACAGGGGCGGGGGGCATCCCTAGAATGCTGCGCCTATGTTGAATGACCCGATTCCACCTCACGTTGACCCGCGCAAATTAGCCGATCGTGGCGTAACCCTTAACGGTTCGCTGCAACTCGCTGATTTGGAAAGACTCTGCGACCCGCTTTCCGACAATGTCGGTACGGTGCAGGCGAAGTTCGATTTTGAACGAGATGAACAGCACGTGGTGGTTATCCACAGCGAGCTGGACGTCGAAGTCAAGATGGTTTGCCAGCGTTGTCTTGAGCTGGTCACCCTACCGATCCACAGCGAATGTACATACGCCGTGGTGAAGGAGGGTGCGAATACCCAGTCGTTGCCGAAAGGCTATGACGTGCTGGAACTGGGCGAAGATCCTTTGGATCTGCAGGCATTGGTCGAGGAGGAGCTTTTGCTCGCCTTGCCAATCGTGCCTGCTCATCATCCGGAAGAATGCCAGCAGCCGGCGGGCGCAGACGAGCCCGAATCGAGCAAGGACGAGGTATCGCGGTCCAACCCGTTCAGTGTTTTGGCGCAGTTAAAGCGTGACCCAAACGTTTAGGAGTTAATCAATTATGGCTGTTCAGCAGAACAAAAAATCCCGCTCTGCCCGTGACATGCGCCGTTCGCACGACGCCCTGTCGGAAAACGCGCTGTCGGTAGAGAAAACCACCGGTGAAGTTCACCTGCGTCACCACGTTTCGCCAGAAGGCGTATACCGTGGTCGTAAAGTGGTCGACAAGGGCGCTGACGAGTAATCCTTGTCCGCTCAGGTCATCGCGATCGACGCAATGGGCGGGGACTTCGGTCCCCGCAGCATTGTCCAGGCTAGCATTGCCTGCCTTTCGGCTACCCCCTCGCTTCATCTGACCCTCGTCGGTCAACCCTCCCTCCTTGAAGATCTCATCAGTGGCTTGCCAGCTGCGGATCGCGCGCGCCTGCAGGTTGTGGCCGCCAGTGAGGTAGTCGGCATGGACGAGCGGCCATCCCAGGCGTTGCGCGGCAAGCCGGATTCGTCGATGCGCATCGCCCTCGAACTGGTGCGCGACGGAAAAGCCCAGGCCTGTGTCAGTGCCGGCAATACCGGGGCGCTGATGGCGTTGTCGCGCTTCGTGCTCAAGACCTTGCCGGGTATCGACCGGCCGGCCATGGTGGCGGCGATCCCGACCCAGACAGGTTACTGTCAACTGCTCGATCTGGGCGCCAATGTCGACTGCAGTGCCGAAAACCTCTATCAGTTCGCGGTAATGGGCTCGGTGGCCGCTCAGGCCCTGGGTGTGCATCGGCCACGCGTGGCGCTGTTGAACATCGGTACCGAGGACATCAAGGGTAACCAGCAGGTCAAGCTGGCTGCCACGCTGTTGCAGAGCGCCCGCGGCCTCAACTATGTCGGTTTCGTCGAAGGGGATGGCCTGTACCGGGGTGAGGCAGACGTGGTGGTGTGCGACGGTTTTGTCGGCAACATACTGCTCAAGTCCAGCGAGGGCTTGGCGACGATGATCGGTGCGCGCATCGAAAAACTGTTCAAGGGCGGTGCTTTTGCCCGCGTTGCCGGGGCCGTTGCCATACCGCTGCTCAAGCGTCTGCAGGCTGACCTGGCGCCGGCGCGGCATAATGGGGCGAGCTTTCTGGGGCTACAGGGTATCGTCATCAAGAGTCATGGCTCGGCGGGCGTGCAGGGGTTTCAGAGTGCCATCCAGCGGGCGCTGATCGAAATTCAGGAAAACCTGCCGCAGCGGCTGCATGGCCGCCTTGAAGACCTGTTGCCTTAGGCATTTCGCCGATGAAGTGCTTAAATGTGACCGCTTGGTCTGTGTTTCCATCCAAGTTTTCAGATTCCGCGCCTGGCCTCGGGCCTGGCGCACACTATCCGACGACAAGATCATAAGGGCTTGTTCAATGTCTGCATCCCTCGCATTCGTCTTTCCCGGTCAAGGTTCCCAGTCGCTGGGCATGCTCGCCGAGCTCGGCGCCGAGAAGCCAGTGATCATCGAAACCTTCAAGGAAGCGTCCGAAGCGCTCGGCTACGACCTGTGGAAGCTGGTCCAGGACGGCCCGGAAGAGCAACTTAACCAGACCGACAAGACCCAGCCGGCGATCCTTACTGCGTCCATCGCACTGTGGCGCCTGTGGCTGGAAGAGGGCGGTGCCAAGCCGGCCTTCGTTTCCGGTCACAGCCTGGGCGAATACAGCGCCCTGGTCGCCGCCGGCAGCATCAGCCTGAAAGATGCCGTTCGCCTGGTCGAGCGCCGCGGTCAGCTGATGCAGGAAGCCGTACCGGCCGGTCACGGCGCCATGGCTGCCATTCTCGGCCTGGACGATGCTGTGGTCGTGGAACTCTGCGCCGAAGCCGCTGAAGATGAAGTGGTCAGCGCCGTGAACTTCAACTCGCCTGGTCAGGTGGTCATCGCCGGTAACAAGGCGGCGGTAGACCGCGCCATGGAGCTGTGCAAGGCCAAAGGTGCCAAGCGCGCCCTACCACTGGCGGTGAGCGTCCCGTCGCACTGCGCCCTGATGAAGCCAGCCGCCGAGCGCTTTGCCGAATCGGTCAATGCCATCGAATGGAAGGCCCCGCAGATTCCGGTGGTGCAGAACGTCACTGCAGCCGTCGCCGCCGACCTCGATGCCCTCAAGCACGACCTGCTGGCACAGCTGTACCAGCCGGTACGCTGGGTCGAGTGCGTGCAGACCCTGGCCGCCAACGGTGCGGTCAACCTGGTCGAGTGTGGCCCGGGCAAGGTGCTGGCTGGCCTTAACAAGCGTTGCGCCGACGGCGTGACCACCTACAACCTCAACACCCCTGACTCCGTTGCTGCCACCCGCGCGGCACTGGCCTGATTTGGAGAAGCTTGCATGAGCCTGCAAGGTAAAGTTGCACTGGTTACCGGCGCCAGCCGTGGCATTGGCCAGGCCATCGCCCTCGAGCTGGGCCGCCAGGGCGCGACCGTGATCGGTACCGCCACTTCGGCGTCCGGCGCCGAGCGCATCGCTGCCACCCTGAAAGAACACGGCATCACCGGCACCGGCATGGAGCTGAATGTGACCAGCGCCGAATCGGTTGAAGCCGTACTGGCCGCCATTGGCGAGCAGTTCGGTGCGCCGGCCATCCTGGTCAACAACGCCGGTATCACCCGCGACAACCTCATGCTGCGCATGAAAGACGACGAGTGGTTCGATGTCATCGACACCAACCTCAACAGCCTCTACCGTCTGTCCAAGGGCGTGCTGCGTGGCATGACCAAGGCGCGTTGGGGTCGTATCATCAGCATCGGCTCGGTCGTTGGTGCCATGGGTAACGCAGGTCAGGCCAACTACGCGGCTGCCAAGGCCGGTCTGGAAGGTTTCAGCCGCGCCCTGGCGCGTGAAGTGGGTTCGCGTGGTATCACCGTCAACTCGGTGACCCCAGGCTTCATCGATACCGACATGACCCGCGAGCTGCCAGAAGCTCAGCGCGAAGCCCTGCAGACCCAGATTCCGCTGGGCCGCCTGGGCCAGGCTGACGAAATTGCCAAGGTGGTTTCGTTCCTGGCGTCCGACGGCGCCGCCTACGTGACCGGCGCTACCGTGCCGGTCAACGGCGGGATGTACATGTAATACTGCAACTCAATGTGACGGGTTTCGTAAAAAAAGAGTCATACTGCGAGCCTAAAATCCGTTATAAAGCTGCAACCAGATTCCAGGCAGCGGGTGTGGTGACTAGCCTGAAGGTGCGTTTTGCTTGAAAAGCGAACGTCTTTCTATAAAATTAGCCACCGGCCAGCTGCCTGACATATATCCATTAGGAGTGAAAACTAGGTATGAGCACCATCGAAGAACGCGTCAAGAAAATCGTCGCCGAGCAACTGGGCGTCAAGGAAGAAGAAGTGACTGTTGAGAAGTCCTTCGTCGATGACCTGGGTGCCGATTCGCTTGACACCGTTGAACTGGTGATGGCTCTGGAAGAGGAATTCGAGACCGAAATCCCTGACGAAGAAGCCGAGAAGATCACTACCGTTCAAGCTGCCATCGACTACGTCAAAGCCCACCAGGCCTAAGACGCTACAGTCGACGTTTCTTGTCGGGGAAAACCGCACTGCCTTCGCTGGCGTGCGGTTTTTTCTTTGCGAGCGCCTCGCATTTTTCAGGCGGCTTCGTTCACCGAGCACCAAGAGCCTGTTGCCATTTCATTCCAGCACTTGAATGCAATGGCAAGAGACTCTGTTATTAGAAAAGGAGAGTACTGTGTCGCGTAGACGCGTCGTGGTCACCGGTATGGGTATGCTGTCGCCACTGGGTACCGATGTACCGAGCACCTGGCAGGGCATTCTGGCTGGCCGCAGTGGCATCGGTCCGATCGAACACACGGACCTGTCTGCCTACTCCACCCGTTTTGGCGGCTCGGTGAAAGGCTTCGAGGTTGAGCAGTACCTGTCGGCCAAAGAGGCCCGCAAGCTCGACCTGTTCATCCAGTACGGCCTGGCGGCTGGTTTCCAGGCCGTGCGTAATGCCGGCCTGGAGGTCACCGATGCCAACCGCGAGCGTATTGGCGTGGCCATGGGCTCGGGTATCGGTGGTCTGACCAACATCGAAGAAACCAGCCGCACCCTGCACGATTCAGGGCCGCGCCGCATTTCGCCGTTCTTCGTGCCGGGTTCGATCATCAACATGATCTCCGGTTTCCTGTCGATCCACCTGGGTCTGCAAGGGCCGAACTATGCCATCGCCACTGCGTGCACCACTGGCACCCATTGCATCGGCATGGCCGCGCGCAATATCGCCTACGGTGAGGCTGACGTGATGATCGCCGGTGGCGCCGAAATGGCCGCTTGTGGTCTGGGCATGGGCGGTTTTGGCGCTTCGCGCGCACTGTCTACCCGCAACGATGAACCCAGCCGGGCCAGCCGCCCGTGGGACAAGGGTCGTGACGGCTTTGTATTGTCCGACGGTGCCGGAGCCCTGGTGCTCGAGGAGCTCGAGCACGCCAAGGCCCGCGGTGCGACTATCTATGCCGAGCTGGTTGGCTTTGGCATGAGCGGCGACGCCTACCACATGACCTCGCCACCCGACTCTGGCGAGGGCGCTGCCCGCTGCATGGCCAACGCCTTGCGCGATGCCGGTATCCAGCCGGAAGAAGTCAGCTACATCAACGCCCACGGCACTTCTACCCCGGCGGGCGATGTGGCCGAAGTGGCGGCGATCAAGCGCGTGTTCGGCGAGCATGCCTACAAGCTGGCGGTCAGCTCGACCAAGTCGATGACCGGTCACTTGCTGGGCGCCGCGGGCGCGGTGGAGGCGATCTTCAGCGTGCTGGCCATCAATAGCCAGATGGCCCCGCCGACCATCAACCTGGACGAGCCGGACGAGGGGTGTGACCTCGACTTCGTTCCCCACCAGGCGCGCAGCATGCCGATCGACGTGGTGCTGTCCAACTCGTTCGGCTTTGGCGGCACCAACGGCTCGCTGGTATTCCGCCGGTTTGCCGGCTGATGCACAGCTGGATCGACGGCCAGCCGGCGACTGCACTCAACCTGCAGAACCGCGGCCTGGCCTATGGCGATGGCCTGTTCGAAACCATCGCTGTGCGAGGCGCCCGGCCCAGCTTGCTGGACGGCCACCTCGCACGCCTGGCACTGGGCTGCCAGCGCCTGGCGATCAACGCCGATCTGGCGCTGGTGCGCGACGAGCTGCTGCGCTACGCCAGCCAGCTGGGTGAGGGTGTCGTCAAACTCATCCTTACCCGTGGCGATAGCCAGCGTGGCTATGCGCCAGCTGTCGATGCAGCGCCGCGGCGTATCCTGCAAGGCAGCCCATTACCCCGTTATCCTGTCGAGCATGCTGAGCATGGCGTGCGTTTGTTCCCTTGCCATACCCGGCTTGGGGAACAACCACTGCTGGCCGGCCTCAAACACCTTAACCGCCTGGAGCAGGTGCTGGCCCGTGCCGAATGGCAGGACAGCGACCATGCCGAAGGCCTGATGCGTGACGCGCAGGGCAGGGTGATCGAAGGGGTATACAGCAATCTGTTTCTGGTGCGCGATGGCGTGCTGCTTACCGCCGACCTTAGCCGTTGTGGCGTGGCGGGCGTGATGCGTGCCGCACTGCTGGAACAGGCCCCGCTGCTGGGTATTGCGGTACAGGTCTGCGACCTGTCGTTCGAGGCGCTGGAGCAAGCGAATGAAGTATTTGTTTGCAATAGCGTTTACGGCATTTGGCCCGTGCGTGGCGTAGCCGCGCTAAACTGGTCGCCGGGCCCGCTCACTCGTAAACTGCAGGCCGTTGCCCGTACGTTACTGGAAACCTGAATTCGTGAGACGTAAATTCCTGCTGTTGCTGGAAATGGGCTTGATCCTTGCCGGTCTGGCGTTTGGCTGGTCGGCCTGGAAGGTCAACTCGGTCCTGGAGCAGCCCCTGCACATCACGCAGGAACGCCTGCTGGATGTGCCCAATGGCACTAACCCCAACCGCATGTTCTACAGCATGCAAAGGGAAGGGTTGCTCGACGACGCTGTCTGGTTGCGTTTGTACTGGCGCTTCAACATGGCCGGCACCCCCCTGCACACCGGCGAGTACCGTCTTACCCCTGGCATGACCGTCGAGCAATTGTTCGACGCCTGGCGCCGTGCCGACGTGGTGCAGTACAACCTCACCCTGGTCGAAGGCTGGACCTTCCGCCAGGTGCGTGCGGCCGTGGCCAAGCATGAAAAGATCAAGCATACCCTGGAGGGCTTGTCGGATGCCGAGGTCATGGACAAGCTCGGCCATACCGGTGTGTTCCCCGAAGGCCGCTTCTTCCCCGACACCTACCGCTTCGTGCGGGGTATGAGCGATGTCGAGTTGCTGCAGCAGGCCTACATGCGTCTGGACGAAGTGCTGGCCAAGGAGTGGGCCGAGCGTTCCACCGACCTGCCGTATCGTGACCCGTACCAGGCGCTGATCATGGCCTCCCTGGTAGAAAAGGAAACCGGCATTCCGCAGGAGCGCGGGCAGATCGCCGGCGTGTTCGTGCGGCGCATGCGCCTGGGTATGATGCTGCAGACCGACCCGACGGTTATCTATGGCATGGGTGAGCGCTACAACGGCAGGATCACCCGCGCGGACCTGCGCGAGCCTACGCCTTACAACACCTACACCATGACCGGCCTGCCGCCGACCCCGATCGCCATGGTCGGCCGCGAGGCGATTCACGCGGCGCTGAACCCGTCCAATGGCACCAGTCTTTACTTCGTCGCCCGCGGCGATGGCAGCCATGTGTTTTCCGACGACCTCGACGACCACAATTCGGCAGTGCGCGAGTTCCAGCTCAAGCGCCGGTCGGACTACCGCTCCAGCCCCGCGCCGCAGCAAGAGGCCAAGCCAGGTGCCGATGATGCCGAACAGGCATCGGGCGCCGACGATGCGCAGCGCCCTGAGCCCCCAGCAGCGGACCCGTCAGCAGCGGATGAGCCAACTGCGCAGCCAGCCCCCGATGAAGCGCCCGCGCAGGATGCCCCTGCCGGCGGTGCGCAAGCGGCCGAGCGGCCGACGCCTGACGAACAACATTAAGGACTGCCTGTGAGCGGCTTGTTTATTACTTTGGAAGGCCCCGAAGGCGCGGGCAAGAGCACCAATCGCGACTACCTGGCCGCGCGCCTGCGCGAGCACGGCCTGGACGTGGTGCTGACCCGTGAGCCAGGCGGTACGCCGCTGGCGGAAAAGGTGCGTGAACTGTTGCTGACGCCCAGCGACGAAGGCATGGCGGCCGACACCGAGCTGCTGCTGGTGTTCGCCGCCCGCGCCCAGCACCTGGCGCAGGTCATCCGCCCGGCGCTGGCCCGCGGGGCTGTGGTGCTGTGTGACCGTTTCACGGACGCCACCTATGCCTATCAGGGCGGCGGTCGTGGTTTGTCGGTCGAGCGTATCGCGGTTCTGGAACAATTCGTCCAGGGCGACCTGCGCCCGGACCTGACCCTGGTCTTCGACCTGCCGGTGGAAGTGGGCCTTGCCCGCGCCGCCGCCCGTGGTCGCCTGGACCGATTCGAGCAGGAAGGGCAGGTCTTCTTCGAGGCGGTGCGTCAGGCGTACCTGCAGCGCGCCCAGGGCGCGCCACAGCGCTACAGCCTGCTTGATGCGGCACAATCGCTGGAGGCGGTGCAGCGTGACATCGACGCTCTGCTGCCAGGCATTCTGGAGCGTTGCCGTGGCTGAGGCCTACCCTTGGCAGCAGGCGCTGTGGCAGCAACTGGCCGGTCGCAGCCGCCACGCCCACGCTTACCTGCTGCATGGGCCGCAGGGTATTGGCAAGCGAGCCATGGCCGAGCGTCTGATGGCGCGCCTGTTGTGCCAGCAGCCGCAGGGCCTGGACGCTTGTGGGGCGTGTAAGTCGTGCCTGTTGCTCAAGGCCGGCAGCCACCCGGACAACTTCGTCCTCGAGCCGGAGGAGGCTGACAAGCCGATCAAGGTCGACCAGGTACGCGAGCTGGTGGCCTTTGTGGTGCAGACCGCGCAGTTGGGCGGGCGCAAGGTGGTGTTGATCGAGCCGGTGGAGGCGATGAATGTCAACGCCTCCAACGCCCTGCTCAAAAGCCTTGAAGAACCTTCCGGTGATACCGTGTTGTTGCTGGTGACGCACCAGCCCAGCCGTCTGTTGCCGACGATCAAGAGCCGCTGCCAGCAGGTGGCCTGTCCGCAGCCCAGTCTGGCCCAGAGCCAGGCATGGCTGGCTGGCGCGTTACCCGACTGCGACGAGGTCGAGCGCGATGAGCTGCTGACGCTGGCGGCAGGTTCGCCATTGATGGCGGTCAGCCTGCAGGCGCAGGGGGTTCGCGAGCAACGCGCGCTGGTGGCCGATGGGGTGAAGAAGCTGCTCAAGCAGCAGCAATCGCCCAGCCAGCTGGCCGATGCCTGGAGCGGTGTGCCGTTGTTGCTGCTGTTCGACTGGTTCTGCGATTGGACGCACCTGATCCTGCGCTACCAGTTGACCCAGGACGAAGAAGGGTTAGGCTTGGCCGATATGCGCAAGGTCGTGCAATACCTGGCGCAGAAGAGCCGCCAGGCCAAGGTGCTGGAGGTGCAGGCATGGATCCTCGAACAGCGCCAGAAGGTACTGGGCAAGGCCAACCTCAACCGCGCCTTGTTGCTTGAATCGCTGCTGGCTCACTGGCTGCAACTGCCGGGTGCCCGCTGATTTTCCATTTTTCATGTGTGCCGTTATCCCATGCTCGTAGATTCCCATTGCCACCTCGACCGTCTTGACCTCACTGCTCACCAGGGCTCCCTCGACGCTGCCCTGCAGGCGGCGCGTGAGCGTGGGGTCGGGCATTTTCTGTGCATTGGCGTCAGTGCCGAGAATGCGGGTGCAGTGAAGGCGCTGAGCGAGCAGTACGCTGACGTCGACTGCTCGGTGGGCGTGCACCCGCTGGACCTGGCCCCTGGCGAAACCCCGGCGTTGGAATGGTTGTTGCGCGAACTGGCCCACCCGCATGTGGTGGCGATTGGTGAAACCGGGCTGGATTACCACTACGAGCCGGAGGCTGCCGAGCTGCAGCAGGCCTCGTTCCGTCTGCACCTGGAGGCTTCCAGGCAGACCGGCAAGCCGGTGATCGTGCATACCCGGGCGGCGCGCGCCGATACCCTGGCGCTGCTGCGTGAGGCCAACCTGCCGCAGGCTGGCGTGCTGCACTGCTTTACCGAGGACTGGGACATGGCCAAGGCCGCGCTGGACCTGGGTTATTACATTTCGCTGTCGGGCATCGTTACCTTCCGCAATGCCGATGCCTTGCGGGAAGTGGCGCGGCAGGTGCCGGTCGATCGCTTGTTGGTGGAGACCGATTCGCCCTACCTGGCGCCGATTCCGCACCGGGGCAAGCCGAACCTGCCGCAGTATGTGCGGGAGGTGGCGGAGTATGTGGCTTCGCTGCGTGGGGCCAGTTATGAGCAGTTGGCGGAGCAGACCACGGCAAATTTCAAGCGATTGTTCCCATTGGCGCGGGTGGCTTGATTTACCGGGGTTAGAGATTGTGTGAGGCACGCACCTGACAGCCGTCACACCATCCTCCCCACAAAAACACAAAAAAAACCCGGGTTCTGGGGGAGGAATCCGGGTTAAGACCATTAGGAGTAAAACAAAGGTACGCGGTCCCTGAGCACCTTTATCGGCGCGCCACTGGGGGGGATGCGCCGCGCCAACACTTCAAGTATTGGTCAGGTTTGGCGCAGTGCCAGTGCATATTGGACGTTTTTTAAACAGATTTGGAATACGCCAACGTTTCGTTCCTCCCGCAGCGCATGGCCGTATGCATCGTGAAACACAGACATGCGTGGATGATCCGTGCAATTTCCCGCAAGTTAGGCATAATAAACCGCTTCGATTGTCATCCAGTCCTTCCCATGCAGAAAGAACCTCGTAAGGTCCGTGAGTTTCGCCGTCGCGAACAGGAAATCCTCGATACCGCGCTCAAGCTGTTTCTCGAGCAAGGTGAAGACAGCGTCACCGTCGAGATGATCGCCGACGCCGTGGGCATCGGCAAAGGCACGATCTACAAGCACTTCAAGTCCAAGGCGGAGATCTACCTGCGCCTGATGCTCGATTACGAGCGTGACCTGAACGAGCTGTTGCACTCGGCCGACGTTGACCGTGACAAGGAAGCGCTGTCGCGCGCCTACTTCGAGTTCCGCATGCGCGACCCGCAACGCTACCGGCTGTTCGACCGCCTTGAAGAAAAGGTGGTCAAGGGCAATCAGGTGCCGGAAATGGTCGAGCAGCTGCACAGCATCCGTGCCTCCAATTTCGACCGCCTGACCCAGCTGATCAAGGGCCGTATCAGCGAAGGCAAGCTCGAAGACGTGCCGCCGTATTTCCACTACTGCGCTGCCTGGGCGCTGGTGCACGGCGCTGTGGCGCTGTACCACTCGCCGTTCTGGAGCAACGTACTGGAAGACCAGGAAGGCTTCTTCCAGTTCCTGATGGACATTGGCGTGCGTATGGGCAACAAGCGCAAGCGCGACCCGGAACCCTCGAACTGAGCATTTAGCGAAACGGCGTCGTGCGTTCGCTGCGCGGCAGTGCAGCCCGAAGCGTTTGGCTATCGTTTGGAAATTCGGCATTGCGCATTGGGGCTTGCAAAAACCTGATTTATGAGTCAGGTTTTGCCGGCCCCTTCATCCATGCCGGAGTCATTCATGATTGTCGATCGTCAAGGCAGGCGCTTTCGCAACCTGCGCGTCAGCCTGACGGCTGCCTGCAACTACGCCTGTACCTACTGCGTACCTGACGGAAAGCGGCTGGTGGCGGCGCAGGACGAGCTGTCGGCGGATGCCTTGGCCCGTGGCGTGGCCTACCTGATCGAAGCCGCCGGCATCGAGCGCCTGCGGATTACTGGCGGTGAGCCACTGGTCAGCCCGCGCCTGGATGCCTTTCTGGCTGCCGTGGCCAAACTCGACCTTGATGACGTCTCGCTGACCACCAACGGCCAGTTGCTGGCGCGCAAGTTGCCGCAACTGCAGGCGGCCGGGATTCGTCGGCTGAACGTTTCCCTCGACACCCTCGACCCGCTGGCTTTCCGCCAGATTGCCCGTGGCGGCGACCTGAGCACTGTGCTGGATGGAATGGAGCAGGCCAGCGCCCTGGGTATGCGAATCAAGGTCAACATGGTGCCGATGCGCGGGAAAAACCTTGATCAGGTACTGCCCCTGCTGGATTACTGCCTCGCGCGCGGCTTCGAGCTGCGCTTCATCGAACTGATGCGCATGGGCCACCTCTCTCACGATCGCAACGCCTTCCTCCAGCAGTTTGTAGGCCTCGACCAGCTGCTTGCGCTGATCGGCGGCCAGCATGCCTACGCCCAGGTGAATGCGCCGCTGGACGCCACTGCCATGCGTTACCACATCCCCGGCAGGGGCCACTTCGGCGTCATTGCCAACGAAAGCGTGCCGTTTTGCCGTACCTGCTCGCGGTTGCGCCTGTCTTCTACGGGCTGGCTGCATGGCTGCCTGTCGTCAGGTAACCGGCACTTCGTCGGCGACCTGCTGGAAAAACCGCGTCATCAGGCGCTGCCGGCCTTGCAGCGGTTGTTGGTCAAGGCTTTGGCTGACAAGCAGGACGTGGCCTTTTCCGGCGGCGTGACCGTCATGAAAGTGATCGGTGGCTGAAGCTGGCGCAAAAGCTGCATCCGCCGGCTATTCGCCGGTTTTTCGTCGCCGGCCACTGGAGGAAAGATGCGTAGCCTGGTCTTGCTGCTGGCGCTGATGGCGCTGGGCGGCTGCATGAATGTCAGCGATATGGGCGAAGGCGTCCGCTATCACATGAGCGATGCCGGTCTGCTGGACCACAGCGAAACTCGTCGCACCTTGTCGATCCGCCTGCAGCCTGATTCGTTCATCTTCATTGGCCAGGGTGCATTCGTGCCGCCGGGCGAGGGGCCGGTGCCTCGGCAGAATGCAGTGGCCCAGCAGGCCTTCAAGAGCTTCGTCGAATACTTCCCGATGGTACGGCGCGCCCAGGGCCCGCTGGGCCTCGAAGAGGCCATCGCCCAGGCGCGCTCGGTAGGTGCGGACTACGTGTTGTACACGCGCTTCGCACGTACCGACGATCGCATCGGCAATGGTGACGAGTGGTATGACGAGCAGGCCGTCGACCGCTTGGGCTGGGACACTGGCGTGGTGCAGATGATGCTGATCGAAACCAGTACCCGCTATCTGATCGACACCGCACGCATCAAGAGCCGTGGCGGTTTGTTGACGTTCCACGACAACACCCCGGAGGATTTGCTTGGTGCGCCGATGCGCGAGTACGCTCGTAGCCTTCTGGGCATGAGTGAATGAGGCAAGCGTGATGAGCAACTCCGGCAAGGCCAATGACCTTCTGGCGCAGATCCCCAAGGCCAAGGGGCTGCCGCCGGTGCACCTGTGGAACCCGGAATTCTGTGGTGACATCGACATGCGCATCGCCCGCGATGGCACCTGGTACTACCTGGGCACGCCGATCGGGCGCAAGCCGATGGTGCGGCTGTTCTCTACCATCATTCGCCGCGACGGAGATGACTACTTCCTGATTACCCCGGTAGAGAAGGTCGGCATTCGTGTCGACGATGCGCCGTTCGTGGCCGTGTTGCTGGAAGTGCAGGGCGAAGGCGAGCAGCAGGTGCTGCGTTTTACCAGCAATGTCGAGGACCAGGTCGAGGCGGGGCCGGATAACCCCCTGCGGGTGGTGATCGACCCGCTGACGCAGGAGCCATCACCGTATGTGCTGATGCGCAGCAACCTGGAGGCGCTGATACATCGCAATGTGTTTTACCAACTGGTGGAGCTGGCGGTGCCGCATGTGATCGACGGGGAGGAATGGCTTGGGGTGTGGAGCCGGGGGGCGTTTTACCCGATTGGGCGCAGTGGTTGAGGGGGGTGGGGCTGCAAGAGGCATGTCTTGAGGGGTGTGCTGCCTGGTAGATCGAGCGCCGCCCGCGCGGCGCATCGCGAGCAAGCTCGCTCCTACATTTGTTTCGGGCCAGTATTCCTGTAGCGGACACGCGCGACCGCCTTGTTTGTACTGCGCGACATCGAGTCATGCACTGAGACGTTCGCGCGCAAATCCCACAGGAATAATTGGCCCGAAACAAATGTAGGAGCGAGCTTGCTCGCGATGCGCCGCGCGGGCGGCGCTCGATCTACCAGGCGCTGACATACTTCCGCTGAACAACGAAAAAGCCCCCGGTTGCTTGCGCATCCGGGGGCTTCTTCAATGTCTGGCTCCGCGACCTGGACTCGAACCAGGGACCCAATGATTAACAGTCATTTGCTCTACCGACTGAGCTATCGCGGAATCTGCGCGTATCTTACTGATTGCCCGGGAGAAGTCAACCCACCCCCAGGCAAAACAATGAGTTACAGCACTTCCACGATCGCTTTGGTCACCACGTGGATGTTGCTCTGGTTCAGCGCGGCCACCGCGATACGGCCGGTGTCCAGGGCATAGATGCCGAAGTCGTTCTTCAGGCGGGTGACCTGTTCAACGGTCAGGCCCGAGTAGGAGAACATGCCGACCTGGCGGCCAACGAAGCTGAAGTCGCGGTTTGCACCGTATTCGGCCAGCAGCGATACCATCTGCTTGCGCATGCCGTGGATGCGCTCGCGCATTTCGGCCAGTTCGGTTTCCCACATCTGGCGCAGTTCTGCGCTGTTCAGCACGGTGGCAACAATGGTTGCGCCGTGGGTTGGCGGGTTGGAGTAGGTGGTGCGGATCACGCGCTTGACCTGCGACAGCACGCGGGTGCTCTCGTCCTTGGAGGCGGTGACGATCGACAGTGCGCCGACGCGCTCGCCGTACAGCGAGAACGATTTGGAGAACGAGCTGGAAACGAAGAACTCCAGGCCCGACTCGGCGAACAGGCGCACGGCGAAGGCGTCTTCGGCGATACCGTCACCAAAGCCCTGGTAGGCCATGTCGAGGAACGGCACGTGGCCCTTGGCCTTGACCACTTCCAGGACGTTCTTCCAGTCGTCCAGGTTCAGGTCGACACCGGTCGGGTTGTGGCAGCAGGCGTGCAGCACCACGATCGAACCGGATGGCAGGGCGTTGAGGTCTTCGAGCATGCCAGCGCGGTTGACGTCGTTGGTCGGCGCATCGTAGTAGCGGTAGGTCTGCACCGGGAAGCCGGCCGATTCGAACAGCGCACGGTGGTTTTCCCAGCTAGGGTCGCTGATGGCAACCACGGCATTGGGCGAGAGGCGCTTGAGGAAGTCGGCACCGATCTTCAGCGCGCCGGTACCACCGACGGCCTGCACGGTGACCACGCGGCCGGCGGCCAGCAGTGGCGACTCGGCGCCGAACAGCAGCTTCTGCACAGCCTGGTCGTAGGTGGCGATGCCGTCGATCGGCAGGTAGCCGCGCGAAGCGTGCTGGGCGGCACGCTGGGTTTCGGCTTCGATCACGGCGCGCAGCAGCGGAATGCGGCCTTCCTCATTGCAATACACGCCTACGCCCAGGTTGACCTTGTCGGTACGTGGGTCGGCGTTGAATGCTTCGTTGAGGCCCAGAATAGGGTCGCGGGGTGCCAGCTCGACAGCGGAAAACAGGCTCATTGTTACCTTGGCTCTGATTGGAGTGTGATAGGGCGTACACGCTCCAGCCGAATGCACTGAAGCGGTGCACAAACGGGGAGTCAGTATAGTGATACCGACCGGTCACCGCGACACTCTGGCGCAGCTTTTGGGGCTATTTGCGCAAATATTTTTCGACCATTGGTCTAAATGCCGTGTCCACCGTTGCAGGCGCCCACACCTGTGTCTTGAAAGCGCCCCCAAACGGGCGCATTTGGGTATAGACTACTGGCTAAATTTACAGCTGCTGCACCGCGAGGTCCTTCATGTCCGAGTTCCAGCTCGTCACACGTTTCCAGCCGGCTGGCGACCAGCCCGAGGCTATCCGCCAGTTGGTCGAAGGCATCGAGGCGGGGCTGTCGCACCAGACGTTGCTCGGGGTGACCGGTTCGGGCAAGACCTTCAGCATTGCCAACGTCATCCAGCAGGTGCAGCGCCCGACGCTGGTGCTGGCGCCCAACAAGACGCTGGCCGCCCAGTTGTACGGGGAGTTCAAGGCATTCTTCCCCAACAACGCGGTGGAGTACTTCGTTTCCTATTACGACTACTACCAGCCGGAAGCCTACGTGCCGTCGTCGGACACCTTCATCGAGAAGGACGCCTCGATCAACGACCACATCGAGCAGATGCGCCTGTCGGCCACCAAGGCGCTGCTGGAGCGGCGTGACGCGATCATCGTGACCACTGTGTCGTGCATCTACGGCCTGGGCAGCCCCGAGACCTACCTGAAAATGGTCCTGCACGTGGACCGTGGCGACAAGCTCGACCAGCGCGCGCTGCTGCGCCGCCTGGCCGACCTGCAGTACACCCGCAACGAAATGGACTTTGCCCGCGCCACCTTCCGGGTACGCGGCGACGTGATCGACATCTTCCCGGCCGAATCGGATCTGGAAGCCATCCGCATCGAGCTGTTCGATGATGAAGTGGAGAACATCGCCGCCTTCGATCCGTTGACCGGCGAGGTTTTCCGCAAGCTGCCACGTTTCACGTTCTACCCCAAGAGCCACTACGTGACCCCGCGGGAAACCCTGCTGGAAGCGGTGGAGGGCATCAAGGAAGAACTGAAGGAGCGTCTGGAGTACCTGCACAAGGCCAACAAGCTGGTCGAAGCGCAGCGTCTGGAGCAACGCACCCGCTTCGATCTGGAGATGATCCTCGAGCTGGGCTACTGCAACGGCATCGAAAACTACTCGCGTTACCTGTCCGGGCGCCCGGCCGGGGCGCCGCCGCCCACCCTGTACGATTACCTGCCGCCCGATGCGCTGCTGGTGATCGACGAATCACACGTCAGCGTTCCGCAGGTCGGCGCCATGTACAAGGGCGACCGTTCACGCAAGGAGACCCTGGTCGAGTACGGCTTCCGCATGCCTTCCGCGCTGGACAACCGGCCGATGCGTTTCGACGAGTGGGAGGATGTCAGCCCGCAGACCATTTTCGTTTCGGCCACTCCGGGGCCTTACGAGGCTGAGCATGCCGGGCGCGTGGTGGAGCAGGTGGTGCGCCCGACCGGGCTGGTCGACCCGCAGGTAGAGGTGCGCCCGGCGCTGACCCAGGTCGACGACCTGCTGTCCGAGATCCGCAAGCGTGTCGCGGCAGGCGAGCGAGTGCTGGCGACCACGTTGACCAAACGCATGGCCGAGGACCTCAGCGATTACCTGGCCGACCACGACGTGCGGGTGCGCTACCTGCACTCGGACATCGATACGGTGGAACGGGTGGAGATTATCCGCGACCTGCGCCTGGGCACCTTCGACGTGCTGGTGGGCATCAACCTGCTGCGCGAGGGCCTGGACATGCCCGAGGTGTCGCTGGTGGCCATCCTCGATGCGGACAAGGAAGGTTTTCTGCGTTCCGAGCGCTCCCTGATCCAGACCATTGGCCGCGCGGCACGTAACCTCAATGGCCGGGCCATTCTGTACGCCGATAACGTAACAGGCTCCATGCAGCGAGCCATCGACGAAACCGAGCGCCGCCGCGAGAAGCAGATCGCCTTCAACGAAGCCAACGGCATCGTGCCCAAGGGCGTGGTCAAGGACATCACCGACATCATGGAAGGTGCCACCGTGCCCGGTGCGCGCAGCAAGAAGCGCAAGGGCATGGCCAAGGCGGCGGAGGAGAGCGCCCGTTACGAGGCCGAACTGCGTACGCCGGGCGAGATCACCAAGCGCATCAAGCAGTTGGAAGAGAAAATGATGCAGTTCGCCCGCGACCTGGAGTTCGAAGCTGCGGCGCAGTTGCGTGACGAGATTGCGCAGCTGCGGGAGCGGTTGATCAGCAGCTGAAGCCGGGCGCGGGCCCTGTGGGAGCGGGCGTGCCCGCGAAGAATTCAACGCGGTGGCTGGCACCGGCTGCGCCGGTGTTCGCGGGCATGCCCGCTCCCACAGGGACCGCATCTGATCTGTAATAGCCTCAATGGGCTTCCCCAGCCTTCAACCCTTCCGGCAACTTGCGGGTCAGCAGCACCGCCACCATGCTCACCGCCAACCCGATCCCGACAAAGTGGAAGGCATCGTTGTAAGCCATGATCAGCGCCTGCTGGTGGGTAATTTCGCTAAGTTTGCCCAGCGCTGCATTGTCATTGCCCAAGCGCTCCGCCAATTGCGCCAGCCGCTCAGCCACCTGTGGGTTGCTCGGCACCACCGATTCGCGCAGGTAGTCGAAGTACACCTTGGTGCGCGCATCCAGCAGGGTGGCCAGCAAGGCAATACCGATGGCCCCGCCCAGGTTACGCAGAATATTGAACAGGCTCGACGCGGACCCGGCATCCTGTTGTTGGATATACGCGGTGGCAATCAGCGAGATGGTCACCATGATCATCGGCTGGCCCAGGGCGCGGATGATCTGGATATGGTTGAACTGCGGCCCGGCAAAGTCCGGGTTGAGCACCCCCGAACCGAAACTGGCAGCGCCGAACAGGCAAAACCCCAGCGCGCATAGTACCTTGGGCGATATCACCTTCATCAGTTGCGGCACCAGCGGGATCAGGAACAACTGCGGAATACCCATCCACATGATCACCTCGCCAATCTGCAAGGCGTTGTAACCCTGTACCTGCGCCAGGTACAGCGGTAGCAGATAGATCGAGCCGTACAGGCCCACACCCATGCCCAGGCTGGCGATGCTCGACAGGCCAAAGTTGCGGTTGCCGAGGATACGCAGGTTGATCAGCGGGTGAGGCTTGGAAAACTGCAGGATGACGAAGGTGATCAGGCTGACCAGTGCAACGCTGCCCAGGCCGACGATCAGGTGCGACTCCAGCCAGTCCTTGCGATGGCCTTCCTCGAGAAACACCTGCAGGCAGCCCAACCCAAGGCCGAGCGTGACGATGCCGGCATAATCGGTACTTTTCAGCAGCTCCCAGTGCGCCTCCTTCTTCTCAAGCCCGTATAACAAGCCGGCGATCATTAGCAGGCCCGGTGGGATATTGATGTAGAAGATGTATTCCCAGCCCCAGTTCTCGGTCAGCCAGCCGCCCAGGGTGGGGCCGATGGAGGGGGCAAAAGTGGCGGTCATGGCGAACATCGCCATGCCTTTGGCGCGGTGGTGCTCGGGCAGCTTGATCAGCGTCAGGGTGAAGGCCAGCGGGATCAGCGCGCCACCGGTGAAACCCTGCAAGGCACGGAACAGGATCATGCTCTCCAGGTTCCAGGCCATCGAGCACATCAGCGACGACAGCAGGAAACCGCCGGATACCCACACCGCCAGGCGCCGCGCCGACAACAGCTGCACCAGCCAGGCCGTCAGCGGGATCATGATGATTTCCGCCACCAGGTACGAGGTGGAAATCCATGAGCCTTCTTCCAGGGTCGCCGACAGAGCGCCCTGGATGTCCTTCAGCGAGGAGTTGGTGATCTGGATATCCAGCACTGCCATGAAGGCACCGAGCATCACGCTCATCACCGCGATCCAGTCGCGTCGGGTTGGCTCCGCTGTGGGGCGCAGCAGCTGGTCACCGGCCATTGTGGCCTTCGTCTTCGCTGCGCAGGTCGACGGTGGCGGTCACCGACATGCCGGGGCGAATACGCCCATGCAATGGGTTGTCGGCGTGGAACGTGAGTTTTATCGGGATGCGCTGCACAACTTTGGTGAAGTTGCCGGTGGCGTTGTCCGGTGGCAGCAGGCTGAACTGCGCACCGGACGCGGCGAACAGGCTGTCCACCCGGCCTTCGATCGGTGTGTCGGGGTAGCTGTCGAACAACAGTTCCGCGCGCTGGCCGGGGTGCATGCGGCCGATCTGGGTTTCCTTGAAGTTGGCCTGCACCCAGATGTCTTCATCCGGCACGATCGACAGCAGGTAGGCGCCGGCCTGCACCACCTGGCCATTGCGCGCATTGCGCTGGCCGATGGTGCCGCTGATCGGGGCATGGATTTCGCAGCGGGTCAGGTTCAGTTCGGCCTGGGCCAGGTCGGTGCGGGCATTGGCGATTTGCGCATCGAGGCGCTTGAGTTCGGCGTTCAGGGCGGTGACCTGCTGGCGCTGGCTTTGCAGGTCGGCGCGGGCCTTGTCGACCTGGGAGCCGGCGACATGGCTGTCCGCCGACAGGGTAGTGACCCGCTCTTCAGAGACAAAACCCGGCTTGCGCAGCTTCTCGGCACGGCTCAGGTCCAGCCGTGAACGGTCGAACGTGGCCTGGGTCGCCGCCAACTGGGCCTGGCCGGCGGCAATCAGGCTGCCTTGTTGGGTGAGGCGGCTTTGCGCTTGTGCGTACTCGGCTTCGCGGGTGGCCAGGGCGGCACGGGCGCGTTCGACCGCCAGCTCAAAGTCGGCGGCTTCCAGGCGCACCAGCAGGTCGCCCTTGCTGACGTGCTGGTTGTCCTCGACCGGCACCGTTTCGATACGTGCGCCAAGCTGGCTGGAGATACGGGTGATCTCACCCTGCACGTAAGCGTTGTCGGTGCTCTCGTAGAAGCGGCCCTTGAAGTACCAGTGGCCCAGGAAGGCGAGGGCGATGATGGCCACCAGGGCGAAGAAGAGCGTCAGGCGGCGTTTGAGTTGGGCAGGCATGGGGACTATCGTTCCAGAAATGTAAACAAATTTAACAGCGGCGCAGGGCCCGTCGACAAGTGACGTTCGCGCCATTGCTGGAGCCCGGTGCCCGCCTCCTGCTAACATCCCGCCTTTGTTTCATCTTTCGTTCGAGACTCTCCATGACCACCGTACGCACGCGTATTGCGCCATCGCCTACCGGCGACCCCCATGTCGGCACTGCCTACATCGCCCTGTTCAACTACTGCTTTGCCAAGCAGCACGGCGGTGAGTTCATCCTGCGCATCGAAGACACCGATCAGCTGCGCTCCACGCGTGAGTCGGAGCAACAGATCTTCGACGCCCTGCGCTGGCTTGGCATCGAATGGAACGAAGGCCCGGATGTCGGCGGCCCGCACGGCCCTTACCGGCAGAGCGAGCGTGGCGAAATCTACGCCAAATACGCCAAGGAACTGGTAGACGCCGGCCACGCTTTCTACTGCTTCTGCACTGCCGAAGAGCTGGAGCAGATGCGTGCCGAGCAGCAGGCTCGCGGCGAAACCCCGCGTTACGATGGCCGTGCGTTGCTGATGAGCGCCGAAGAAGTGCAGCGCCGCCTGGACGCTGGCGAGCCGCACGTGATCCGCATGAAGGTGCCGAGCGAAGGGATCTGCGTGGTGCCGGACATGCTGCGCGGCGATGTCGAGATCCCGTGGGACCGCATGGACATGCAGGTGCTGATGAAGAACGACGGCCTGCCGACGTACTTCCTGGCCAACGTGGTCGACGACCACCTGATGGGCATCACCCACGTGCTGCGTGGGGAAGAGTGGCTGCCATCGGCGCCCAAGCTGATCAAACTGTACGAGTACTTCGGCTGGGAGCAGCCCAAGCTGTGCTACATGCCGTTGCTGCGCAACCCGGACAAATCGAAACTGTCCAAGCGCAAGAACCCGACCTCGGTCACCTTCTACGAGCGCATGGGCTTCATGCCTGAAGCGATGCTCAACTACCTTGGCCGCATGGGCTGGTCGATGCCTGACGAGCGCGAGAAGTTCTCGCTGGCCGAAATGGTCGAGCACTTCGACCTGTCACGTATCTCGCTGGGCGGCCCGATCTTCGACATCGAGAAGCTGTCCTGGCTCAACGGCCAGTGGCTGCGCGAGCTGCCGGTAGAGGAGTTTGCCGCACGCCTGCAGAAGTGGGCGTTCAACAGCGACTACATGATGAAGATTGCCCCGCACGTGCAAGGCAGGGTCGAAACCTTCAGCCAGGTTGCCCCGTTGGGCGGGTTCTTCTTCGAAGGCGCGCTCAAGCTGGACGCCAAGCTGTTCGAAAGCAAGAAACTGTCGGCCGACCAGGTGCGCCAGGTGATCCAGCTGATCCTGTGGAAGCTTGAAAGCCTGCGTCAGTGGGAAAAAGAGCGCATCACCGGTTGCATCCAGGCTGTGGTCGAAGCGCTGGAACTGAAGCTGCGTGACGCCATGCCGCTGATGTTCGCCGCCATCACGGGCCAGGCCAGCTCGGTTTCGGTGCTGGACGCCATGGAAATCCTCGGCCCCGACCTGACGCGCTACCGCCTGCGCCAGGCCCTGGACCTGCTGGGTGGGGTGTCGAAGAAAGAAAACAAAGAGTGGGAAAAGCTGTTGGCTTCCATCGCCTGATTCAGCTTTGCACCTAACCAGTGGGAGCGGGCGTGCCCGCGAATGCAATGGTAAATTCAATACCGCATTCGCCGGCACGCCCGCTTCCACAGGCCAACTAAGCCCCAAAAAACCGGGGTAGGGCGGTAAGTGATTGTTATCTGTGAAAAAATTTTTGAATATTTTTGAAAATTAGTTTGACAGCCCTGCAATCCGAACTTAATATGCGCCCCGTCCACAGCGATGAACGAAAACGAAACGCCAGGCACCCAGCCAGCGATTCAGTTCAAAGCGACATTGTGGGGCTATAGCTCAGCTGGGAGAGCGCCTGCATGGCATGCAGGAGGTCAGCGGTTCGATCCCGCTTAGCTCCACCAAATTCCGCTTAGCAGCTAAGGCTGATAAGCAAGACCGGGTCCAGCAACCGGGTCTTGAAGGTAAGAAGGTTCGTCCCCTTCGTCTAGTGGCCTAGGACACCGCCCTTTCACGGCGGTAACAGGGGTTCGAGTCCCCTAGGGGACGCCAGTTTTACACAAGCGATGTTTTAATGTCGCTGGGCCGCGAGGCTAGAAATCCGGGGCTATAGCTCAGCTGGGAGAGCGCCTGCATGGCATGCAGGAGGTCAGCGGTTCGATCCCGCTTAGCTCCACCAATTTTGCCGCGGTTCGCGTTAGCGGATCGGCACGAAGGTTACGTCCCCTTCGTCTAGTGGCCTAGGACACCGCCCTTTCACGGCGGTAACAGGGGTTCGAGTCCCCTAGGGGACGCCACTTTTCCTGCGTTTTGCAGGGCTTAAAAAGGCTCGTCGATTATTGATGAGCCTTTTGTTTCGGGGCTATAGCTCAGCTGGGAGAGCGCCTGCATGGCATGCAGGAGGTCAGCGGTTCGATCCCGCTTAGCTCCACCATTTCTGCCAGGGTTCACGCAAGTGGATCTTCGCGAAGGTTACGTCCCCTTCGTCTAGTGGCCTAGGACACCGCCCTTTCACGGCGGTAACAGGGGTTCGAGTCCCCTAGGGGACGCCACGTTTACCCGCGTTTTGCGGGACTTTAAAGGCTCATTCGCTTATTGAATGGGCCTTTTGTTTTTTCCCTTCTCAATAATTTTCCCCCGACAAACGGCCGCAGATTTTGCTTGCCAAAAAATATGATGAGAATAATATTTCGATCATCATATTTTGCTTGGTGCGTGCCAGATGAGCGACAAGAAGAGCAGAACCCGCGAACGCATTCTGGAGGCTGCGCGCACTGCGTTGATCCAGCACGGCCCGGCCGAGCCCAGCGTCAGTCAGGTGATGGGTGCGGCAGGCCTGACCGTCGGCGGCTTCTATGCGCACTTCGACAGCAAGGACGAGCTTATGCTCGAAGCGTTCCGCCAGTTGTTGGGTGAGCGCCGTGCCTTGCTCGCCCAGATCGACCCCAATCTCGATGGCGCCGGGCGGCGAGCGCTGGCCGGGGCCTTCTACCTCTCGCGCAAGCACCGGGACTGCGAAGTACATGCTTGCCCGCTGCCTAACGCGTTGGGCGAAATGCAGCGCCTGCCGGAGGTCTTCCGCGAGGTGCTGGCCGAGCACATCGAGTTGATGACTGCCGCGATGGTCGACCGCCCTGAGGATGCCGACAAAGCGCTGGCCGACCTGGCCCTGATGGTTGGGGGGCTGGCGCTGGCCCGGGCCTTGGGGACCAGTGACCTGTCTGACCGTATTCTGCGCGCCGCCAAATCGGCGGTGCTTTAACCCTGGAGCATGGCGATGACTACCCTGAGCTGGATTCGCGGTGTCAATGGCACCTTGGGCCGCCTGGCCCCCGAGCATGTCGCGGGCAAGATGCGCCGAGCCTTCATGACCCCGCGCAACCTGCCGCCGCGGGATTGGGAGCTGCCTGTGCTGGCCAGCGCCGAGCGCATTACGCTGCGCTTCGGCCTGTCTGCCTTGCGCTGGGGTCAAGGGCCGACCGTGCTGCTGATGCACGGTTGGGAAGGGCGCCCGACGCAGTTTGCCGCCTTGATCGAGACCTTGGTTCAGGCGGGGCATACGGTGGTGTCGCTGGAAGGGCCTGGGCATGGTCGTTCGCCTGGCGAGCAAGCGAATGTGGTGCTGTTTGCCCGGGCGCTGCTTGAGGCTGCGGCTGAGTTGCCGCCCTTGCGTGCAGTCATTGGCCATTCCATGGGTGGGGCGAGCGTGCTGCTGGCTTTGCAGATGGGGCTGCGCACAAAGGCGGCTGTCAGCATTGCAGCGCCGGCGCGGTTGCTCGGTGTGTTGCGTGGTTTTGCCCATCGCCTGGGGCTGCCAGCACGGGCACGGGCAGCGTTCATTCGCCAGATCGAGCGCGATGTGGGCATGCAGATTGCGCGGCTGGATGTCACGGGGTACCAGCTGGAGCTGCCGGGGCTGGTGGTGCATGCTGCCGATGATGCTCTCGTGCCCGCAGATGAGGCACATGTCATCCACAAGTCCTGGTTCGACAGCCGGCTGATGCTGCTGGAAGAGGGTGGTCACCAGCGAGTGCTGGCCGACCCGCGGCTAAGTGAAGCCGTGCTCGAATTGCTGGCTCGGGCTGAAGCGATTAGTGTCGGGGCGGCTTCAGTCGCGAACATCGGTATCGCCGCCGGTGCCATCCGCCGCGGTGTCTGATTCGCGGGCAAGCCCGCCCCTATAACGACTGCCTCAGGCTCACGGGGGCTGGACATTGCCCCGCAGATCGCTGCTAAATCGCCTTTTGCGCCAAGGAAGCGAAAATGAGCTGGGACCTGGCAACACCCTTCGTCATCGACCTGCGCGTCGGCAGCGAGGACATCGACGGCCTTGGCCATGCCAACAATGCCGTCTACGTCACCTGGCTTGAGCGCTGCGCCTGGCGCCACTCCCAGCGTCTGGGGCTGGACCTGGCCGAGTACCGGCGCCTTGACCGGGCGATGGCTGTGGTGCGCCACGAAATCGACTACCTGGCCGCCGCGTATGAAGACGACGAGCTGCAACTGGCCACCTGGATCATTGACTGGGACCAGCGCCTGCGCATGACGCGGCGGTTTCAGCTCAAGCGCCCGCGCGATGGTGTGACGCTGCTGCGTGCGCAAACCACCTTCGCCTGCATCGAGCTGTCCAGCGGCAAGCCCAGGCGCATGCCGGCGGAATTCGTCGAAGGTTACGGTCCGGCGCTGATCGGCGCCTGAGTGGCCGGCATTTTTTTGTTAAACTGCCGGCTTTTTCCGCTGAGACCCCGACATGCAAATTGCCCTGGCCCCCATGGAGGGGCTGGTCGACAACATCCTGCGCGACGTATTGACTCGTGTGGGCGGTATCGACTGGTGCGTCACCGAGTTCATTCGCGTGTGCGACCGCCTGTTGCCGGCGTCCTCGTTCGACAAGCTGGCGCCTGAACTGCGTCAGGGCGCGCGCACGGCTGCCGGTGTGCCCATGCGCGTGCAATTGCTGGGTTCTGACCCAGTATGCCTGGCGGAAAACGCTGCACTGGCTTGCGAGCTTGGGGCGCCGGTGATCGACCTGAACTTCGGTTGCCCGGCAAAGACGGTGAACAAGTCGCGCGGTGGCGCGGTACTGCTCAAAGAGCCGGAGTTGCTGCACGCCATTGTGCGTGAAGTGCGGCGGGCGGTGCCGGCGAATATCCCGGTGACCTCGAAGATGCGCCTGGGCTTCGACAGCCCCGACGGGGCACTGGAGTGCGCCACGGCTTTGGCCGAAGGCGGTTCGGCACACCTGGTGGTGCACGCTCGGACCAAGGTTGAGGGCTACAAGCCGCCAGCGCACTGGGAGTGGGTGGCGCGGGTACAGGATGTGGTCAAGGTGCCGGTGTTCGCCAATGGTGAGATCTGGACGGTCGATGACTGGCGGCGTTGCCGCGAGGTCAGTGGCGCTGAAGACATCATGCTCGGGCGTGGGCTGGTATCGCGCCCGGACCTGGGCCTGCAGATTGCAGCGGCGCGGGACGGGCGCGACTATCAACCGATGAGCTGGCATGACTTGTTGCCTCTGTTGCGCGAGTTCTGGCGCCAGGCCCAGGCCAAATTGTCGCCGCGTTATGCGCCGGGGCGGATGAAGCAGTGGCTGGCGATGCTGACTCGCAGTTACCCTGAAGCGGTGGTGTTGTTTGCCGAGTTGCGCCGGGAAGATGACTGCGCGCGGATCAGCCGGTTGCTGGGGGTAGAGGCGCAAGTCTTGGAGGCTTGCGTCGCCTGAGCAGGCCGCTGGTACTGCACCTGTAGGAGCGGGTTTACCCGCGAAAGGGCCGGCCCTGCTGGCCAATCCCCACCCGCCGTTCACTGTTGCCGCCGCTACCGTATTCGCGGGTAAACCCGCTCCTACGCCTGATCGAGGATGGACACAGGTCGGTGGTTGGGCACAGGCCGCCGTGTAGGAACGGGTTCACCCGCGAAGAGGCCATCAAACCCCGTGCAAAAAAATCAAATTTTTTCTATTTATCCCTTGAAAGCATTTCCCTCGGCCATATCTTTTGAGTACGCGATGCCGAAGCCGGGTCGCGTAATGACTTACTTGCTGAATCTCAGGAGTTTATGACCATGACTACTGCTTTCTCTCTTGCTCCACTGTTCCGTCATTCCGTTGGTTTCGACCGTTTCAACGACCTGTTCGAATCCGCGGCACGTAACGAGGCCGGTAGCAGCTACCCGCCCTATAACGTGGAAAAGCATGGCGATGACCACTACCGCATCGTGGTTGCTGCAGCCGGTTTCCAGGAAGAGGACCTCGACCTGCAGGTCGAAAAAGGTGTCCTGACCGTGACCGGTGGCAAGCGCGACAATAGCGCCGCTGAAGTGACCTACCTGCACCAGGGTATCGCACAACGCGCCTTCAAGCTGTCGTTCCGCCTGGCAGATCACATCGAAGTGAAGGCCGCCGGCCTGGCCAATGGCCTGCTCAGCATCGACCTGCTGCGCATCGTGCCTGAAGAAGCCAAGGCCAAGCGCATTCCGATCAATGGCGAAAAACCAGCGCTGAACTGATCGAGCTGCAACGAAAAAAAGGGCACCTCCAGAGGTGCCCTTTTTCGTGCTTCTCACGCAGTCCCGCGTAGGTGTGCGGCCGTCATGCGATCAGTAATCTGCCGGCGCCTCCAGCAACATCTGCCGAAACTCCGGTAACGGTAATGGCCGGCTGTGCAGATAACCCTGGTACAGATGGCACCCCAGCCGCTCGAGAAACGCCAGCTGTTCGGTCAGTTCTACCCCTTCGGCAATCACCGCCAGGTCCAGGCTGCGCGCCATGGCGACAATGGCGCGGACAATTTCTGCGTCGTTGGGGTCGACCGGAGCATCGCGTACGAAGCTCTGGTCGATCTTCAGCGCATCGACCGGCAGGCGCTTCAGGTAAGTCAGCGAGGAATAGCCGGTGCCGAAGTCATCCATGGCAAAACTCACCCCGTAGCGCTTCAGCTCGCACATCTTGCTGATGGTGTCTTCCAGGTTCTGTATGACGATGCCTTCTGTGATTTCCAGCGTCAGCATCTGCCGCGGCAGGCGGTAATCGTCCAGGCTGCGCAGCACCCGCCCGACAAAGTCGTTCTGGCGGAACTGTCGCGGGCTTATGTTCACGCACAGGTTGAAATCATCAGCGTCGATCAGCCCGTCGGTCAGCATGCGGGCGCAGGCGTCGCAGGCTTCGTCGAGAATCCAGCTGCCAACTTCAAGGATCAGGCCACTTTCTTCCAGTACCTGGATGAACTGCGAGGGCGGTTGCTGACCCAGTTGCGGGTGGTGCCAGCGCAACAGTACTTCGGCACCGACGATGCGGTTGTCGCGGGCATCCACCTGCGGCTGGAAGTGCAGTGCCAGCTCGCCACGGGCCAGGGCCAGGCGCAGGTCGTTTTCCATGCGCAGGCGCTCGCTGGCGGCCTTCTGCATGGTGGTGTGAAACAGCTGGGTGGTGTTGCGACCGGAGTCCTTGGCCCGGTACAGGGCGATATCGGCACGTTTGAGCAGGTCGGCCGGTGTGGTGCCGTGGTCGGGGATCAGCGCCACGCCGATGCTGGGCGTTACCTGCAGGCGCTGGCCATCCAGTGACATTGGCTCGGCCAGCAGTTCGCGCAGGGTGTCGGCCAGCTCGCGCACTTTCTCTTCAACGTGTTCGCGGCTCCCTTCCAGGCCGCTAAGCAGCACCACGAATTCGTCGCCCCCCAGACGCGCCACGGTGTCCTCCAGGCGCACGCTGGCCTCAAGGCGGGCGGTGATGATCTTCAGCACGGTGTCGCCCACCGGGTGGCCCAGCGAGTCGTTGATGTGCTTGAAGTGGTCGAGGTCGAGGAACAGCAGGGCGCCACGCAGGTTATGGCGCTTGAGCAGGGCGATCTGCTGGCTCAGGCGGTCCATCAGCAAGGCGCGGTTGGGCAGGTTGGTCAGCGGGTCGTGATAGGCCAGGTGGCGTATCTGCGCCTGGGCGTTCTTCAGCTGGCTGACGTCGCGGGCGGTCAGCAGCAGGCAATCCACTTCGTTAAGGGTGATCGGTTCCACCGAAACCTCGACCGTGAGGATATCGCCACGCTTGTTGCGCCCGAGCATCTCGCGGTGGTGTACCCGGCCGCGCTCGCGCAACTCGGCCAGCAGCGCGCTGCGCTGCTTGTCGTCGGCCCAGATGCCGATCTCATACACCGTGTGGCCGATCACTTCATCAGTGCTGTAGCCGGTCAGGCGGCAGAAGCCGTCGTTGACCTCCAGGTAGCGGCCGCTGTGGCGTTCGGTGATGGTGATGGCGTCGGGGCTGGAGTGGAAGGCCTTGGCGAACTTCTCCTCGCTGGACTTCAGCGCGGCTTCGGCGCGTTGTTGCTGGGTGATGTCGCGCAGGGTGGTCACGCTGCAGGGCTGGTCGTCGACGGTGATCAGGCGGCTGGAAATCACACAGGTCAGCGGGTCGCCATTGCGGTGGTTGAGTACCACGGCGACGTTACTCAAGGCCTGTTCGCGGATCACCTGCTCGATACGTTTCGCGCGCTCGACGGACTCGGCCCACAGGCCGATTTCCTCGGCGGTACGCCCAAGCACCTGCGCGCTGCTCCAGCCGAAGGTCTGGGTGAACGCCGGATTGATCTCGATGAACTGGCCAGTGTCCTGGCGGGTGACGCAGATCGGGTCGGGGCTGACCTGGAACAGGCTGGCAAACTTCTCTTCCGAGGCGCTCAGGCGTTGTTCGCGCTCCACCTGATCGGTGATGTCGAGCAAGGTGCCCGCCATGCGCAGGGGGATGCCCTGGTCGTCGCGGTACAGCCGCGCGCGGCTTTCGATGTAGCGTGAAGTGCCGTTTTCCAGCTGCACCCGGTAGGTGATCTGATAGTTGCCGGCGGGCCCTTCGCGTAGGCTACGGTAGGCTTGTCGCATCGAGTTGCGCTCGTGCTCCGGCACGCCCTCGAAGAACGCATCGAACGATTCATGAAAGGGGATGGGCGGCAAGCCATGCAGCTGCGCGGCGCGGGCCGAGCCGTAGAGCATGCCGCTTGGGATGTGCCAGTCCCAGGTGCCAAGTTGCGCCGAGTCCAGGGCCAGGTCCAGGCGCTCCTGGCTGTCCTTCAGGGCCTGCTCGGCACGCTTGCGTTCGGTGGTGTCGACGAATGTACTGATCAGGAAGGTCACGCCTTCCAGCTCGATGCCCTGGGTGCACAGGATGCCGTCATGCACCTTGCCGCTGGTTGCGCGGAATTGCACCTCCATGATCAGCGGGCCGCCGTTGGCACGGGTCGACTCCACTATCTGGTGGCGCTGTTCAGGGTTGACCCACAGGCCCAGTTCCAGGCTGGTCTTGCCGATCACCTGGCTGCCGGGCCAGCCGAACATGTCTTCGAAGTGCTGGTTGACCTCGAAGATCATGCCATCGCGGCGGCGGGTCAGCAAAATGGCGTTGGGGCTCAGGTGAAACAGCGTGGCGAAGCGCTTTTCCGAATTGATCAGCGCCGTTTCCCGCTCGCGCTGGCGGGTGATCTCGCGGATCACGCCGATCATCTGCGGTCGGCCGTGCGGGTCGTGGGTCAGGCTGCCGTTGATCTCCAGCCAGTGCAGGCTGCCGTCCGGCCAGCGGATACGGTGGCGCATGGCTTGCTCCACCGGCTCGCCATTGACCACCGCCTGGAACACCTGGCGCGTGCGGGCGCGATCCTCCTCGGGCAGCAGGTCGAGGTAATCGATATCGGCGGGCAGTGGCCGCTGTGGATCGAAACCGAACAGGGCCTGGGTGCCCCGCGACCAACTAACCCTGCCGCTTTCGATATCCCATAGCCAGGCACCCAGGTGCGCACCGTTGAGCGCTGCCAGCAGTTGCGGGGCGTTCTGCCAGGCCTGCTCGGACTCCTGGGGATCAGCTGCGGGTATTCGCGGCAGGCGCAAAAAGCGGTTTGCTGATTTGGGCATTGGTACCAGACCTGTGGCGTATGACGTGTCCTTGGAATACGAATAGCTGGCTGACAGCCGGTCAGGTGGGCCCTGAGTGGCTGTCGAGCAGGGCCATGAATGCCCTGGCCGCATTCGATAGCGTACGCTCCGTGTGCAGAATGTAGCCTAGCTGGCGCGACAGCTGTATGCCGGGTAAAGCGATGGGTGCAACCTGTTCGTCGAGCATGGTGCGTGGCAGCACGCTCCAGGCCAGGCCGATCGACACCATCATCTTGATGGTTTCCAGGTAGTTGGTGCTCATGGCGATGTTCGGCGTCAAGCCCTGGCTTTCGAACAGGCGCTGGACAATATGGTGGGTAAAGGTGTTGCCGCCGGGAAATACCGCCGGGTGGCGGGCGATGTCAGCCAGGCTGACCGACTGGTTGTTGGCCAGCGGGTGCTCGGGGGCGGCGACGAAGTCCAGGGCGTCGTCCCACACCGGCACGGCCTTGACCAAATGGTGCGGCTCGGGCGCCAGGGTGATAACGGCGATTTCGGCGCGGCCATGCAGAATCTCGTCGTAGGCCTGTTCCGAATCCATGAACTGAATATCCAGTGCTACTGCCGGGTACTGGCGGGTGAAAACCCGTAACAACGGGGGCAGGCGGTGCAGGCCGATGTGGTGGCTGGTGGCCAGGGTCAGGCGACCGCTCACGGCCCCGGTCAGATTGGTCAGCGCCCGTCGGGTATCATCCAGGACGTTGAGGATCTGGTACGCACGCGGCAGCAGTGCGCGCCCGGCTTCAGTCAGGGTCACCTCGCGGCCCAGGCGGTCGAACAGGCGCACGTCCAGTTGCTGCTCCAGGCCGGCGATGCGTTTGCTGATGGCCGGCTGGGTCAGGAACAGGCGTTCGGCTGCGCCGGAAAAGCTGCCGGTTTCGGCAATGGCGATGAAGGCACTGAGGTTGGCCAGGTCCATGGTGTCGTATTCCTTTGGGTTATCCAAAGCATAAAAATTATGAATTTGAGTTATTCAATCTAACCCCCTAGCATCGTCCGTACAAGCCAAGGGGTCTTTGGCATAGAAAGACGCTGATGAGGAACAGTCTGATGGCTGGCAAAACGCTCTACGACAAACTCTGGGAAGCCCATGAGGTCAAGCGCCGTGATGACGGCTCGTCCCTGATCTACATCGACCGCCACATCATCCACGAAGTGACGTCGCCCCAGGCCTTCGAAGGCCTGCGCCTGGCCAACCGCAAGCCATGGCGTATCGACGCCAACATCGCCACGCCCGACCACAACGTGCCGACCACGCCAGAGCGCAAGGGCGGTATCGAGGCGATCGTCGACCAGGTGTCGCGCCTGCAGGTGCAGACCCTCGACGAGAACTGTGACGAATACGGCATCGTCGAATTCAAGATGAATGACGAGCGCCAGGGCATCGTCCACGTCATCAGCCCGGAGCAGGGCGCCACCTTGCCGGGCATGACCGTGGTCTGCGGTGACTCGCACACCTCCACTCACGGCGCCTTCGGTGCCTTGGCCCATGGCATCGGCACTTCCGAGGTCGAGCACGTGCTCGCCACCCAGTGCCTGGTCGCCAAGAAGATGAAGAACATGCTGGTGCGCGTGGAAGGCCAATTGCCTGCCGGCGTCACCGCCAAGGATATCGTGCTGGCCGTGATCGGCAAGATCGGCACCGCCGGTGGCAACGGTCACGCCATGGAATTCGCAGGCAGTGCCATTCGCGAATTGTCGATGGAAGGCCGCATGACCATCTGCAACATGTCCATCGAAGCCGGCGCCCGCGTGGGCCTGGTGGCAACCGATGCCACTACCGTTGCCTACGTCGAAGGGCGCCCGTACGCGCCGAAGGGCGAGCAGTGGAAGCAAGCGGTCGAGTCGTGGAAAGACCTGGTGTCGGATGACGATGCCGTATTCGACACCGTGGTCGAGCTGGATGCCAGCCAGATCAAGCCACAGGTCAGCTGGGGCACTTCGCCCGAGATGGTCCTGGCCGTCGACCAGCGCGTACCGGATCCGGCTGCCGAAACCGACCTGGTCAAGCGTGGTTCGATCGAGCGTGCCTTGAAGTACATGGGTCTGACCGCCAACCAGGCGATCACCGACATCAAGCTGGACCGTGTGTTCATCGGCTCGTGCACCAACTCGCGAATCGAGGACCTGCGCGCTGCGGCGGAAATCGCCAAGGGCCGCAAGGTGGCCGCCAGCGTCAAGCAAGCCATCGTCGTGCCAGGTTCCGGTCTGGTCAAGGCCCAGGCCGAGCGTGAGGGCCTGGACAAGATCTTCCTCGAAGCCGGTTTCGAATGGCGTGAACCAGGCTGCTCGATGTGTCTGGCGATGAACCCGGACCGCCTTGAAAGCGGCGAGCACTGTGCGTCCACCTCCAACCGCAACTTCGAAGGCCGTCAGGGCGCCGGTGGCCGTACCCACCTGGTCAGTCCGGCCATGGCCGCCGCTGCTGCTGTAGCGGGCCACTTCATCGATGTCCGCGAGTTGATCCAAGGGAGCGCAGCATGAAAGCCTTTACCCAGCACACTGGCCTCGTCGCACCGTTGGACCGTGCCAACGTCGACACCGACCAGATCATCCCCAAGCAGTTCTTGAAGTCGATCAAGCGCACCGGCTTTGGCCCGAACCTGTTCGACGAGTGGCGTTACCTGGATGTGGGTCAGCCCTACCAGGACAACAGCAAGCGCCCGCTCAACGAAGAGTTCGTGCTCAACCACGCGCGCTACCAAGGTGCCAGCGTGTTGCTGGCGCGGGAAAACTTTGGTTGCGGCTCCAGCCGTGAGCATGCCCCCTGGGCGCTGGACGAGTACGGCTTCCGCAGCATCATTGCGCCGAGCTTTGCCGACATTTTCTTCAACAACAGCTTCAAGAACGGCTTGCTGCCGATCATTCTCAGCGATGAGGAAGTCGACGAGCTGTTCAAGCAGGTCGAAGCCAACCCGGGCTACCAGCTGACCATCGACCTGCAGGCGCAGGCGGTGACCCGCCCGGATGGCAAGGTGCTGCACTTCGAGATCGATGCGTTCCGCAAGCACTGCCTGCTCAACGGTCTGGACGATATCGGCCTGACCTTGCAGGACAGCGACGCGATCAAGGCCTTCGAAGCCAAGCACCGCGCCAGCCAGCCTTGGCTGTTCCGTGATGCCTGAAGTTCGTAGGTGACAGTGCGGGCCTCCTCGCTCCTACAGAAAGTTACGCGGTCGCTGTAGGCGCGGGTTTACCCGCGAAGAGGCCGGCACAGGCAACAAAAATCTAAAGGAACGAGACATGACCAGCACCCAGCACATCGATGTGGTCCAACGCCAGTTCGGCGAGCAGGCCAGCGCCTACCTCAGCAGCGCCGTGCACGCCCAAGGCAGTGAATTCGCCCTGCTGCAGGCTGAGCTGGCAGGGCAGGCCCATGCCCGCGTGCTGGACCTGGGCTGCGGTGCCGGTCATGTCAGCTTCCACGTCGCCCCGCTGGTTGCCGAAGTGGTCGCCTACGACCTCTCGCAGTCCATGCTCGACGTGGTCGCCAGCGCCGCCGCCGAGCGTGGCCTGGCCAATATCACGACCGAACGCGGCGCTGCCGAACGCCTGCCGTTCGCCGATGCTTCGTTCGACTTTGTCTTCAGCCGTTATTCGGCCCACCACTGGAGCGACCTGGGCCTGGCTCTGCGCGAGGTGCGCCGGGTGCTCAAGCCAGGTGGTGTGGCGGCGTTCATCGACGTGATGTCGCCGGGCAGCCCGCTGCTCGACACTTACCTGCAAACGGTCGAAGTGCTGCGCGACACCAGCCACGTGCGCGACTACTCCGCCGCCGAGTGGCAACGCCAGGTCAGCGAAGCCGGCCTGCACGTGCGCAGCCACACCCGCCAAACGTTGCGCCTGGAGTGGAGCACCTGGGTTGAGCGCATGCGCACCCCCGAGCCGATGCGCGTGGCCATCCGCCAATTGCAGCAAGCCATGGGCGAAGAAGTACGGCAGTATTACCAGATCGAGGCCGACGGCTCGTTCAGCACCGATGTGCTGGTGTTGTGGGCCGAGCGTTAAGCACTTTTCGGTGGGGCCCGCTTGGCCACGCCGTGTGAATGGATAGAGGAAAGCATGAGCAAGCAGATTCTGATTCTCCCAGGTGACGGTATCGGCCCGGAAATCATGGCCGAGGCAGTCAAGGTACTGGAGCTGGCCAACGACAAGTTCCAGCTCGGCTTCAGCCTGGCGCACGACGTGATTGGCGGTGCCGCCATCGACAAGCACGGTGTGCCGCTGGCCGACGAAACCCTGGAGCGTGCGCGCAAGGCCGATGCAGTGCTGCTGGGGGCTGTGGGCGGGCCGAAGTGGGACAAGATCGAGCGAGACATTCGCCCGGAGCGCGGCCTGCTGAAGATCCGCTCGCAACTGGGCCTGTTCGCCAACCTGCGCCCGGCCATCCTTTACCCGCAACTGGCCGATGCCTCGTCGCTGAAGCCGGAAATCGTGTCGGGCCTGGACATCCTCATTGTCCGTGAGCTGACCGGCGGCATCTACTTCGGTGCCCCGCGTGGCCAGCGCGAGCTGGAAGGTGGCGAACGCCAGGCCTACGACACCCTGCCGTACAGCGAAAGCGAAGTGCGCCGCATTGCCCGTGTCGGCTTCGACATGGCCCGCGTGCGCGGCAAGAAGCTGTGCTCGGTGGACAAGGCCAACGTTCTGGCCTCCAGCCAGCTGTGGCGTGAAGTGGTCGAAGACGTGGCCAAGGACTACCCGGACGTGGAACTGAGCCACATGTACGTCGACAACGCTGCCATGCAGCTGGTGCGTGCCCCCAAACAGTTCGACGTGATGGTGACCGACAACATGTTCGGTGACATTCTGTCGGATGAAGCTTCCATGTTGACCGGTTCCATCGGCATGCTGCCTTCGGCGTCCCTGGATGCCGACAACAAAGGCATGTACGAGCCTTGCCACGGCTCGGCACCGGACATCGCCGGCCTTGGCATCGCCAACCCACTGGCGACCATCCTGTCGGTGTCGATGATGTTGCGTTACAGCTTCAATCAGTCGGCTGCCGCCGAGGCGATCGAGAAGGCCGTGAGCCTGGTTCTGGACCAGGGGCTGCGTACCGGCGACATCTTCTCGGAAGGCTGCCGCAAAGTTGGTACGCAGGAAATGGGCGACGCAGTAGTCGCAGCGCTGCGGAATCTGTAATCTCTCTGGCCCGCCCCCCAAAATTCCCGGTGGCGGCCCACTTTTAGCAAAGGTGTAGTTGCGATGAAACGTGTAGGTCTGATCGGTTGGCGCGGTATGGTCGGTTCCGTGCTCATGCAGCGGATGCTGGAGGAGCAGGATTTCGACCTTATCGAGCCGGTGTTCTTCACTACCTCCAATGTTGGTGGCCAGGGTCCGAACGTGGGCAAGGATACAGCGCCCCTCAAGGACGCTTATTCGATTGAAGAACTCAAGACCCTCGACGTGATCCTGACCTGCCAGGGTGGCGACTACACCAACGAGGTCTTCCCCAAGCTGCGTGAAGCCGGCTGGCAGGGTTACTGGATCGACGCCGCTTCGTCCCTGCGCATGCAGGATGACGCGGTGATCATCCTCGACCCGGTCAACCGCAAGGTCATCGACCAGCAGCTGGATGCCGGTACCAAGAACTACATCGGTGGCAACTGCACCGTCAGTCTGATGCTGATGGGCCTGGGTGGCCTGTTCGAGGCCGGTCTGGTCGAGTGGATGAGCGCCATGACCTACCAGGCGGCTTCGGGTGCCGGCGCGCAGAACATGCGCGAGCTGATCAAGCAGATGGGTGCTACCCACGCGGCAGTGGCCGATGACCTGGCCAACCCGGCCAGCGCCATTCTCGATATCGACCGCAAGGTTGCCGAGACCATGCGCAGCGAAGCGTTCCCGACCGAGAACTTCGGCGTGCCGCTGGCGGGCAGCCTGATCCCATGGATCGACAAGGAACTGCCGAACGGTCAGAGCCGCGAAGAGTGGAAGGCCCAGGCCGAAACCAACAAGATCCTCGGTCGCTTCAAGAGCCCGATCCCGGTCGACGGCATCTGTGTGCGCATTGGCGCCATGCGCTGCCACAGCCAGGCGCTGACCATCAAGCTGAACAAGGACGTGCCGATCGCCGACATCGAAGGCATGATCAGCCAGCACAACCCTTGGGTGAAGCTGGTGCCGAACCAGCGTGAAATCAGCATGCAGGAGCTGACCCCGACCAAGGTTACCGGCACCCTGAACATCCCGGTTGGCCGTCTGCGCAAGCTGAACATGGGGTCGCAGTACCTGGGCGCGTTCACCGTGGGTGACCAGCTGCTGTGGGGCGCCGCCGAACCGCTGCGCCGCATGTTGCGGATTCTGCTGGAGCGTTGATCGTTCAGGCTTCACCTGAAAAATACCGCACTGGTGACAGTGCGGTATTTTTTTATGCCTGAAAGTATGCATTTGGGTCGCGGGCCTAATCGCCGGATAATTCATGCCGCTGTTTAATGGCGAAATGTCTGCTCTGACAGAGCCGTTGCCGTTGCCGTTGCCGTTGCTTTTGCTTTTGCTTCTAAGTGCGCGGTAGTTCAGGCGACGCAGATTGCGACTTCAGGAGGCCGAGCGCAGGGCTTGCGGAGGGAGGTGACGGGCATGGATGCCCGTCAAGCGCTGGGCCCCAGGATGGGGCCTGCAGCGCGGTCCTCCCGGGAGCAAGCCCGGAGCGAGGGGACCCCGGAGCGTAGCGCAGGGGCCGGATGATGGGAGCCGACGGTTTTTGGTTCCTTTTTGCCACGACAAAAAGGGACCCGCCGTAAGGGCGGAAAGGTGACTATGCGCCACCTGCGTGAATGAATACCTACTCGGTGTGAATGCCCACATCCAAGAAGCAAGAAGCAAGAAGCAAGAAGCAAATTCGTCTGTTTTGACTCAGCGAACAGTCCATTCACGATGGCGACAC
>NZ_JBICKH010000075.1:0-54851 GCF_043103905.1 Pseudomonas sp. yb_2 | reverse complement strand
AGGTCGATCAGGAAGGTGCCGTTGGCACCCACGACACCCGTGCCGATCACAGTGCCATTGGCATCGCGCACTTCGACAGTGGCACCTGGCTCGCCGCGACCGCTCAGGGCCAGGCCGTCAGCACCAACTGTAATATTGGTTACTGCGTCAGGCGGTGTGATGTCCGGCGCATCGAATTGCAATGGGGCAGAGCTGTTGCCGGCGGCATCCACCAGACGCACGTCGAGTGCTTCACCATTGGTCTGGGCCGGCGACAGGGTGAGGCTGAACAGGCCGTCGGCAGCGACGACACCGGTGCCAATCAGGTTACCGGCAGCATCGCGCACCTGCACGGTAGCACCAGGCTCACCGCGTCCGGTGAAAGTGACGCCATCGGCCAGGGCCAGGTCGGTCGGTTGTTCAGGGGCTGTGGTATCTGGGTTGTCGACGTCCGGCGCCGTGATGCTGGCAACTGGCGAGATATTGCCAGCCGCGTCTGCGGCGCTGATCTCCAGGGCCTGGCCGTCGCTTTGTGGCGGTTGCAGGGTAATGCTGAACTGGCCGTCCGCACCGGCCACCGCAGTGCCCAGCAATACGCCACCTGCGCCTCGCACGGAAACCGTCGAGCCGGGCTCGGCACGACCGGTAAGGGTGTTACCCTGCTCATTGATAGCCAGGTCGGTCGGCGCCAGTGGTGCAGTTGCGTCCGGTGCAGTGACAGCGCCAGGCGCCGAGACATTACCGGCGGCGTCAGTCAGGGTGACATCAAGGTTTTCGCTGTTGATCTGCGGCGCATTCAACGTCACGTTGAAGTTGCCGTCGGCACCCACTGTGCCGCTGCCGATCAGGTTGCCGGCGGCGTCGCGGATGTTCACCGTGGTGCCTGCTTCGCCACGGCCGGTCAGACGCAAGCCATCCGGCGAAACCAGCAGGTCGATCGGTGTGGCCGGTGCGCTGGTGTCGGGGTCGGAACCGCCGCTGCTGCCCCCGCCTCCATTGTCCGCCGCTGCTGCTGCGCCGCCCACGCCCAGCAGGCTGAGCCCGGCAATCGCCCAAGTTGGCATGGCACTGCCTGCAGTACCGATGCCTGCGACCAGTTCGTCCAGCGAGGCCACTTCTTCGAAGGTGAAACCGGTGAACGCTGCCGCATCGTACTGGGCATGCCACAGGGTGCCGTCTTCGCCGACGAAGACCATATCGCTGCCGACCCCGGCCTGGTCCACGGCGAAGAAGTTACCGATGGTGATCTTTTCCCCCGACTTCAGGGTGACGATCAGGTCCTGCCCGCGCTGGGTGACCGTGGCCACTTTGTCTGGAGAAACCGGTACCTGCACGACGCTTGGTGCGTTTAGATTGATATTGCCCCAGGCGCTCTGAGTGGCGACTTCGGATTGCTTATCGGCGACGACGATGTTGTCCATGGATGCTCCCTGCTGATATCCGGATCCCCCGGCCCGAGTGTTCGGGCCACAACCGACGTAACAGAGCCCTTTCAGGGGTCTTACGCACAGCCTCGACCAGGCAGTCGACAAACGGGTGGTTAGGGAGATATAGCAGCCGGTGGGGAAGCAACCAGATGGCTTTCTGGGTTAATCCTTTGGTAGAAAAGCCTCAGCGAAGCCCTAGCCTGCGGGCCAAACGGCTCAGGTTTGCGCGGTCCAGACCGAGTTCCCGGGCCGCTGCTGCCCAGTTGTCCTGATGCCGCTGCAGGCAGGCTTCGATCACCTGTCGCTGGTAACTATCGACGGCTTCACGCAAGCCGCCTTCAGGCGGTGTGACCACTTGCAGCGGTGCAGCGGGGGAGGGCAGCGTGCCTGGCGTGGTTGCCGACACACGCAGGTCCAGGTCGATGGCTTCGAGGGTGAGGATACGTGGCCGATCAGGGTGCTGGCCCAGCGCCTTGAGTGCCGAGCGGCCGATCAGGTGTTCCAGTTCGCGCACGTTGCCTGGCCAGTCGTAGGCGATCAACGCGGCTTGGGCCTCATGGCTCAGGCGCAGGCTGTTCAGGCCCAGCCGTGAACGGTTCTGTTCGAGGAAGTAGCCCGCCAATAGCAGCACGTCTCGCCCACGTTCGCGCAAAGGTGGCACGTGCAGCGGGTAAACGCTGAGGCGGTGATAGAAGTCGGCGCGAAAGTTGCCCGTACGCACCTCGGCAGCGAGGTCGCGGTTGGTAGCGGCGATCAGGCGCACGTCCACCCGGTGCTCGCGGTCCGAACCCAGGCGCTGCAGCTGGCCGCTTTGCAGCACGCGTAGCAGTTTCGCCTGCACCGTCAGCGGCAGTTCGCCCACTTCGTCGAGGAACAGCGTGCCGCCGTTGGCCAGTTCGAACTTGCCGCGGCGCTCGCCATGCGCGCCGGTGAAGGCGCCGCGCACATGACCGAACAGTTCGCTTTCCACCAAGGTGTCGGGCAGGGCGGCGCAGTTGAGGCTGACCAGCGGCTTGTCGGCGCGGTTACTGGCCTGGTGCAGGGCCTGGGCCACCAGCTCCTTGCCAACCCCGGTTTCGCCGGTGATCAGCACGGTCAGGTCGCTGCTGCCGACCAGACGAATTTCCTCCACCAGGCGTTTGTGCGCGGGGCTCTGGCCAATCAGCTCTCTATCCTGGCCGCTGGCCTGACGGTAGAGCTCGGCGCGATGGTGTTCGTCTTCGGCGCGCAGGGCCAGGTGCTCGATACGCTCGGCCACGGTAACGGTGGCGGCAGCCAGGCTGGCAAAGGCCTGCAGGGCATCCAGCTCCAGGCTCTGGAACTGCCCGGGGGTGAGGGCGTCGAGGGTGACCAGGCCCCATGGGCGCTCATCGACCATCAACGGGCAGCCCATGCAGTCGTGCACTTCAAGGTCGGCATCGGGGGCATTGACCAAACCATCGTAGGGGTCGGGCAGTTCGGAATCGCTGGCGAAACGGGTGGGTTCCGGGCGGCTGAGCAGTATCTGGAAACGCGGGTGCTCGCTGACCCGAAAGCGCCGGCCGAGGGTGTCGGGGCTAAGGCCATCCACTGCAAGCGGCACCAGCCATTCCCCGTCCAGTCGCAGCAGTGCTGCAGCATCGCACGGCAGCAGGCCACGCATGGCTTGCAACAGGCGGCGGTAGCGTTCCTGGTCGGGCAAATCGCGGGACAGGTCGCTGACCAGGGGCAGGAGGGTGGTGAGCAGTGGCTGTGTAGTCATATGGACTCCTATGGGTCGATATGACTATACGCAGGGGTGGGTCGTTTTGACATGACCTGCGTCAAGCCCCTGATTTTGCTGGCGATAAAAGTTGGCACGATTGCTGTAATGGCAGGGGCAGTCATTTGAAGCCACAGGCTCAGGAGTTGTTGCAATGCTCAATGCCGAACAACGTGCAATCATCAAGGCCACTGTACCTCTGCTGGAAAGCGGCGGCGAAGCGCTGACCACCCACTTCTACAAGATGATGCTCAGCGAATACCCCGAGGTACGGCCGCTGTTCAACCAGGCCCACCAGGCCAGTGGCGATCAGCCGCGTGCGCTGGCTAACGGCGTGTTGATGTATGCCCGCCATATCGACCAGCTGGAGCAACTGGGCGGCCTGGTCGGGCAGATCATCAACAAGCATGTTGCCCTGCAGATTCTGCCGGAGCACTACCCGATTGTCGGAAGCTGCCTGCTGCGCGCCATCGAGGAAGTGCTGGGCAAGGACATTGCCACCCCTGCGGTGATCGACGCCTGGGGCGCGGCCTATGGCCAGCTGGCCGACATTCTGATCGGCGCTGAAGAAAACCTCTATAAAGAGAAGGAAGAGGCCGAGGGTGGCTGGCGCGGTACCCGTGAATTCCGCCTGGTACGCCGCGAGCAGGAAAGCAGCGAGATCGTTTCGTTCTACTTCGCCCCGGTGGATGGCATGCCGGTGCTCAAGGCAGAACCTGGCCAGTACATCGGTCTGAAACTGGACATTGACGGTGCCGAGCAGCGCCGCAACTATTCCCTGTCGGCGCTGTGCGACGGCAAGGAATACCGCATCAGCGTCAAGCGCGAGGCGGGCGGCAAGGTCTCCAACTACCTGCACGATGAGCTGAAGGTGGGCGATACCCTGCAACTGTTCCCGCCTGCGGGTGACTTCACCCTGGCAGCCAGCGACAAGCCGCTGGTGCTGATCAGCGGAGGGGTGGGCATTACCCCGACCCTGGCGATGCTGCAGGCAGCACTGCAAACCCGGCGCGAGGTGCATTTCATCCACTGTGCGCGTAACGGCGCGGTGCATGCCTTCCGGGACTGGATCGATGGCCTGGCGGCGCGCCATCCACAGCTCAAGCGCTTCTACTGCTATGCCGAGCCGGAAGGTGGCGCTGCGGCCGACGCCGTGGGTTTGCTCAGTGAAGACCTGCTCGCCGAGTGGCTGCCGCAGGAGCGTGACGTGGATGCCTACTTCCTCGGGCCCAAGGGCTTCATGGCGGCGGTCAAGCGCCAGCTGAAGGGCCTGGGGGTGCCGGAGCAGCAGAGCCGCTACGAGTTCTTCGGGCCGGCGGCAGCGCTAGAGTGATATAGCGCCTGTGCCGGCCTCTTCGCGGGCAAGCCCGCTCCCACAGGTATTGCACCGATCTTGAATGTGGTGCCGTCTCTGTAGGAGCGGGTTTACCCGCGAAGGGGCCGGTACAGGCTCATAGCGTACTAGTCCCCCGCTGCAGCACACCTTTCTGCCTATATATAAAGAAGAAATGAAAGCACCTACGCAGCTTTCATCCTTAATCATCCTTTAATCACGGTATCCTTCACTCCCGGGTGTCGAGGGGCTTGCCCCTGCGCGGCACCTGGGCAGCCGTTTTTTTGCCGCCCGGCGTTGAACCGACGTCGTTGCGGCCGGTCTCAGCCACACTGGATAGCCCTGCGCAGTGCTTCCGCGACGCTCCCTCGGCATGCTCACAGGCCATGCCCAGCGTGTAGACTTGCGCCCAGGCAGGCGGACCACGCTGCCACTATCCATCGAAGGAACCGGCAATGAACGAACAAACATCGCGCCTGAATCGGGAACGGCGCTTTCTGGTGCTGTTGGGGCTGATCTGCCTTTCACTGATCGGCGGCGCCCTCTACATGCAGGTGGTGCTCGGCGAGGCACCCTGCCCGCTGTGCATCCTGCAGCGTTATGCGTTGCTGTTCATTGCCGTGTTTGCCTTCATCGCTGCGGCGATGCCCGGGCGCCGCAGCCTGACCTTCTTCGAGGCGTTGGTGGTGCTCAGTGCAATTGGCGGAATCGTTGCGGCGGGCAACCATGTGTATATACTCGCCAACCCCATGGTCAGTTGCGGTATCGATACCCTGCAGCCGATCGTGGATGACCTGCCACTGGCAAAGCTGTGGCCACTGGCGTTCCAGGTCGACGGCTTCTGCAGCACGCCGTATCCGCCGATCCTCGGCCTGTCGCTGGCGCAATGGGCACTTGTGGCGTTCGTGCTGACCGCTGTCCTGGTTCCGCTCGGTATCTACCGCAATCGACGCCAGGCTTAGACAAAAGTCCCGAATTGCATGGGGTCTTTTGCACCGCATGAGAAGAGGGAAAAGTTGCGCACCGCTTGATCCAGATCAATCCGCAGGCCTTGCAGGATGCGGCTTTGAGGCCTATCAAGCGGGGTGCGACAAACTGTCGCGAAGTTGAATTATCGAGCAGTATTGTTGCGGATTCTGTAAAAGACTGTTGCTCAATAAGTCATAGTCAAGGGTTGGCGACCTATCTACAATCGCCCCCAATTTCCGTTCGGCACTGCTTGCGAGTCGCAGGATTGAAGGAAGCCTCAGCGCTCCTTTTTGCTGACTTCGTCAAGTTTCGCCCAACGGCGATACCGGGCGGACACCCCTCCGCGTTTTCCCGCACCAAATGGACTTGGTCTGAAGTACAGGCCTGTTGCCTACGAAACCATAAGCACCGCTAACCCGCTTGAAGCCAAGGTCCTGCAGTCGGACCCCAGGCAGGAGCGAGTACGGGCGCGAAATGCCTCACTTGGCAGGACGAAGTGTTGGCTACCAAAACACAAATTGCATTGAAGCAAGCTGATCTAGAGGTCGTGAGATGAGTAAAAAGCGTTACCCCAGACTGTTTGGCATATTGCCCTTTTTAGGCATGCTTTTACTCAGTGGGTGCAACTGGACCCTGCTCGACCCGAAGGGCCAGGTCGGCATTGAGCAAAAGAACCTGATCCTGATCGCTACCGGCCTGATGCTGCTGGTGGTAATCCCTGTGATCATCATGACCCTGGCGTTCGCCTGGAAGTACCGTGCTTCCAACAAGGCAGCCACCTACACCCCTGACTGGTCGCACTCGACCAAGATCGAGGCCGCGGTATGGATCATCCCGATCCTGATCATCATCGCCCTGGGTTACGTCACCTACCACTCCACCCACAAGCTGGACCCTTATCGTCCGCTGGATTCGGACGTTAAGCCGATTCAGATCGACGTGGTCGCGCTGGACTGGAAGTGGCTGTTCATCTACCCGGAACAGGGCATTGCCACGGTCAACAAGATCGTCTTCCCGGCTAACACTCCGGTCAACTTCCGCGTCACTTCCGACGCCGTGATGAACTCGTTCTTCATCCCGGGCCTGGGCGGCCAGATCTACGCCATGGCCGGCATGACCACCAAGCTGCACCTGATCGCCAACGAAAATGGCGAATTCGACGGTATCAGCGCCAACTACAGCGGTGCTGGCTTCACCGGCATGAAATTCAAGGCTACTGCCACCTCTCAGGAAGACTTCGACAAGTGGGTCGCTGAAGTCAAGCAGTCGCCGAAGAAGCTGGACAAGGCCGAATACGACGCCTTGGCCAAACCAAGCGAAAACAACCCGGTCGCGCTGTATAGCGAGGCTTCGCCTGAGCAGTTCCAGCTGATCGTCGACAAGTACGAAGGCATGAACCGCGGTCGTAGCCACGAAGAAGCAGGCAGCAAAGATCTGGCCACAACCAAGGGTGTGGAATCGAGTATGCAACCAGCTGCCGGTGCAGAGGAGTAAGAGATGTTCGGTAAATTAAGCCTGGAGGCGATACCCTATCACGAGCCGATAGTCATGGTGACGCTTGCCATGATCGCGCTCGGCGGTATCGCTGTCGTCGGTCTTATCACCTATTTCCGCAAGTGGACCTACTTGTGGAGCGAGTGGCTGACTACTGTCGACCACAAAAAGATCGGCGTGATGTACATCATCGTCGCGATGGTCATGCTGCTGCGCGGCTTTGCCGACGCCATCATGATGCGTACCCAGCTGGCTGCCGCAACCGGCGGCTCCGAAGGCTACCTGCCGCCTGAACACTATGACCAGATCTTCACCGCTCACGGTGTGATCATGATCATCTTCATGGCGATGCCGTTCTTCACCGGCCTGATGAACCTGGCGGTTCCTCTGCAGATCGGTGCACGTGACGTTGCCTTCCCGTTCCTGAACTCCCTGAGCTTCTACCTGCTGCTGGCAGGCGTGCTGCTGGTCAACATCTCGCTGGGCGTTGGTGAATTCGCCAAGACCGGCTGGGTTGCCTATCCGCCGCTCGCGGGCATTCAGTACAGCCCTGGGGTGGGTGTCGACTACTACATCTGGGCGCTACAGCTATCCGGATTGGGTACGACGCTTACCGGCGTGAACTTCCTCGTCACCGTGATGAAGATGCGCGCACCTGGCATGAAACTGATGGACATGCCGATCTTCACCTGGACCTGCACCTGGGCCAACGTGTTGATCGTCGCTTCGTTCCCGATTCTGACTGCTGCACTCGCTCTGCTGACTGTTGACCGTTATCTGGACTTCCACATCTTCACCAACGAGCTTGGTGGGAACCCGATGATGTACGTCAACCTGTTCTGGGCGTGGGGTCACCCTGAGGTTTACATCCTGATCCTGCCGGCCTTCGGCGTGTTCTCGGAAGTAACTTCGACGTTCTCTGGCAAACGCCTGTTCGGCCACCACTCGATGATTTACGCATCGGGCGCGATCGCCATCCTCGGCTTTGCTGTATGGCTGCACCACTTCTTCACCATGGGTGCCGGCGCCAGCGTCAACACCTTCTTCGGCCTGGCGACGATGCTGATCTCCATTCCGACCGGTGTGAAGCTGTTCAACTGGCTGTTCACCATGTACCAAGGCCGTGTGCGCTTCACCGCACCGATGCTCTGGACCCTGGGCTTCATGGTCACCTTCTCCATCGGTGGCATGACCGGCGTACTGCTGGCCGTTCCGGGTGCTGACTTCGTCCTGCACAACAGCCTGTTCGTAATTGCGCACTTCCACAACGTGATCATCGGTGGCGCGGTATTCGGCTACATCGCCGGTTTCGCCTTCTGGTTCCCGAAAGCCTTCGGCTTCACCCTGAACGAGAAGTGGGGCAAAGCTGCCTTCTGGTTCTGGCTGTCGGGCTTCTACGTTGCGTTCATGCCGCTGTACGCCCTGGGCTTCATGGGCATGACCCGTCGTCTGAACCACTCCGACAACCCACTGTGGGAACCCTACCTGTACGTAGCCGTTGTCGGCGCCGTGCTGATCCTGTTCGGTATCGCTTGCCAGCTGATCCAGATCGTCGTTTCGGTCCGCGACCGCAACCAGAACCTGGACGTGACCGGCGACCCATGGGGCGGCCGTACCCTGGAATGGTCGACTTCTTCGCCACCTCCGTTCTACAACTTCGCTCACATGCCTGAGAAAGTTGGCCTGGACTGCTGGCACGAAGCCAAGGAAGCAGGCGTTGCGTACAAGGCTCCGGCCAAGTACGAAGCCATTCACATGCCGAGCAACACCGCTACCGGTCTGTTCATGGGCCTGTTCCTGACCGTCTTCGGCTTCGCCTTCATCTGGCACATCTGGTGGCTGGTTGGCGCGAGCCTGGTTGCAACCATCGCTGTCTTCGTTCGCCACGCTGCACGTGACGACCAGGGCTACATGGTTCCGGCCGAAGAAGTGGCGCGCATCGAAGGCGAGCGTATGAAAGCGCTGGCCAAAGCAGGTGCTCTGCCTGCCGGCGCACGTGTCGAATCGTTTGAGCGGGTGTAATCAATGTCCAGTCAAGTAATGCACGGCGGCGCTGCTCATGGTCACGACCATGGGCATGACGACCACCACCACGACTCGGGCCAGATGACCGTACTGGGCTTCTGGCTGTACCTGATGACCGACTGCATCCTGTTTGCGTCGCTCTTCGCCACCTACGCGGTGCTGTCCGGCAGTTTTGCCGGCGGCCCGTCGGGTCATGACATCTTCCAGCTTGATTTCGTAGCTGTTGAAACGCTGTTCCTGCTGCTGTCCTCGATCACCTTCGGCTTCGCCATGCTGAAGATGTTCGATGGCAAGAAAGCAGGTGTACTGGGCTGGTTGGCTGTGACCTTCCTGTTCGGTGCAGGCTTCATCGCGATGGAAATCTATGAGTTCCATCACCTGATCAGCGAGGGCTTCGGCCCGCAGCGCAGTGGCTTCCTGTCGGGCTTCTTCGCCCTGGTAGGTACCCACGGTCTGCACGTGACTGCTGGTCTGATCTGGATGGCAATCATGATGTACCAGATCAACAAGCACGGCATCACGCCGACCGCCAAGACCCGCATGAGCTGCCTGAGCCTGTTCTGGCACTTCCTGGACGTGGTCTGGATCTGCGTATTCACCGTCGTTTACCTGCTGGGGGTTCTGTAATGGCTAACGCACACGACACTCATCACGAAGGTAATCACGGCAGCGTCAAGTCGTACATGATCGGTTTTGTACTGTCGATCATCCTGACTGCGATCCCGTTCGGCCTGGCCATGACCGCCAGCCTGCCGAAGAACCTGACCGTTCTGATCATTGTTGCCATGGCTGTGATCCAGGTAGTTGTTCACCTGGTTTACTTCCTGCACATGGACCGCTCGAAAGAGCAACGCAACAACGTTTCGACGTTCCTGTTCACCACCCTGGTGATCGCTCTGCTTGTCGGCCTGTCGCTGTGGATCATGTTCAGCATCCACTTCGAAATGTTGGCCAAGTGAGGTAAGACTGCATGTCCGTTAAGCACTTTATCCAAATCACCAAACCGGGGATCATTTTCGGTAACGTGCTTTCCGTGGCAGGCGGTTTCTTCCTTGCCTCGAAGGGCCATGTGGATTTCGCCCTGTTCCTGGCGGTGGTGATCGGTACTTCGCTGGTGGTTGCGTCCGGATGCGTGTTCAACAACTGCATCGACCGTGACATCGACCACAAGATGGAGCGCACCAAGAACCGTGTCATGGTTCAGGGCGGCATGTCGCTGCCCCTCGCGCTGATCTACGCCACCCTGCTCGGGGTGGCGGGTTTCAGCCTGCTGTATGTCCAGGCCAACCCGCTGTCTGCGTTCTGCGCACTGATTGGCTTTGTCGTCTACGTCGGTTTCTACAGCCTGTGGCTGAAGCGTAAATCGGTGCACGGCACCTTGGTCGGCAGCCTGTCGGGTGCCATGCCTCCGGTGATCGGCTACTGCGCCGTGAGCAACAGCTTCGACCTGGCTGCGGTAACCCTGCTGGTGATGTTCAGCCTTTGGCAAATGCCGCACAGCTTTGCCATCGCGATCTTCCGCTTCAAGGATTACAGCGCTGCCAACATTCCGGTTCTGCCGGTGGCCCGCGGCATCCTCGCGGCGAAAAAGCAGATCGTGCTGTACGTGCTGGCCTTCGTGCTCGCCACCCTGATGCTTACCCTCGGCGGTTACGCCGGCCTCGGTTACCTGGCCGTGGCTGCTGCCATGGGCCTGTACTGGCTGTACATGGCCTGGGGTGGTTACAAGGCCGAGGACGACAGCAAGTGGGCCCGCAAGGTGTTCGGCTTCTCCATCCTCACCGTCACTGCCCTGAGCGTGATGATGGGTGTGGACAGCCAGACCGCTGCGGATGTGCTGATGACCTACGCACGCTGAAACTGCTGCCTGTTTCACGAAAACCCCGGCCTCTGCGTCGGGGTTTTTTTATGGGTTTTTTCTGTGCCAGTCTCTTCGCGGGCAAGCCCGCTCCCACAGTTATTTCGCAGGTTTTGCATGTGGCGCGGTCCCGGTGGGAGAGGGTTTGCCCGCGAAGATGCCAGCACAGGGAAATATAAATTTCATATTTTCAAACAATAGATCTGAAAAGATCTAATAAAACAGGAAATTATCCTTTACATGTATCCTGTCTCGGGATTATCTTCTGATTCAGGCCGCCACATCGGCCAGCGTCGCTCGGACGGTTCCGGGCGCTTACGTACTCAGAGGAAGCCATGGCCAACCCAGGTTCGCCGCGCCGCTTTGCGCGCATCGATCGTCTCCCCCCCTACGTCTTCAACATCACCGCCGAGCTCAAGATGGCTGCCCGCCGTCGTGGCGAGGACATCATCGACCTGAGCATGGGCAACCCCGATGGCGCCACCCCGCCGCACATCGTCGAGAAGCTGGTACAGGTCGCCCAGCGTGAAGACACCCACGGCTACTCCACCTCGCGCGGCATCCCCCGCCTGCGCCGGGCCATCTCCAACTGGTACAAGGACCGCTACGAGGTCGACATCGACCCGGAAAGCGAAGCCATCGTCACCATCGGCTCGAAAGAGGGCCTGGCCCACCTGATGCTGGCCACCCTCGACCAGGGCGACACGGTGCTGGTGCCCAACCCCAGCTACCCGATCCACATCTACGGCGCAGTGATCGCCGGTGCCCAGGTGCGTTCGGTGCCGCTGGTGCCGGGTGTGGACTTCTTCAACGAGCTTGAGCGGGCCATTCGCGAGTCCATCCCCAAGCCGAAGATGATGATCCTGGGCTTCCCGTCCAACCCGACCGCCCAGTGCGTGGAGCTGGACTTCTTCGAGCGCGTGGTGGCCCTGGCCAAGCAGTACAACGTACTGGTGGTGCATGACCTGGCCTATGCCGATATCGTCTACGACGGCTGGAAAGCCCCATCGATCATGCAGGTGCCGGGTGCCAAGGACATTGCGGTGGAGTTCTTCACCCTGTCCAAGAGCTACAACATGGCAGGCTGGCGCATCGGCTTCATGGTCGGCAACCCCGAGCTGGTCAGCGCCCTTGCGCGGATCAAGAGCTACCACGACTATGGCACCTTCACCCCGCTACAGGTTGCAGCCATTGCCGCGCTGGAAGGCGACCAACAGTGCGTGCGCGACATTGCCGAGCAGTATCGCCAGCGCCGTAACCTGCTGGTAAAAGGGCTGCACGAACTGGGCTGGATGGTCGAGAACCCCAAGGCGTCGATGTACGTGTGGGCGAAGATCCCGCCGGAGTATGCACACCTGGGTTCGCTGGAGTTCTCCAAGAAGCTGCTGGCCGAGGCCAAGGTCTGCGTGTCGCCGGGGATCGGCTTTGGTGACTATGGGGACGACCATGTTCGCTTTGCGTTGATCGAGAACCAGGACCGTATTCGCCAGGCCATCCGCGGGATCCGGCAAATGTTCCGGGCTGATGGTTTGGCTCGCAAGTAAGCCCATTGGGGCTGCGAAGCAGCCCCAACTGCCTCTTGGGTGAGTTTTCCGCCTGCCTTCTGGTTACCCGTACGCCTACCGTCAGCACTCATTTCTCACCAAAGAGATCCCCCATGAGTGTCTTCACCGCCTACTTCTGCGGCACTGGCTCGCACCGTTTCGACGACGCCAATCCCAACTTCTGGAATGGCGAGCTGGTCTCGACCCTGGCCAGTAATGACCAGAGCCGGGAATTCGCCCACTGGATCGCCGTCGACGGCCCAGGCAGCGGCAACCTTCAGGATGACAACCTGTTCGTCGAACCCGGCGGCTATTTCAACTGGACCGGCCAGCTGTTTGGCCGCGGCTGGGAGGAGAACGTCAACCATGTGCTGCAGGTCATCAAAGGCGAAAGCAGCTGGCGGCGCACCAAACTCAGTGAGCAAGAATACGAGCGGCTGAAAGCTGCCGGCGTGCCGATTCCGGACGTGTCTTCCTCCGCCTCATGGTTCTGGCGAACCTACGACTACGGCGATCGCCACCCGACCCCGCAGGAACTGCAGGAGCGCATCATCAGCATGTTCCGCAAACCGCGCCTGCCAACCCAGGTCAACCTGGTGGGCTGGAGCAGGGGAGGGATCAGCTGCCACATGCTGGCCAATGCCATGGCGCAAGACCCGGTATTGCGCGGCATACCGGTGAACATATTCGCCATCGACCCGGTGCCTGGCGTCGGTAACCTGCAGGCCGAGCGCGTAACCTTGGCGGACAATGTCAAAGAGTACGTAGGCTTCTACTCAAGGGATGAGCGCTCCAAAGGTTTTGCCTGCGTGATCCCTTCGGTCGCCAAAGGGACACGGATATGCGTTTATCCGATGCCGGGTCGCCATGCCACGCTGGTGGGCAACGCCTCGGCTGATGGCGCAGGCGATGGCAAGGTGCTGGCCGAACCTGGGCTGATCGTTCGCCACTTTGCCGAGGTTTGCCTGACCCGCTGGGGCGTGCACCTGGACAAACGTCTGGCCTTGAGCAGCAGTCAGTTGATGAAGTATCACCAGGTCATGGCGGCCGCCGACAGGCAGTATCAGGCCATGCGCAGTGAGTCCTACACGGTACTCACCGAGGGCGATAAAAATGATCGTCTGGTGCATTGTGGTGAGGTGCATACGCAGTTCAGCAAGGTACAGGGAGGCAACTACAAGCCGAGCGCAGGCCTGGGTTTACAACGCTGGGATGCTGAAGCCTACCAGCCCATCTGCTAGCTGAAAGGGGGCGGCCGGTGAATGCACTGGTCGCCCTTGTTCAGTGGCCGGATCAGCGGCAACTTTTTTTGCATTCCCCCTCTATCCAGCGGCCCCTGGTTGGATTAAAAATGGCGCCGCGGGCCAGCCCCGATAACAACCACCTTCCCTCCGTGACATCATGTCTGAATATAACCCTTGCCTTGACTGCGGCGCCTGCTGCGGGTACTTCCGTGTGTCCTTCTTCTGGGGCGAATGCCAGTCTGCCGGGGGCGTAGTGCCGGACGACCTGGTGGTACAGATCAACCCCACGCGCGTTGCCATGATCGGCACCGATGCCAAGCCCTGCCGCTGTGTCAGCCTTCAGGGCGAGATCGGTAAAGAGGTGGCTTGTACGATTTACGCCAACCGTTCCAGCCCGTGCCGCGAGTTTGATGCGTCGTGGGAGGGTGGGGTGCATAACCCGAGCTGTGATGATGCGCGGGCGGCGTATGGTTTGCCGCCGCTGACCCCGCCAGAGGCCAACGAGCCGCATTGGCCGGATGATGGGGCTGAGGTGGCCTGAGCGTTTTTCGTTAGCCTGTATTTCAGGCCAGTCATTCCTGTGAAGGACGCGCGCGCCCCTTGGTGCATGGCGTGCTATCGCGTTGTACAAACAAGGCGGTCGCTCGCGGCTGTCACAGGCATAACTGGCCCAAAACGAATGGCACGCGTTGATGCAGGCTGCACTGGCCCGAAACCAATGTAGGAGCGAGCTTGCTCGCGATGCGCCGCGCGGGCGGCGCTCGATTTGCGCACCACCACAAAAACCAAGGCATGCACACGGTGGCCCTGTCGCAATCTGCAATTGCAGGGGTTGAGTAATGGCCTGATGTACCTGTCGGGTGGGCCGGTAGCGGCTGGCAGGTGCATGCCTTGAGTTGTTCGTCGCCTATGAGATCGAGCGCCGCCCGCGCGGCGCATCGCGAGCAAGCTCGCTCCTACATTTGTTTCGGGCCAATTATTCCTGTGGGATTTGCGCGCGACCCCTTGGCGCATGGCGTGATATTGCGTTTTTCAAACAAGGCGGTCGCGCGCGGCTGTCACAGGCATAACTGGCCCGAAACGAATGGCGCGCGTGGGTGCAGGCTGCACTGGCCCGAAACGAATGGCGCGCGTGGGTGCAGGCTACACTGGCCCAAACCAATGTAGGAGCGAGCTTGCTCGCGATGCGCCGCGCGGGCGGCGCTCGATTTGCGTACCACCACAAAAACCAAATCATGCGCACCATGCACACGATGGCCTTGTCGCAATCCCCGGTCATGTCTGCCCACTCACACTCTGTAACCGTAAACCTCATTGGGCCCGCCAGACATCGCTATCCTGCCCTGGACATGTCTTTCAAGGATGACCACATGCCCAAACCCCATGGCTGTCTACTACGTCGCGGAAGGTGTTCGGAGCCTGGCCGGCTGTACATGCTGACTTCGGTTACCTATCACCGCCGTCCATTGTTCCTGAACTTCCAATTTGCGCGCTTGGTAATTCAATTTCTTCGTAGAGCAGATCAGGAGCACCATTGCCGGTCATTGGCCTGGGTCGTGATGCCCGACCATGTACATTGGCTGCTTGAATTGAAAGACGTGACACTCGGGACATTGATGCAGCGTTTCAAATCCCGAACCAGCCATGCTTTGCGCAAAGCTGGAGCAAGGATGGTGCCGGTCTGGCAGGCGGGTTATCACGACCGGGCTCTGCGTCATGATGATGATGTGGTGAAGGTCGCCAGATACATCATTGCCAATCCGCTAAGGGCAGGATTGGTCTCCAGGATTGGGGATTATCCACACTGGGATGCGGTCTGGCTCTGAGGGCATGCCTTAAGGGACAGGAATGACTGGCCCGAAACAAATGTAGGAGCGAGCTTCGCTCGCGATGCGCCGCGTGGGCGGCGCTCGATCTACGCGCCCCTGAAGATCCCAAGGCAAGCCTCCTCAAACACACGCCATAACCCAAGACCTGCCCCACCCACCCCACATGACGTTAAACTGTCATCTCCCCAGCAATGGACAGGAGATCCGGCGTGACCCCACCCCGCAGTTTCCCCAGTGACCTCTGCCTCGACAGCCCACGCCTGCAACTGCGTCCCATGCGCCATGCCGATGCCGCGCAGTGGCTGGCGATCATGGCCGACCCCGAGGTCATGCGCTATTGGCATCATGCCCCCTGGCAAGACCTGGCCGAAGCCGAGAGCGCCCTGGCCGCCGACCGCGAAGCCTATGCCAATGGCGACCAGCTCAAGCTTGGCATGTACCGCCGCGACAACGGCGAACTGATCGGCATGGTCCAGCTGTTCAACATCGACGACATTTCCCGCCGTGGCGAAATCGGCTACTGCCTGGCCAGCGCGGTGCAGGGCAGGGGCTACATGGACGAGGCTCTGACCTGTTTCATCGACTACCTCGCCCACACCCTGCACATGCGCCGCCTGGAAGGCGAGATCGACCCGCGCAACCAGGGCTCTGCACGCACGCTGGAGCGCCAAGGTTTTGTGCTGGAAGGCACCTTGCGGGCGCGCTGGTGCGTGGCTGGCGAGCTGTCCGACTCGGGTATTTACGGCCTGCTGCTTGAGCCGCCAGTAGCCTGATCTCATAACACCCGAGCGTGAATTTGGAAGCGGGGCAGGGCCTGGGTTAAGGTCGTAGGCTGTCCCGTTTCTCTCAGGAATCCCCTTTGCCCGCTTTCTACCTGAGTATCAGCCTGCTGCTGTATTTGCTCGCCCTGTTCTTCGATGGCGCGCTGATGAGCGGCGAACGTCATATGCCGGCCCTGCAGATGCTGTTGTACGGGCCATGGGGCATGCCGTTCAGCTTGTACCAATGGTTTGCCAATCCGCTGCTGGCCCTGGCCATCCTGGCTCATCGGCGGTTTCGTCGGCTGGCCTTGCTGGCCGGGCTTGGGGCGGTGTATCTGGCTGCCAGCAGTTTTGGCATCGACCGTTTGCCGGATAACCGCAGCTATGAGTTTCATGACCTTACCGGCTTTGGTGCTGGCTTCTACCTGTGGCTGGTAGCGATGGTGGTGTTTTGCCTGGGGCAAGCCTGGTTTTGCTGGAAGGCGCGAAGGGCTGACGACATGCCAGGCTGGAACTGGCTTGATGTCGCCTTGATTGCCGCCCTGGGGGTAACGTTGTATGCAGCGACGCAAATGCCCTCGCTGCGCTTCGAGCCAGGCAAGGTGCTGATGCCTCCGGAGCAGCCGCAGACGCTTTGATACCCACAAGGAGGGTTAGCATGATCAAGCATTACCTGGCAGGCCTGGCACTGGCCTGCGTGCTACCGGTAGCAATGGCGGACGATTACACGGCGGCCTACGGGCAGTGCATGGACAAGGCCTCCAGCACCGTGGCCATGAGCGCGTGCATCGGGGCCGAAACACAAGTGCAGGACCAGCGCTTGAACCGGGTGTACAAGCAGCTGATGGGCAAGCTGGATGCCGGGCAGCAGAAGAGCCTGCGGGATGTTCAGCGCAAGTGGCTGGCCTACCGTGATGGCAATTGCCAGTTCCATGTACAGGCCAGTGGCGGGACCCTGGCGCAGCTGGAAGGTGGCAGCTGCATCATGGACATGACCCGCGACCGCGCTGCGGAACTGGAGCGGGTGCTTAGCCCTGGGCAGTAGCGCCTGTTCAGGCATGATTGGCCCACATTTGCAGGCGCGGGTTCAGCCGCGAACACCGGCTTTGCCGGTGTCATGCTCCGCGTGGCCTTCTTCGCGGGTGAACCCGCTCCTACAGGGTACTGGTTCTATTTGCGCGGTTGGCGCAGCGCCCGGGCCTTGAGGTACTCGCGTACTTCCACGGCATCCCCGGCAAACTCGATGCGCTCGGCCTTGGCTGCGCGCTGGTAGGCATACATCGGGTCGTAGTACTCGTTCAGCAAACCTTCGATCCAGCCCCGGTGCAGGTCTACTGCGCCGCTGCGCTGCTGCTCTTGCAGGGCTTCGCGCAGCATCTCGGACAAGCGCTGATGGCGCTCTCCACCCAAACGCTTGTAGATATTGGCCATGCTCTGCAGCATGCGCTCGGCAAACAGCCGGGGACCGTCTTCTTCGCCATGCACGGCCTTGAACTCGGCGCTCAGGTTGACCACGTAGTCGCGCAGGATGCGCTCCACGCGGTTGGTGAAGCTGTCTTCAAGCCACACCAGCGGGTAATGCTGCATGCCTTGGTACAACTCCAGCGGCACCGTGCAGCTGCCGACAATGCGGCCTTCATCTTCCAGAACGAACTGCCCGATACCGCGGGCGCGCTTTTTCAGCACGTCGATTGCCAGCTGGTTTTCAAAGTCGATCTGCGCCGGTTGCGCCGTGGCGCGCTTGCCGAAACTGGAGCCGCGATGGTTGGCGTGGCCTTCAAGGTCCAGCACGTTGTCCAGCTGGTGCAGCACATCGGTCTTGCCGGTACCGGTCAGTCCACCGACCAGTACGAAATCGCATTGCTCCACCGCTTGCTGGGTAGTCTCCAGCAGGAAGGTACGCATGGCCTTGTAGCCGCCTTTGACACGCGGGTACTGAATACCCGCCTCATCGCGCAGCCAGCCCTGCACGATCTGCGATCGCAGGCCGCCACGGAAGCAGTACAGGTAACCGTCAGGGTGCGCCTTGGCAAACGCTGCCCAGGCCTCCAGACGGGCTTGCTTGGTGGTGCCACTGACCAGCTGGTGGCCCAGGGCGATGGCGGCGGCCTGGCCCTGCTGCTTGTAGCAGGTGCCGACCTTCTGCCGCTCCTGGTCGTTCATCAGCGGCAGGTTTACCACGCCAGGAAAGGCGCCTTTGGCGAATTCGACGGGGGCGCGCATGTCCATCATCGGCACGTCGTCGAGGAACAGCTGACGGAAGTCGGTGCAGTCGGGGCGCATCAGATCACCTCGACCGCATGGCTCTGTCGCTCGACCAGCTTGCCGATCGGGGACAGTTTCAGGCCCAGTTCGGCAGCCACGGCGAGGAACTCGGCTTCACCCTCCGGGGCAACAGCTACCAGCAAGCCACCGCTGGTCTGCGGGTCGCACAGCAGGTGCTTCTGGTCGTCGCTCAGGGCGCCGATCTTGTGCCCGTAGCTGTCGTAGTTGCGCAGGGTTCCACCGGGGATGCAGCCTTCGGCCAGGTAATGGTCGACACTAGGCAGGCGTGGCACGGCGGCGTAGTTCAGGTGCGCGGTGAGGCCGCTGCCTTCGGCCAGCTCGACCAGGTGGCCGAGCAGGCCGAAGCCGGTGACGTCGGTCATGGCCTTGACCCCGTCCAGTTTGCCGAAGCGGCTGCCGGGCGTGTTGAGGGTGCACATCCAGTCGCGAGCCAGGCCTTGGTCCTGCACACGCAGCTTGGCCTTCTTTTCGGCAGTGGTGAGGATGCCGATGCCCAAGGGCTTGGTCAGGTACAGCTGGCAGCCTGCGCTGGCGGTGTCGTTGCGTTTGAGGTGGCGTTTACTGACCACCCCGGTGACGGCCAGGCCAAAGATCGGCTCGGGCGCGTCGATCGAGTGGCCGCCGGCCAGCGGGATACCCGCTTCGGCGCACACCGCACGGCCGCCGCGGATGACTTCGCGGGCGACTTCCGGCGGCAGCACGTTGACCGGCCAACCGAGGATGGCGATGGCCATCAGCGGGTCGCCGCCCATGGCATAGATGTCGCTGATGGCGTTGGTGGCGGCAATGCGGCCGAAGTCGTAAGGGTCATCGACGATCGGCATGAAGAAGTCGGTGGTCGAGACCACGCCGCGCTCGTCGTCCAGCGCGTACACTGCTGCATCGTCGCGCGATGCGTTGCCGACCCACAGTTTCGGGTCCAGGGCCTGGGTGCCGCTTTCGGCAAGGATCACGTCCAGCACCTTGGGGGAGATCTTGCAACCACAGCCGGCGCCATGGCTGTACTGGGTCAGGCGAATCGGCTCGCTCATACGCACCTCTGCAGGTCAAATTGTTGCGCGATTGTAGCAAAGCTGGCCTTTAGGCCCTTGCCTCTTATAATTCCCGGTGTCGGCAAATGTGTCGGCACTTCCCCGCTATTGAACCGGAGAACACCCATGCTCAACCGCCCCCTGGCGCTCGCCGCCGGCCTCGTGCTGTCTTGCTGTGCCGCTGTCGTTCAGGCCGCAGAAACCCTGCGGGTCAGCGCCATCCCCGACGAAGCGCCGACCGAACTGCAGCGCAAGTTCAAGCCTTTGGGTGAGTACCTGGCCAAGCAACTGGGCATGGAGGTGAAGTTCGTACCCGTGGCGGACTACCCGGCGGTGGTCGAGTCGCTGGCCGCAGACCGCCTCGATCTGGCCTGGCTGGGGGGCTTCACGTTCGTTCAGGTGCACCTGAAGGACCCGACCGCCACGCCACTGGTACAGCGTGAGCAGGACGCACAGTTCACCTCCAAGTTCATCACCGCCAACCCCGACGTGAAGAGCCTGAGCGATCTGAAGGGCAAGTCGTTTGCCTTCGGTTCCATTTCGTCTACTTCGGGCAGCCTGATGCCGCGTTACTTCATGCTCAAGCAGGACAATATCAAGCCTGAAGAGTACTTCAGCCGCGTGGCCTATTCTGGCGCCCATGATGCCACCGTGGCCTGGGTGCAGGCTGGCAAGGTCGATGGTGGCGTGCTCAACGCCAGCGTGTGGCAAAAGCTGGTGGATGCCGGCAAGGTCGACACCACCAAGGTGAAGGTGTTCGCCACAACCCCAACCTACTTCGACTACAACTGGACCGTGCGCGGCAACATGGACCCGGCGTTGAAACAGAAAATCAAGAAAGCCTTCCTGGACCTCGACCCGAGCAACCCGGAGCATAAGGCGATCCTTGACCTGCAGGCCGCCAGCCGCTTCATCGAGACCAAGCCTGAGAACTACAAGGGCACCGAACAAGCTGCACGCGAGGCCGGCCTGCTCAAGTGACAGCTTCGAATGCGGCAATTCATCTGTACGGTGCCAGCCTGCGCCATGGCCAGGTACGCGCGCTTGATGCGGTGAGCCTGCGTATCGCGCAGGGCGAGCGTGTCGCCATCATCGGGCCGTCGGGGGCGGGCAAGTCCAGCTTGCTGCACCTGATGGCCACGGCCATCCAGCCCAGCAGTGGGCGCCTGGAGTTGCTTGGCGAGCAGCCTTGGGCACTGTCGGCAAGGGCACGCCAGCGACTGCGTGCGCGGGTTGGCCTGGTGCATCAGTCGCCGCCTTTGCCACCGCGTCAGCGGGTGGTGACTGCCGTACTGGCGGGTCGCCTGGGGCAGTGGGGGACGCTGCGCGGCTTGCTCAACCTGCTGTATCCCAGCGATGTGCCGGGGGCGCGCCAGGTGTTGGCCGAACTGGGCCTGGCCGACAAGCTGTTCGTGCAGTGTGGGCAGTTGTCCGGTGGCCAGTTGCAGCGGGTGGGCATTGCTCGGGCGTTGTACCAGCGTCCGCAGGTGCTGCTGACCGACGAACCGGTGTCGGCCATGGACCCGGTGTTGGCCGACCATAGCCTGGCCTTGCTCAATCGCCATGCGCAGGCCACTGGCGTGACGTTGGTGGCGAGCCTGCACGCCGTAGAGTTGGCGCTGGCGCATTTTCCGCGGGTGATTGGCATTCGGGAAGGGCAGGTTGTGTTTGACTGCCCGGCCGAAGCGGTCACCGAGCAACTGCTGGACGCGCTATACGCCAACGAACAACTGGCTCCGCCGCCAACCCAGGGGCCGACCCTGACCGTGCAGATTCCGCGATGCTGAAGGCCGACGCCCGCGACCCCGCGCTGCTGCCACGGTTGCTGCTGGCCCTGTTGGCGGTAGCAGTACTGTGGCCGGCTATCCAGACAAGCGAACTGAACCCCGGGGTGCTGTTGCAGGCGGATAACCGTCAGCAGATTGCCAGCTTCACCAGCGCCTTCTGGCCGCCGGCACATGATGCCGATTTTCTTGCACTGCTGTATGAAGCCACCTTGCAGACCCTGGCCGTGGCGACTGCCGGCATGGCGCTGGCGTTGATGTTGGCGATCCCGGCTGGCTTGCTGGCCAGCCGTGCCTTGTCCTTGCGTGCTGCTTCACGCGGCGGGCGGGCCGGGCTCTGGTCGCGACTGTTGCGCCTGCCGGTGCGTGGGCTACTGATTTTCCTGCGTAGCGTGCCGGAAATCGTCTGGGCGTTGCTGTTCGTGCGCGCCGTAGGGCTGGGGCCGACGGCGGGCGTACTGGCTATCGCCATCACCTACAGTGGCATGCTCGGCAAGGTTTATGCCGAAATCTTCGAGTCGGTCGACCAGCGCCCGGCGCATGCCTTGTTGCAGGCGGGCAGTGGCCGGCTGGCGGCGTTTTTCTACGGCATCCTGCCCAATGCTGCCTCCGAAGTGGTGTCGTACACCGTGTACCGCTGGGAGTGCGCGGTGCGGGCTTCGGTGGTGATGGGCTTTGTCGGTGCTGGCGGGCTGGGTCAGCAGATCGACCTGTCGATGCGCATGTTTGCGGGTGCGCAAGTGGCGAGCATGCTGTTGACGTTCTTGCTGCTGGTGATCCTGGCCGACCTGCTCAGCCGCCTGCTGCGCTGGAGGCTGGCATGAACCGGGTGATCAATTGGGTGTTGCTGGGCGCCATGGTGGCAGCGGCGGTGGCCTCGTTCGCGTATCTGGAGCTGGACCTGCACGCACTGGTCGGCAATGGCGGGCTGGGGCAGATGGGCGACTACGCCGGGCGCTTCCTGCAGCCGGATCTGTCTGCGGGGCACCTCAAGGCGGTGTGGCGCGGGGCGCTGGAAACCCTGGCCATGTCTGGCATGGGCACCTTGTTGGCAATGGTATTGGGGATGTTGCTGGCACTGCCGGCGGCGGGGCGCTTCGGTTGGCCGTTGCAAGGGGCCGCGCGTTTGCTGCTCAATGCCTTGCGTGCCATTCCTGAACTGGTGTGGGCAGCGCTGACTGTGCTGGCGGCTGGGCTGGGGCCGAATGCCGGTACCCTGGCTTTGGCGTTGCACACCGCTGGCGTGCTGGGGCGTTTGTTTGCCGAGGCGCTTGAGAACGCCCCGCCCGAGCCGGCGGCGGCGATCCGTTTGCAGGGGGGCAGCCAAGTGGCGGCGTTCTGCTTTGGTACCCTGCCCAACCTGTGGCCGCAGTTGCTGGCCTACAGCTTGTACCGCTGGGAGAACAACATCCGCATGGCCAGCGTGCTCGGCTTCGTCGGGGCGGGCGGGTTGGGGCAGATGCTGTACACCACCTTGAGCCTGTTCCAGGAGGCCCAGGCCAGTACGGTGATCATCGGTATGCTGGTGTTGGTGTTGCTGGTGGATGTGTCGAGTGATGTGTTGCGTCAGCGCTACGTGCGGGCCTGACGGAAAGCCCGGGCTGCAAAGCAGCCCCGACATCTCTCAGGCGTCTACAGCCTCGGCACACTGCGCCTCCCGCTGCATCGACTCCAGGTTGCGCTCGATCGTCTCGCATATGGTATCCATCTGGATCTGATGCTCGCTGAACCTGAACGGGCTCTGCAAGTCCGTGCCGATCCGCTCGATGGCCAGCAACATGAACCCTACCACCGTCGACGCCAGCGGCGTGAACCAGCCCAACGACTCCACAAGCCCCACCGGCACGATCAGGCAGAACAGGGTGATGAACAGCCGTGGGAAATACACATAGGGGTAGGGCAATGGCGTATTGGCAATCCGCTCCATGCCGCCCTGGGCATTAGACAGGTCTACCAGCGTCGACTCCAGCCGCGCCAGACGAATGCTGTCCAGCCGCCCGGCCTGGTATTCCCGCGCCAGCAAGGCTGCCGAGCCGCCGAGAATGTCATTGGCGAAATTGTTCGAGCGGTTGCGCCGTTCGAACTCCGCCGGGGGGATGAAGGCCATCAGCTCCTCCGGGCAGCTTTCGCCTTTCAAGTGCGCCGCCAGGCAGTTCACATAGGCGATATGCCGGCGCAGCAGGGTGGCCTTGACCGGGTTCAGGCCGTCATCCGGGTCATCGATCAGCGTCAGCGTCTGCCGGGCGAAGCTACGCGAACTGTTCACCAGCGCGCCCCACAGGGTGCGAGCCTCCCACCAGCGGCTGTAGGCGCTGCTGTTGCGAAAACTCACCAGCACCACCAGCGCTGAGCCCAGCAGGGTCAGCGGGATCAGTGGCAGGGTGAACTTGCTGTTCAAGAACAGCATGAAATCGATGGTGACCAGCACATCCCAGATCAGCAGCCAGAACAGCGACCAGCCGATATAGCCGATGGTCTTCACCACCAGGCGGTACTTGCGGGCGATGACGTCTTTCACGCGAGGGTACCTCGAAACGCGGGGGATGCAGGATGGGACGTCGAGGCTCGTCGAAGGTTCGAGGGTTGAATGTTGCAAGGGATTTTGTAGCTGAAACGAAGGGAAAAATTCGACCGGCCTATCAGGTGTGCCTGTATTCCTGATTCAGCTCGAAAACGACAGAGTGGTTCGCTTCAATCCTTGAATGGGTGTATCCATAAGGATACGATTGGGTGACCACTTGATGTTTCTCGTTGAACAGACGGAAAGCTTTGCCGCTTGGCTACTGCCACCCAAGCCGCCGACATCCAAAGCCAGAAAGCTGCTGAAGGAGATGAAATGAGCGAAAAATTGATCCCGTTTGATATGGCAGCCTTGTTGAGCAGCGATGAGGCAATCAGTGAATACCTTAGCCAAGTGCTATCAGATGGCGATACCGAGGAAATCATTCGAGCACTTGGCCATATCGCTCGTGCACGGGGCATGACACATATTGCTACGGAGAGTGGGCTGGGTAGAGAAAGCCTGTACAAGGCGCTGAGCCCTGGCGCGAAGCCTCGTTTTGACACTGTATTGAGGGTCATTCGTGCTCTGGGGGTGGACCTTCTCGTTCAGCCACATGCAATGACCCGCTGATCCAGTTCGGTTAAGTCAGTATTTGCTTCATCTGCACCAACGCTACCCGCGTGCCATCCCACGCCTGCCGCTCCTCGATGCCGAACGGCATGAAACCCAGTTGTGGATAAAGCAGCAGGCCGGCGGTGTTGTGATTGAAGCATGACACCCAGACCTCCCGGGCGCTGTACTGCTGGCGGGCGAGGTCGATCATGGCCGTTACCAGATAACGCGCTACACCAAGGCCGCGGGTGCCGGGGGCCACCACTACGTTGCCCAGGGCACATAGGCCGCCATTTTCGGCTTTGTAGAAATTGGCGAAGGCCAGGACAGCGCCGTCACCTTCCACTATCGTGGAGCCGCTGCGTTGGGCTATGGCGTCGCTCAGCTGGTTGGGGGTGAGGGGGTAGGTGGCTTTGGGGAACATGTAGAACAGTTCGTCCGGGCTCTGCGGGAAGCTGCAGATAACGGGGATGTCTTCTGGCCGGATGGGGCGGTGGGTCAGGTGCATGGCAGGTCCTTCTCGCGTTGGCTGGCAGGGCCTCTTCGCGGGTGAACCCGCCCCCACAGGTACTGCACAAGGCTCAAATCCTGTGCAGGCCCTGTAGCGGGTTTACCCGCGAAGAGGCCATCAGCCTCACATCATAGGCCGCTTTCCATCCAACACCGCGCCCCGATTCACGGTTTGGCGGCCACCGCCACGTAGCCTTTGACCGCAGCCGGTGCCTTGGGCTTGGCCTTGTGCGCCAGCAGGTACTGATAGCGTCGCCATTCCTTATCGATTTCGCTGAACGACATGAACACGCTGATACGGTCCTTGCCGACCAGGTCCGGGCGCTTGCCCGCATTGATCTCGTCGGTAGGAATGATGGCCACGTTGATGCCCACCACCTTGCCGTCATCGGCAAACACAGGCCCACCCGACATGCCTTTGGTGATCGGGCCGTCATGCACCGAGTAGAAAACACTGCCAGGCGTACCTTCAAGCCGTACCAGCGACGACAGGGCATGGCCCTTGCCCTGCATCGGCATCATGAAACTGTTGAAGCCCACCGCCGTCACGGCTTCCCCAGGCACGTACTGGCGCCAGTGCGGCACGCTGCTGGCTTTGTGCTTGAAGAACACTACGTCACCGAGGCCCTCGTGGACCACGTTGCGCAGGAAGGGGGTGTGTTTGGCGGTTACAGCGTAATCCTCGTTCCACTGGATGGCGCTGGCCATCAGCAACATCGGCAGAGGGGCACCAGAAGTGACCACGAAAGCCTGACTGTAGACGGGATCTGAAACGTACGACGTTGGCACTCCATTGCACCCACTGAGCAGCATCATTGCCGCCATGCAGGGCGCGATTGTTTTCATGGGACACACATTGCGTGGAGAAAGGGGAGCGCCACTATGGCGAAGTGCCATTACGCTAACAATACTTTCGGAATATATCTGACGAATGACAGCTTAAGTGCTAGCGCAAGGGGCGGCCAATAGAATGCAGGTATGGGGGGAGGCGCGGGAGTCAGGGGGGCGGCGTCAACGACGTGCGTGAATCGCAGGCACAAAAAAACCGACCGTAAGGTCGGTTTTTTCCGGATTTGGTGCCCCGAGGGAGACTCGAACTCCCACTCCTTTCGAAAACGGATTTTGAATCCGCCGCGTCTACCAATTCCGCCATCAGGGCGTGGCGCGCAGTATAAAGAGGTGCCGCTGGTCGGTCAATCGGCTTTCATGGTCAATTTTCACACATTGGGCTAAACTTCCCGGCCCTGCCGAACCGAACATCATCATGCGCGTCGCCGATTTTTCCTTCGAACTCCCTGATTCCCTGATCGCCCGCCACCCGTTGGCCGAGCGCCATGGCAGCCGTCTGCTGGTGCTCGATGGGCCTACCGGCGCGCTGGCGCACCGGCAATTCCCCGACTTGCTCGACTATCTGCGCCCCGGCGACTTGATGGTGTTCAACAACACCCGAGTGATCCCGGCGCGGTTGTTCGGCCAGAAAGCCTCCGGCGGCAAGCTGGAGGTACTGGTCGAACGCGTGCTCGACAGCCACCGGGTGCTGGCCCATGTGCGCGCCAGCAAGGCGCCCAAGGTAGGCGCGGTCATCCTCATCGATGGCGGTGGCGAGGCCGAAATGGTCGCGCGCCATGACACGCTGTTCGAACTTCGCTTCACCGAAGAGGTGCTGCCGTTGCTCGACCGTGTCGGCCACATGCCGCTGCCGCCCTATATCGACCGCCCGGACGAGGGCGCCGACCGTGAGCGCTACCAGACTGTGTACGCCCAGCGCGCCGGCGCGGTTGCCGCGCCTACCGCAGGCCTGCACTTCGACGAGGCGCTGCTGGAAAAGATCGCCGCCAAGGGCGTCGAGCGCGCCTTCGTCACCCTGCATGTGGGCGCCGGCACCTTCCAGCCGGTGCGGGTCGACAAGATCGAAGACCACCACATGCATAAAGAGTGGCTCGAAGTGGGCCAGGATGTGGTCGATGCCATCGAGGCCTGCCGGGCCCGTGGTGGTCGGGTGATCGCGGTTGGCACCACCAGTGTGCGTTCGCTGGAAAGCGCCGCGCGTGATGGCGTGCTCAAGGCCTTCAGTGGCGACACCGACATCTTCATCTACCCGGGCCGGCCGTTCCATGTGGTCGACGCCCTGGTCACCAACTTCCATCTGCCGGAGTCCACGCTGCTGATGCTGGTCTCGGCTTTCGCCGGCTACCCCGAGACCATGGCTGCCTACGCAGCGGCGGTCGAGCACGGGTACCGCTTCTTCAGTTACGGTGATGCCATGTTCATCACCCGCAATCCGGCGCCACGCGGGCCCGAGGATCAAGCATGAGTCGCACCTGTCGAATGTCCTTCGAACTGCTGGCCACCGACGGCAAGGCCCGTCGGGGTCGCATCACCTTCCCACGCGGCACCGTGGAAACTCCGGCATTCATGCCGGTGGGGACCTATGGCACGGTCAAGGGCATGCTGCCACGCGACATCGAGGCCATCGGCGCCGAGATGATCCTCGGCAACACCTTCCACCTGTGGCTGCGTCCGGGCACCGAGGTGATCAAGAAGCACAACGGCCTGCACGATTTCATGCAGTGGAAAGGCCCGATCCTCACCGACTCCGGTGGTTTCCAGGTATTCAGCCTGGGCGCCATGCGCAAGATCAAGGAAGAGGGCGTGACCTTCGCTTCGCCGGTCGATGGTTCCAAGGTGTTCATGGGCCCGGAAGAGTCGATGCAGGTTCAGCGTGACCTGGGCTCGGACGTGGTAATGATCTTCGACGAGTGCACCCCGTACCCGGCCGAGCACGATGTGGCACGCACTTCCATGGAGTTGTCGCTGCGCTGGGCCCAGCGCTCGAAGAACGCCCATGCCGACAACACCGCAGCGCTGTTCGGCATTGTTCAGGGTGGCATGTACCAGGACCTGCGCATGCGCTCGCTGGAAGGCCTGGAAAACATCGGTTTCGACGGCCTGGCCATTGGCGGCCTGTCGGTGGGCGAGCCCAAGCACGAAATGATCAAGGTGCTGGATTACCTGCCGGACCAGATGCCTGCTGACAAACCTCGTTACCTTATGGGGGTAGGCAAACCGGAAGATCTCGTTGAGGGTGTGCGCCGCGGCGTCGACATGTTCGACTGCGTGATGCCGACGCGTAACGCGCGCAACGGTCATCTGTTCGTTGATACAGGGGTGATCAAGATCCGCAATGCGTTCCATCGTCACGATGAATCGCCGCTGGATCCGACCTGTGACTGCTATACCTGCACCAACTTCTCGCGCGCCTATCTCCATCATCTGGACAAATGCGGCGAAATGCTGAGCAGCATGCTGAATACCATCCACAACTTGCGCCATTATCAGCGCTTGATGGCCGGTTTACGCGAGGCTATTCAACAGGGTAAATTGGCCGCCTTTGTCGACGCCTTCTACGCCAAGCGCGGGCTTCCTGTACCGCCCTTGGACTGACTGTCCGCATCCATTATTAGAAAATTACATTAGGAGTGCCCAATGAGCTTCTTCATCCCCGCCGCATACGCGGACGCTGCAGCACCTGCCGCTGGCCCAGCCGGTACCGGCTTCGAGTGGATTTTCCTGGTCGGTTTCCTGGTCATCTTCTACCTGATGATCTGGCGCCCGCAGGCCAAGCGCGCGAAAGAGCAGAAGAACCTGCTGAGCAACTTGCAGAAAGGTGACGAAGTTGTCACCAACGGCGGCATCGCCGGCAAGATCGTCAAGGTTTCCGATGACTTCGTGGTGCTGGAAGTGTCCGACACCGTCGAACTGAAGTTCCAGAAGGGTGCCATTGCTGCGACCCTGCCAAAAGGTACGCTCAAGGCTATCTGAGTTACCGGTTTTATTTTCCAGTCGGGGCGCGCAAAGCGCCCCGCGTCTTGAACGGGCGGCGTGATGCTGAACAAATATCCTCTGTGGAAATATGCACTGATCGTGCTGGTACTGGTGGTCGGTTTCATTTATTCCGCTCCCAACCTCTACCCGGATGACCCGGCGGTACAGATCAGCGGTGCCAGCTCGGCGCTGCAGGTGAATCAGGCCGACCTCGATCGCGTCAGTAAGGCGCTGGTCGATGCCAAGATCGCTGTCAAGGGCGCAAGCCTGGGTGAAAAGGGCAGCGGGCTGATCCGCCTGACCAATCAGGAAGACCAGCTGCCAGCCAAGGATGTCGTGCGCAAGGCACTGGGCGATGATTACGTCGTGGCCCTGAACCTGGCCCAGACTACCCCGCAATGGCTGCGCAACCTGGGCGCAAGCCCGATGAAACTGGGCCTGGACCTGTCTGGTGGTGTGCACTTCCTGCTGGAAGTGGACATGGACAAGGCCATGACTGCCCGCATGAAAGTCTACGAAGGCGAGGTCAAGACCTTGCTGCGCAAAGAGCGCGTCCGCTACCGCAGCCTGCCTCAGCAGGATGGCGGCATCATGCTGGGCTTCGCTGACGATGCCACCCGCGAACAGGCACGTGCCCTGATCCGCAAGAATTTCAATGATTTCGACCTGACCACCACCGAGCGCAACGAGCTTGCGGTGCTGCGTCTGGCGCTGACCCAGGCGAAAGTCGCCGAGATCCGCGAATACTCGATCAAGCAGAACCTCACCACCGTACGCAACCGCGTGAACGAGCTGGGTGTGGCAGAGCCTCTGGTACAGCGCCAGGGCGCCAACCGTATCGTGGTCGAGCTGCCTGGCGTGCAGGACACTGCCGAAGCCAAGCGTATCCTCGGTAAAACGGCCAACCTGGAGTTCCGCTTCGGTGCCGAACCGGGTGCATCCAAGGCCACTACCGAGGTGTTCGAGTTCCGTGAGGGCGGCCGCTCCGCCGCAGTCGAGCGGGGCCTGATCATCACGGGTGACCAGGTTACCGACGCCCAGGCCAGCTTCGACGAGCATGGCCGCCCGCAGGTGAACATTCGCCTGGATGGCCACGGTGGCGAGCTGATGAGCCGTGCTACCCGTAGCAACGTCGGCCGTAGCATGGCGGTGATCTTCATCGAGCAGAAGCCGGTTACCCGCTACGTCAAGCAAACCGTCGGCGGCGTCGAGAAGGACGTTGCCGTGCAAAGCTTCGTCGAAGAGAAAAAAATCATCAGCCTGGCGACCATCCAGTCGCCGCTTGGTAGCCAGTTCCGCATCACCGGCTTGAATGGCCAGGGCGAATCGTCCGAGCTGGCCCTGCTGCTGCGTGCCGGTGGCCTGGCCGCGCCGATGTACTTCGCTGAAGAACGTACCATTGGCCCAAGCCTGGGTGCTGACAACATCACCAAGGGTATCGATGCGTCGCTGTGGGGCATGCTGTTCGTCTCGCTGTTCATCATCGCCATCTACCGCGCCTTCGGTGTGCTGGCCACCATCGCCCTGGCGGGCAACATGGTGCTGCTGCTGGCGTTGATGTCGCTGCTGGGGGCGACCCTGACCCTGCCGGGTATTGCCGGCATCGTGTTGACCATGGGTATGGCGGTGGACGCCAACGTGCTGATCTTCTCGCGTATTCGCGAAGAGATCGCGGCTGGCATGTCGGTGCAGCGCGCCATCCACGAAGGCTTCAATCGCGCCTACTCGGCAATCGTCGACGCCAACCTGACCACCCTGTTGGTCGGCGGCATCCTGTTTGCCATGGGTACCGGCCCGGTCAAAGGCTTTGCGGTCACCATGTCCCTCGGGATTTTCACCTCGATGTTCACCGCCGTCATGGTGACCCGTGCATTGGTCAACCTGACCTGTGGCGGGCGTGACATCAAGAAGCTGTGGGTTTGAGGGAGCTGCGATGAAAACCATCAATTTCATGGGCGTGCGCAATGTCGCGTTCGCCGTCACCGTGCTCCTCACCGTGTTGGCGCTGTTCAGCTGGTGGCAAAAGGGCCTGAACTTCGGGCTGGACTTCACCGGGGGTACGCTGATCGAGCTGACCTACGAGCGCCCGGCCGACGTCAAGGCTGTGCGTGCCGAGTTGGTCGAATCCGGCTTCAACGAGGCCGTGGTGCAGAGCTTCGGTGCTACCACTGACCTGCTTGTGCGCATGCCTGGCGACGATCCCATGCTGGGTAACAAGGTAGCTGAAGCCCTGCAGAAGGCTGGAGGTGACAACCCGGCGAAGGTCAAGCGTGTCGAGTTCGTCGGTCCTCAGGTGGGTGAAGAGCTGCGTGACCAGGGTGGCATAGGCATGTTGCTGGCCTTGGGCGGCATCCTCATCTACCTGGCGTTCCGTTTCCAGTGGAAGTTCGCCGTGGGGGCGATCGTTTCGCTGATCCACGACGTGGTGGTAACGCTGGGTATCCTGTCGTTCTTCCAGATCACCTTCGACCTGACGGTGCTGGCGGCGGTGCTGGCGATCATCGGTTACTCGCTGAACGACACCATCGTTGTGTTCGACCGGGTACGTGAAAACTTCCGCGTCATGCGCAAGGCCTCGTTGATCGAGAACATCAACGTTTCCACCACCCAGACCCTGCTGCGTACCGTCGCCACTTCGGTTTCGACCTTGCTGGCCATTGCCGCGCTGCTGTTCTTCGGGGGTGACAACCTGTTCGGTTTCTCGTTGGCCCTGTTCATTGGTGTCATGGCTGGTACCTACTCGTCGATCTATATCGCCAACGTGGTACTGATCTGGCTGAACCTGAGCAGCGAGGATCTCATTCCGCCGGTCAAGGCCGAAGGTGTGGACGAACGTCCGTAGGTTTTTCCTGCGCCGTTTGGCGATGAAAAGGCGCGAGTGTTGAACTCGCGCCTTTTTTTTTGCTCCAAGGCTGGGAGAAGCGCGGGTTCACACCCGCTGGTACGATCAGGAGGTTCACGTGAATAAATCAATGCTGGTGGGTGCGGTGCTGGGTGCTGTCGGTGTAACTGCCGGAGGTGCTGTGGCGACCTACAGCTTGGTGAACAAAGGCCCCGAAGTCGCCCAGGTGACTGACGTGCAGCCGATCAAGCAGCAGGTGAAAACCCCGCGTGAAGTTTGCAAGGACGTGACTGTGACGCGCCAGGCGCCGGTCAAGGATCAACACCAGATTGCCGGTACCGTGGTCGGTGCGTTGGCAGGTGGTCTGTTGGGTAACCAGATTGGTGGCGGTACCGGCAAGAAGATTGCCACGGTGGCCGGTGCGGTCGGTGGTGGTTATGCGGGTAACAAGGTGCAGGAAGGCATGCAGGAGCGTGATACCTACACAACCACGCAAACCCGCTGCAATACGGTCAACGACATCAGTGAGAAGGTGGTGGGCTACAACGTGACCTATTCCATCGGTGATCAGGTAGGCAAGGTGAAGATGGATCGCGAGCCGGGATCGACCATTCCGCTGGACAAGAATGGCAAGCTGATTCTGAGCGAAGCGGGTCAGTGATTTGCGGTGTCTGTGCCGGCCTCTTCGCGGGTAAACCCGATCCTACAGGGGCAATGCGATCCATGTAGGAGCGGGTTTACCCGCGAAGAGGTCGGTACAGGCCACGCAAAACCACCAGGCACAAAAAAGCACCTCAAGAGGTGCTTTTTGTTTGCCGGCAATCTGCGCTTAGCGCTTCATGCTTTCTGGCAGGTGCGGCTGGATGGCAGTCAGTACCGCCTTGAAGCACTTGATGTTGCCTGCAACGATGTGGCCTTTGTCGAGGAAGTCGTGGCCACCGTTGAAGTCGCTCACCAAGCCACCGGCTTCCTGGATCAGCAGTACGCCAGCTGCCATGTCCCATTCGGACAGGCCCGACTCCCAGAAGGCGTCGAAGCGGCCAGCAGCCACATAGGCCAGATCCAGGCTGGCGGAGCCGGCGCGGCGGATGCCGGCGGTCTGGCCGGTCAAGGCGCGGAACATGCCCAGGTAGTTGTCCATGTCCGCCATCTGGCCATCACGGAACGGGAAGCCGGTGCCCAGCAGGGCGCCTTCCAGGCTTGTGCGCGAGCTGACGCGCAGGCGGCGGCCATTGAGTTGGGCGCCACGGCCACGGCTGGCGGTGAATTCTTCCTGGCGAACCGGGTCGACGATCACGGCGTGCTCAAGGCGGCCGCGGTATTTGCAGGCGATGCTGACGGCGAAGTGCGGGATACCGCGCAGGAAGTTGGTGGTGCCGTCCAGCGGATCGATGATCCACAGGTAATCTTTGCCTTCTTCGCCGCTACCCGCGTGCAGGCCGGTTTCCTCGCCCTGGATGGAGTGGTTCGGGTAGGCCTTGCGCAGTGCGTTGACGATGCTCTGCTCGGCGGCGCGATCGACTTCGGAAACGTAGTCCTTGGCCTCTTTCTCATCGACCTTGATGCTATCCAGGCGTTCGATGGAGCGGAAAATCAGTTCACTGGCGCTGCGAGCGGCGCGCAGGGCGATATTCAGCATAGGCTGCATGGGCGGGTCACCTGGAGATGTTAAAGAAGAAAGCCGATCATTCTAGCAGAAAACTTTGGCGGCAGAAGTGTCACATTTGCTTTCATGGCGTTACGTCTGTCGGTTCTGTAAGATCGAAGGCCCTGATTCCTGCATCTGTGAGCACAACACCTTGCTGCAAAATATTCGTGTTGTTCTGGTCAATACCAGCCACCCCGGCAACATCGGCGGCGCTGCACGTGCCATGAAAAACATGGGCTTGTCGCGTCTGGTGCTGGTGCAGCCGAAAGAATTCCCCGCCGTGGATGCCAGTGCCCGTGCTTCGGGCGCCGACGATGTGCTGGACAATGCCCAGGTGGTCGACAGCCTCGAACAGGCGCTGGTCGGCTGCAACCTGGTGATGGGCACCAGCGCCCGCGAGCGCAGCATTCCCTGGCCGTTGATCGGCCCGCGTGAATGCGGTGCCAAGGCGGTGGAGCATGCCAATGGCGGCGAGGAAATCGCCCTGGTGTTCGGGCGCGAGCACGCCGGCCTGACCAACGAAGAACTGCAGCGATGTCACTTCCACGTGCACATTCCCTCCAACCCCGACTTCAGCTCGCTGAACCTGGCGGCTGCCGTGCAGGTGCTCTCCTACGAGGTGCGCATGGCCTGGCTGGCTGCCGGTGAAGCGCCGGCCAAAGTCGAGAAGGTTGACGCCGCTGAGCTGGCGACCATGGATGAAATGGAGCTGTTCTACGACCACCTGGAGAAAACCCTGGTGGGCATTCGCTTCCTCGACCCCGAAAAGCCCAAGCACCTGATGCCGCGCTTGCGCCGGCTGTATGGACGGGTGGCGGTCGAGCGTTCGGAAATGAGCATTTTGCGCGGCATCCTCACCGAGACCCAGAAGGTGGTCCGGGGCGAGCCGCATAAACGGAAGGACTGACAGATGTTCGAACGCCTGCGTGAAGATATTCAAAGCGTATTCCACCGTGACCCGGCTGCACGCAATGCCTTCGAGGTGCTCACCTGCTACCCCGGCATGCATGCCATCTGGCTGCACCGCCTGGGCAATGCGCTGTGGAGGCGTGATTTCAAATGGCTGGCCCGGCTGGTGTCGAACTTCGGTCGCTGGCTGACCGGTATCGAAATCCACCCTGGCGCCACCATTGGCCGGCGCTTTTTCATCGACCACGGTATGGGTATCGTCATTGGCGAAACCGCCGAGATCGGCGATGACGTCACCCTGTACCAGGGGGTGACGCTCGGTGGCACCAGCTGGAACAAGGGCAAGCGCCACCCCACCTTGGAAAACGGCGTGGTGGTAGGGGCGGGTGCCAAGGTGCTGGGGCCTTTCACCGTCGGCGCCGGGGCCAAGATCGGTTCCAATGCGGTGGTCACCAAGGCGGTGCCGGCCGGGGCTACGGCGGTAGGCATTCCGGGGCGGATCATCGTCAAGAGCGAGGACACCGAAGTCGAAGCCAAGCGTAAGGCAATGGCCGAGAAGATCGGCTTCGACGCCTATGGTGTCAGTGGCGACATGCCCGACCCGGTGGCGCGGGCCATCGGCCAGATGCTCGATCACCTGCAGGCCGTCGACGAACGGTTGGAGGGTATGTGTGGCGCGCTGACCAAGATGGGCAGTGACTATTGTGCCAAGGAACTGCCGGCCTTGCCGGAGGACGACTTCAGCGAGGCTGCCCAAGTGGCCCAGCGCGACACTCAGCCGCATTGATCGCGCCGCACTGAAGTCATGGTGGCATGCGGGGCGTGTGCTCACGCCCCTCGTCTGCTACAATCGCGCCCGCCTCCCTGATGCAATCCCGACTAAAGCAGTAGGTCTAATAGTTGACTTAAATGCTCGGGAATCGCATACTCGCACACATCCTGAAACTCCCGTGGTACCCAATAGCCATGCGACTGACTACCAAAGGCCGATACGCCGTGACCGCCATGCTCGACCTGGCGTTGCACGCGAAGCATGGGCCGGTGTCTTTGGCCGATATTTCCGAGCGCCAGGGCATTTCCCTCTCTTATCTGGAGCAGCTGTTCGCCAAGCTGCGCCGCAGCAGCCTGGTTTCCAGTGTGCGCGGTCCAGGCGGTGGCTACCAGCTGTCGCGGGGCATGGAAACCATCCAGGTGGCCCAGGTTATCGACGCGGTCAACGAATCGGTCGACGCCACCCGCTGCCAGGGGCTCGGTGACTGCCATGCCGGTGATACCTGCCTGACCCACCACCTGTGGTGCGACCTCAGCCAGCAGATCCATGAATTCCTCAGTGGCATAAGCCTGGCCGACCTCGTCAAGCGCCGTGATGTGCAGGAAGTCGCCCAGCGCCAGGACCTGCGCCGTGTCGCAGGACGAACCGCCCAGCTGGACAAGATTGAGACGTCTGCCGTCGATTGATCCCCTGGGACGACGAGCGACGCCACCGCCTGATAGGAGAGACAAATGAAGTTGCCGATCTACCTTGATTACTCTGCGACCACTCCGGTCGACCCACGCGTGGCCCAGAAGATGGCCGACTGCCTGTTGGTCGACGGGAACTTCGGTAACCCGGCCTCGCGCTCCCACGTCTTTGGCTGGAAGGCCGAGGAAGCGGTGGAGAACGGTCGCCGTCAGGTTGCCGAGCTGATCAACGCCGATCCGCGCGAAATCGTCTGGACCAGCGGTGCCACCGAGTCCGACAACCTCGCGCTCAAAGGTGTCGCGCACTTCTATCAGACCAAAGGCAAGCACATCATTACCTCCAAGATCGAGCACAAGGCGGTCCTGGATACCGCTCGCCAGCTGGAGCGCGAAGGTTTTGAAGTCACTTACCTGGAGCCAGGCGAAGACGGCATCGTCACCCCGGCCATGGTAGAAGCGGTGCTGCGCGACGACACCATCCTGGTCTCGCTGATGCATGTGAACAACGAAGTCGGCTCGATCAACGACATCGCCGCCATCGGTGAACTGACCCGTTCGCGCGGTGTACTGTTCCATGTCGACGCGGCCCAGTCGGCCGGCAAGGTCGAAATCGACCTGCAAAAGCTGAAAGTCGACCTGATGTCGTTCTCGGCGCACAAGGTCTATGGCCCGAAAGGCATCGGCGCGCTGTACGTCAGCCGCAAGCCGCGTGTACGTCTTGAAGCCATCATTCACGGCGGCGGTCATGAGCGCGGCATGCGTTCGGGCACCCTGCCGACCCACCAGATCGTCGGCATGGGCGAAGCCTTCGCCATTGCCAAGCAGGAAATGGTTGCAGAAAACGCGCGCATCAAGGCCCTGAGCGACCGCTTCTTCAAGCAGGTCTCAAACCTTGAAGAGCTGTACGTCAATGGCAGCCAGACAGCACGTGTACCGCACAACCTGAACCTGAGCTTCAACTACGTCGAAGGCGAATCGCTGCTGATGTCGCTGAAAGACATCGCCGTATCGTCCGGTTCGGCCTGTACCTCCGCGTCGCTCGAGCCGTCCTACGTACTGCGTGCTCTGGGCCGCAACGACGAGCTGGCGCACAGCTCGATCCGCTTCTCCTTCGGCCGTTTCACCACCGAAGAAGAAGTCGACTACGCCGCGCAGAAAGTCTGCGAGGCCGTCAACAAACTGCGTGAGCTGTCGCCGCTGTGGGATATGTACAAAGACGGCGTTGACATCTCCAAGATCGAGTGGGCCGCCCACTAAGCAGTCGCCGGCAAGAGCGGCTCCCTGATGAGGAAGGAATTGCACCATGGCATACAGTGAAAAGGTCATCGACCACTACGAAAACCCGCGCAACGTCGGCAAGATGAACGCCGAAGACCCGGATGTCGGCACCGGCATGGTCGGCGCCCCGGCCTGCGGTGACGTGATGCGCCTGCAGATCAAGGTCAACGAGCAGGGCGTTATCGAAGACGCCAAGTTCAAGACCTACGGCTGCGGTTCGGCCATCGCGTCCAGTTCCCTCGCCACCGAGTGGATGAAGGGCAAGACCCTGGACGAGGCCGAAACCATCAAGAATACCCAACTGGCCGAAGAGCTGGCGTTGCCGCCGGTCAAGATTCACTGCTCGGTACTCGCCGAAGATGCCATCAAGGCAGCCGTACGCGACTACAAGCAGAAGAAAGGCTTGATCTAAGTCGCCTGTTGCAAGGTAAGGAGTTCTGATGGCTATCAGCATGACAGAAGCCGCCGCCAACCACATTCGCCGCTCCCTCGACGGGCGCGGCAAAGGTGAGGGCATTCGCCTGGGCGTGCGCACCACCGGTTGCTCGGGTCTGGCCTACGTGCTGGAATTCGTCGACGAACTGGCGGACGAAGACCAGGTGTTCGAAAACCATGGCGTCAAGGTGATCATCGATCCCAAGAGCCTGGTCTACCTCGATGGCACCGAACTGGATTTCGTCAAGGAAGGGTTGAACGAAGGCTTCAAGTTCAACAACCCCAACGTGCGCGGTGAGTGTGGCTGCGGCGAAAGCTTCAACGTTTGAGGCTGGCTGTGAGTACTCCTTGTCATTACGCATTGTTTGACCTCCAGCCAAGCTTCCGTCTGGATCTCGACAAGCTGGCCACTCGCTATCGCGAGCTGGCCCGCGAAGTCCATCCTGATCGCTTTGCCGACGCCTCCGAGCGTGAGCAGCGTATTGCGCTGGAAAAATCCGCGGCCCTCAACGACGCTTACCAGACGCTGCGCAGTGCGCCGCGTCGCGCGCGCTACCTGCTGGCCATCAGCGGCCACGAAGTGCCCCAGGAGGTCACGGTCCACGACCCTGACTTCCTGCTGCAGCAGATGCAGTGGCGTGAAGAGCTCGAAGAACTGCAGGATGAAGCCGACCTTGACGGTGTCGGCGTGTTCAAGAAGCGCCTGAAGGCCGCCCAGGACACGCTGAATGAGGACTTTGCCGGCTGCTGGGATGCCCCGGGCGAGCGCGACAAGGCTGAACGCCTGATGCGCCGCATGCAGTTCCTCGACAAGCTCGCCCAAGAAGTGCGCCAACTGGAAGAGCGCCTCGACGATTAACCCCGGTGCTGCCCGTGATGGCACCTAAGGTATTCAGATAAGCATGGCCCTACTGCAGATTGCCGAACCCGGTCAAAGCCCTCAGCCGCACCAGCGCCGCCTGGCGGTTGGAATCGACCTGGGTACCACCAACTCAATGGTCGCTGCACTGCGCAGCGGCCGTAGCGAGCCCCTGCCCGACGCGCAGGGTAACGTCATTCTGCCGTCCGCGGTGCGCTACCTCGAAGGGCGCAACGAAGTGGGGCAGGCCGCGCGTGATGCTGCCTCCAGCGACCCGTTGAACACCGTGCTGTCGGTCAAGCGCCTGATGGGGCGCGGCCTGGCCGACGTCAAGCAGCTGGGCGAGCAACTGCCATACCGCTTTGTGGGTGGTGAATCGCACATGCCGTTCATCGACACCGTGCAGGGGCCGAAAAGCCCTGTGGAAGTGTCTGCCGACATCCTGAAGGTGTTGCGCGAACGGGCCGAAGCCACCTTGGGTGGCGAGCTGGTAGGCGCGGTGATCACCGTGCCTGCCTATTTCGATGACGCCCAACGTCAGGCTACCAAAGACGCAGCGCGTCTGGCCGGCCTGAACGTGCTGCGCCTGCTCAACGAACCGACTGCGGCCGCCGTAGCCTACGGCCTGGACCAGAACGCCGAAGGCGTGGTGGCCATCTATGATCTGGGCGGCGGTACTTTCGATATTTCCATCCTGCGCCTGACCGCTGGCGTATTCGAAGTGCTGGCCACCGGGGGTGATACCGCCCTTGGGGGGGATGACTTCGATCACACTATTGCCGGCTGGATCATCGAACAGGCGGGTTTGTCGTCTGACCTCGACCCGGCTACCCAGCGCGCGCTGCTGCAAACCGCTTGCGCCGCCAAGGAGGCCCTGACCGACGCTGACGTGGTCAGTGTCAGCCACGGTGCCTGGCACGGTGAGCTGACCCGCAGCGCCTTCGAAGCCATGATCGAACCATTGGTTGCCCGCAGCCTGAAGGCTTGCCGCCGTGCCGTGCGCGACAGTGGCGTCGAGCTGGAAGAGGTCAGCGCCGTAGTCATGGTCGGTGGTTCTACCCGCGTGCCGCGTGTGCGTGAGGCCGTCGGTGCACTGTTCGGGCGCACCCCGCTGACCTCGATCGACCCAGACCAGGTGGTGGCCATCGGTGCCGCCATCCAGGCTGACACCTTGGCCGGCAACCGCCGCGAAGGTGGCGAGCTGCTGCTGCTCGATGTCATCCCGCTGTCGCTTGGTCTTGAGACCATGGGCGGGCTGATGGAGAAGGTGATCCCGCGTAACACCACCATTCCGGTGGCGCGTGCTCAGGAATTCACCACGTACAAAGACGGCCAGTCGGCCATGATGATCCACGTCCTGCAGGGCGAGCGCGAGCTGATCAGTGACTGCCGTTCGCTGGCCCGCTTCGAGCTGCGCGGCATTCCGGCCATGGTTGCCGGTGCTGCGAAAATCCGCGTCACCTTCCAGGTGGATGCCGATGGCCTGCTCAGCGTCGCTGCCCGCGAGCTGGGTTCGGGCGTTGAAGCCAGCATTCAGGTCAAGCCGTCCTACGGCCTGACCGACGGCGAAATCGCCCGCATGCTCAAGGATTCCTTCGAGCACGCCGGTTCCGACAAGCACGCCCGCCAGTTGCGTGAGCATCAGGTCGATGGCGAGCGGCTGCTCGAGGCGGTACAGGGCGCCCTGGACGCCGACGGCGATCGCCTGCTCAGCAGTGACGAGCGCGACGCCATCGAATTCCAGATGCAAGAACTACGTGATTTGCTGGCCGGCACCGATGGCGCAGCCATCGAGCAACAGACCAAGCGTCTGTCGCAGGTGACCGATGCATTTGCCGCCCGTCGCCTTGATTCGACGGTCAAAGCCGCACTGGCCGGGCGCAACCTGAATGAGATCGAGGAGTAATCGATGCCGCTGGTGACATTCCTGCCGCATGAGAAGTTCTGCCCCGAGGGGCTGACCGTGGAGGTCAAGCCCGGGACCAACATCCTGGAGCTGGCCCACGACCATCACATCGAGATGGAAAGCGCCTGCGGCGGCGTCAAGGCCTGTACCACTTGCCACTGCATCGTGCGCAAGGGCTTCGATTCGCTCGAAGAGGCTGACGAGCTGGAAGAGGACATGCTGGACAAAGCCTGGGGCCTGGAAGCGCAATCGCGCCTGGGTTGCCAGGTTTTCGTCGCTGACGAAGACCTGACCATCGAGATCCCCAAGTATTCGCTCAACCATGCTGCCGAAGCACCGCACTGAGGGCCTGTACATGAGTCTGAAATGGGTTGATGTACTTGAGATCGCAATCCAGCTTGCAGAAAGCAAGCCTGAGGTCGATCCTCGTTATGTGAATTTCGTGGACCTGCACCGCTGGGTGCTGGCATTGCCAGAGTTCAGCGACGATCCGTCACGCGGCGGTGAGAAAGTGCTCGAGGCAATCCAGGCCGCCTGGATCGACGAAGCCGACTAAGCGTCACTTGCAGGTTAGGCAATCCCCCGGAACCCGCGTATAATTCGCGGGTTTAATTTTTCGTAACACTCATATTCTGGAGTTTTCCATGGCTGTTCAACGTACTTTCTCCATCATCAAGCCTGACGCTGTTGCCAAAAACGTCATCGGCAAGATCACCACTCGCTTCGAAGAAGCCGGCCTGAAAATCGTTGCCTCGAAAATGAAGCAACTGTCCAAGGCCGAAGCCGAAGGCTTCTACGCTGAGCACAGCGAGCGCGGCTTCTTCGGTGACCTGGTTGCCTTCATGACTTCCGGTCCGGTCGTTGTCCAGGTTCTGGAAGGCGAGAACGCCATTGCCAAGAACCGTGAGCTGATGGGTGCTACCAACCCTAAAGAAGCTGCTGCCGGCACCATCCGCGCTGACTTCGCCGAGTCGATCGACGCCAACGCCGTTCACGGTTCGGACTCCGAAGCTGCTGCTGCTCGCGAAATCGCTTACTTCTTCGCTGCTACCGAGGTAACCACTCGCTAAGCGAAAGCTTACGGGTGAGGGTGAATCCATGACGACATCTACTGGCAAAATCAACCTGTTGGGTCTGACCCAGCCGGAAATGGAACAATTCTTCGACTCTATTGGGGAGAAGCGCTTCCGTGCCGGCCAGGTGATGAAATGGATTCACCATTTTGGCGTGTCCGACTTTGCGGCCATGACCAACGTAGGCAAGGTCTTGCGCGAAAAGCTCGAGGCCGTTGCCGAAATTCGCCCACCGGAAGTGGTCAGTGAAGACATTTCCGCCGACGGCACCCGTAAATGGGTGATCCGCGTTGCCTCCGGCAGCTGCGTCGAGACCGTCTATATTCCAACCGACGACCGCGGCACCCTGTGCGTATCGTCGCAAGCCGGCTGTGCCTTGGACTGCAGCTTCTGCTCCACCGGCAAGCAAGGCTTCAACAGCAACCTCACTGCCGCCGAAGTGATCGGCCAGGTGTGGCTTGCCAACAAATCCTTCGGGACCGTTCCTGCCAAAGTCGACCGCGCGATTACCAACGTGGTCATGATGGGCATGGGCGAGCCCTTGCTGAACTTCGACAACGTCATTGCCGCCATGAAAATCATGATGGATGACCTTGGCTATGGCATTTCCAAGCGCCGTGTCACCTTGTCCACCTCGGGCGTGGTGCCGATGATCGACGAGCTGGCCAAGCACATCGACGTGTCGCTGGCCCTGTCGCTGCATGCGCCGAACGACGAACTGCGCAACAAGCTGGTACCGATCAACAAGAAGTACCCGCTGAAAGTGCTGCTGGAATCGTGCATGGGCTACATGTCCACCCTGGGTGGCAAGCGCGTGCTCACCGTCGAGTACACCCTGCTCAAGGACGTCAACGACCAGCCCGAGCATGCTGCGCAGATGATCGAACTGTTGCGCGATGTACCCTGCAAGATCAACCTGATCCCGTTCAACCCGTTCCCGCATTCGGGCTACGAGCGACCGAGCAACAACGCCATTCGTCGCTTCCAGGACCTGCTGCACCACGGTGGCTTCAACGTCACCACCCGTACCACGCGCGGCGACGACATCGACGCTGCCTGTGGCCAGCTGGTCGGCCAGGTCAATGACCGTACTCGCCGCAGTGAGCGCTACATCGCAGTTCGCCAGCTTTCTGCGGACGTCGAACTGCCAGACAGCGCCGCCAGCCACTGACAGGTACCTTGCCCATGAGCCTGCGTGCCGCGCTGTCGATCCTTGCGCTTTCGCTGCTGGCCGGCTGCGTGTCGGGCGGCGCGAGCGACCCCTTGGCCAGCCGCCAGGGCAGGGTGGAGGCAGGGCGAGCTTATGTGCAGCTTGGCTTGGGTTATTTGCAACAAGGTTTGACCGAACAGGCCAAGGCGCCGTTGGGAAAGGCCCTGGCGCTGGATGACCAGGATGTCGACGCGCACGCCGCCCTGGCGGTAGTGTTTCAAGCCCAAGGCGAGCCGGCGTTGGCCGAAGCACATTTTCGCAAGGCCTTGCTGATAAGCCGCGGCGACACGCGAATTCGCAACAATTACGGCAGTTTCCTTTATGCTCAGGGGCGATTTGCCGAGGCCAAGCAGATGTTTCGCCTGGCCAGTGCCGATACCCTGTATCCTGAGCGCTCACGCGTGTACGAGAATCTGGGCCTGACCGCCCTGAAGCTCGAACGCCGCGATCAGGCGCACGCGTATCTGTTGAAAGCGTTACAACTCAACCAGCGGCAACCAAAAGCGTTGCTGGAAATGGCTGAGTTGTCCTACGAAAACAGGCATTATGTGCCGGCCCGGGACTACTACGATCGTTTCAGCCAGTTGAGCGACCACGACGCCCGTAGCCTGCTGCTGGGCAGCCGCCTTGCCAGGGTGTTCGACGAGCAGGGCACACTGGCCGAATTGGGCCAGCAATTACAACGACTTTATCCCGGTACGCCGGAATATCAGCAATACCTGTCGGAGCAACGATGAACGCCGCGCATCCCGAAGTAGCAGTAGCGCCTGGCCAGAACCCCGGTGAGCTTTTGCGCCTGGCCCGTGAGAAACGGGACTGGTCTCAAGCCGAGGTGGCCCGTAAGCTCAACCTCACTGTCAGTTCGTTGAACCACGTGGAAACCGGCGCCTTCGACAAGCTGCCCGGGCATACTTTCGCTCGTGGCTACATTCGCGCCTACGCCAAGCTGATGGACCTCGACCAGGCCGCCCTGGTAGATGCCTTCGACCGCTACACCGGTACCCACGCCAAAGGCAGCGACGTGCATTCGCTGGGCCGTATCGAAGAGCCTGTGCGGTTGTCGCACAATATCCTGCGCGGCGTCAGCCTGCTGTTGCTGGTGGCTGTGGTCGGTGGTGGCTTTTTCTGGTGGCAGGACCAGGGCAGCCTGCGGGGCAAGGAGCTGGCGAAGATTGCCCTGGAGCACGTCGAGGTCGAAAGCGCCGACGGCACCACACAGATTCACCCGCTCGATGAGCCTGAAGACCAGGCCGTTTCCGCTGGACAGCAACCTGAAAGCGCGCCGCTGGCGCTGGAGCAGGGCGCTGCCGAGCAGCCTGCTGCCGCTGAACAGGCGCCGGTAAGCTCTGAGGCAACCATTGCCACAGCGCCTGTGCAACCCGCACCTGCTGCTTCGCCTGCACCGGTTACTCCTCCGGTACAGGCCACTGCTGCGCCGGCACCAGCACCTGCACCTGCACCGGCCGTGGCGGCCGTCGAGCCTGCCGCGGTGCCAGCAGGCAGCGCCAAGGTCGCCATCCAGTTCACCGCCGATTGCTGGACCCAGGTCAGCGACGGCAACGGCAAGGTGCTGTTCAGCGCCATCAAGCGCAAGGGGGACAACCTCGAGCTGACCGGCAAGCCGCCATTCGCGGTACGCCTGGGCTTTGCCCGGGGCGCCCAGGTCAGCTACAACGGCCAGGCCGTCGATGTTGCCCCGTTCACCAGTGGCGAGACTGCTCGCCTGAAGTTGGGACAGTAAGTCATGCACGGCGAATCTCCGATCAAACGTCGCGAATCCCGCAAAATCTGGGTTGGCAATGTGCCGGTGGGTGGTGATGCGCCCATCGCGGTGCAGAGCATGACCAACACCGACACCAACGATGTCGCTGCTACCGTGGCGCAAATCCAGCGTCTGGTCGACGCCGGCGTGGACATCGTGCGGGTCTCGGTGCCGGACATGGACGCGGCCGAAGCGTTTGGCAAGATCAAGCAACGGGTCAGCGTGCCGCTGGTCGCCGACATCCATTTCGACTACAAGATCGCCCTGCGTGTTGCCGAACTGGGCGTTGATTGCCTGCGGATCAACCCGGGCAACATCGGCCGTGAAGACCGCGTGCGCGCCGTGGTGGATGCCGCCCGCGACCGCGGCATTCCGATTCGTATCGGGGTCAACGCCGGTTCGCTGGAAAAAGACCTGCAGAAGAAGTACGGCGAACCGACCCCGGCCGCACTGGTCGAGTCGGCCCTGCGCCACGTCGAGCATCTCGACCGCCTGGATTTCCAGGACTTCAAGGTCAGCGTCAAGGCCTCGGACGTGTTCATGGCTGTCGAAGCCTACCGTCTGCTGGCCAAGCAGATCGTGCAACCGCTGCACCTGGGCATCACTGAAGCCGGTGGCCTGCGTTCGGGCACCGTGAAGTCCGCCGTCGGCCTCGGTATGCTGCTGGCCGAAGGTATTGGCGATACGATCCGCATCTCGCTGGCGGCCGACCCGGTCGAAGAAGTGAAAGTCGGCTACGACATCCTCAAGTCGCTGCATCTGCGCTCGCGTGGCATCAACTTCATCGCCTGCCCGAGCTGCTCGCGGCAGAATTTCGATGTGGTCAAGACCATGAACGAGCTGGAAGGGCGTCTGGAAGACCTGCTGGTACCGCTGGATGTGGCGGTGATCGGTTGCGTGGTCAACGGCCCGGGTGAAGCCAAGGAAGCCCATGTAGGCCTGACCGGCGGTACGCCGAACCTGATCTACATCGACGGCAAGCCGGCGCAGAAGCTGACCAATGACAACCTGGTCGATGAGCTTGAAAAACTCATCCGCCAGAAAGCGGCCGAAAAGGCCGAGGCCGACGCGGCGTTGATCGCTCGTGGCTGACACACAGAATTCGTAAGGACTTTTCGTGAGCAAATCGCTGCAAGCCATCCGTGGCATGAACGACATCCTGCCAGAACAGTCGCCGCTGTGGCGCTACTTCGAAGGCACAGTGGCCGGGCTGCTGGACACCTATGGGTACAGCCAGATCCGCACGCCGATCGTCGAGTTCACCGAGCTGTTCAAACGCTCGATCGGTGAAGTGACCGACATCGTCGAAAAAGAGATGTACACCTTCGAGGACCGCAACGGCGATTCGCTGACCCTGCGCCCTGAAGGCACTGCGGCTTGCGTGCGAGCGGTGCTTGAGCACGGCATCACCGGCAACGGTCAGGTGCAGAAGCTGTGGTACATCGGCCAGATGTTCCGCCACGAGCGTCCACAGAAGGGCCGCTACCGCCAGTTCCACCAGATTGGCGTGGAAGTGTTCAACCTGGACGGCCCGGACATCGATGCCGAGCTGATCATGCTGACCTGGCGCCTGTGGGGCCTGCTGGGCATCCAGGACGCGGTCAAGCTGGAGCTCAACAGCCTGGGCACCAGTGAAGCCCGCGCACGCTACCGTGACGCGCTGGTCGAGTTCCTCTCGGCGCGCCTGGAGCAACTGGACGAAGACAGCCAGCGCCGCCTGAAGAGCAACCCGCTGCGCATCCTCGACAGCAAGGACCAGAACACCCAGGCGGTGCTGGTCGGAGCGCCGAAGCTGGAAGACTACCTGGACGAAGAATCGCGCGTGCACTTCGAGGGCCTCAAGGCCCGCCTGGACGCTGCCGGTATTCCGTTCGTGATCAACACCAAGCTGGTACGCGGCCTGGACTACTACAGCAAGACCGTGTTCGAGTGGGTAACCGACAAGCTCGGTGCCCAGGGCACGGTGTGCGCGGGTGGCCGTTACGACGGCCTGGTCGAACAGATGGGTGGCAAGCCGACCACTGGCGTTGGTTTCGCCATGGGCATCGAGCGCCTGATCCTGCTGTTGGAAACCCTGGGCAAGGTGCCGGAGTCCATCAGCCGCCAGATCGACGTTTACCTGTGCGCCTTTGGCGAACAGGCGGAGCTGGCCGGCCTGCGCCTGTCCGAAGGCTTGCGCGACCGCTTGCCGGGCCTGCGCCTGGCAGTCAACGCCGGTGGTGGCAGCTTCAAGAGCCAGTTCAAGAAAGCCGACAAGAGCGGTGCACTGTTCGCCCTGATCCTCGGCGACGACGAGCTGGCCAAGCAAGAAATCGGCTTGAAGCCCCTGCGTGGCCAGGGTGAACAACAGAACATTGCCTGGGATGCTCTTGCAGAGCACCTGGAAACCGCGATCGCGCAAGCGTAACGCGGTTCAACAAGCGAATAGGCGAAAAGGAGTATTGGGGTGTCGAGTACCGATGATGATGACCTGGCAGGCGTCAAGGACTGGTGGAACCGCAACGGCAAGCCGCTGCTGACCGGTGCATTGCTGGCTGGCGTGGTGGTGTTGGGCTGGAATACCTGGCACAAGTACCAGACCAACCAGTCGCAAGGTGCCTCGCAGTTGTATCAGGCGCTGATTGAAACCAGCCTGACACCGACCGGCCAGCCGGACGCCACCAAGGTCGCGGAACTGGCCGGCAAGCTCAAGAGCGAGTTTGGCGGCACCGCTTACGCCCAGTACGGCAGCCTGTTCGTGGCCAAGGTCGCGGTCGACAGCGGCAAGCTCGATGACGCCGCAGCCGAGCTGAAAAGCGTGCTGGACAAACCGGCCGACGTTACCTTGGGCGAGATTTCGCGTCAGCGTCTGGCGCGCGTACTGGCAGCCCAGAACAAGGCCGAGGATGCCCTCAAGCTGCTCGACGGCGACGCCGACAAAGCCTTCCTGGCCAGCCGTGAAGAGTTGAAGGGTGACCTGCTGGTGCAGCTGGGTCGCGCCGACGACGCACACAGCGCTTACGAAAAAGCCAAGGCTGCGCTGTCCGATGACGCGGCGGTCGGTGGCCTGCAATTGAAGCTGGATGACCTGGCTAAAGGGGACGCGTAAGTGATCGGTTGGAAACATGCAGCAGTGCTGACCCTGGCCGTACTGGCCGCAGGTTGCAGCAGCAACAGCAAGAAGGAACTGCCCCCGGCCGAGCTGACCAAGTTCACCGAGGAAGTGGTGCTGAAGAAGCAGTGGAGCCGTTCGATCGGTGACGGCCAGGGTGAAACCTACAACACCTTGGTACCGGCCATCGAGAACGACCGTATCTACGCTTCCGACGTCAACGGCGAAGTCTTCGCCCTCGACCGCATCACCGGTGACGTGGTGTGGAAGAAGGACCTGGAGCTGCAGGTTTCCGGTGCAGTTGGCGTAGGCTATGGCCTGGTCATGCTCGGTACCCTCAAGGGTGAAGTCATTGCCCTGGACTCCAGCACCGGTGAGGAGCGTTGGCGCTCGCGCGTGACCAGCGAAGTGCTGGCCCCACCTGCCAACAACGGTGACGTGGTGGTGGTGCAGACCCAGGACGATCGCCTGATCGGCCTGGATGCCGCCACTGGCGACCGCCGTTGGATCTACGAAAACTCGCCGGCCGTGCTGACGCTGCGTGGCACCGGTGCGCCGATCGCCACCAACCGCCTGGCGGTTGCCGGCCTGTCTACCGGCAAGGTAGTGGCGGTGGACATCAACAACGGTGTGCCGGTGTGGGAGAGCCGCGTGGCCATCCCGAAGGGCCGTTCCGAGCTGGACCGTGTGGTTGATATCGACGGCGGCTTGTTGCTGTCTGGTGGTACCCTGTACGTCAGCACCTACCAGGGCCGTGTAGCGGGCCTGGACCTGGAAAGCGGCCGCGAGCTGTGGCAGCGCGATGCTTCCAGCTATGTGGGTGTCGCCCAGGGCTTCGGTAACGTCTACGTCAGCGAAGCCTCGGGTACCGTGGAAAGTGTGGATGAGCGCTCTTCCAGTGCCCTGTGGAGCAACGACAGCATGGCTCGCCGCCAGTTGACCGCCCCTGAAGTGTTCAGCAGCTACGTGGCTGTGGGTGACTTTGAAGGTTACCTGCACCTGCTGAGCCAGGTGGATGGCCGCTTCGTAGGCCGTGAGCGTATCGACAGCGATGGCCTGCGCGCCCGCCCACTTGTGGTCGGCGACACCATCTATGTCTTCGGCAACAGCGGCAAGCTCGAGGCACTGACCATCCGCTGAAGCTATGCTTGAAGCCTTGGCGGGCTTCAAGCCGCGGCGTAGGACACGCCGCCCAAACTCCGGCCGCTGCCTTGCAGCGGCCTTTGCATTTTCAAGAATTCGAGAGTGGAGAGCCGATGGTTCCCGTAATTGCCCTGGTGGGCCGCCCGAACGTCGGCAAATCCACCATGTTCAACCGCCTGACCAAGACCCGCGATGCCATCGTCGGTGACCTGTCGGGCCTGACCCGTGACCGCCAGTATGGTGATGCCAGCTGGCAGGGTCGTTCCTTCATCCTGATCGACACCGGTGGTATCACCGGTGACGAAGTGGGCATGGACGAAAAAATGGCCGAGCAGTCGCTCATGGCCATTGAAGAAGCCGACTATGTGCTGTTCCTGGTTGATGCCCGTGCGGGTATGACTGCGGCAGACCAGATGATCGCCGAGCACCTGCGCAAGCGGAACAAGGCGGCGATCCTGGTTGCCAACAAGATCGACAACATCGACCCCGACGTTGCCCGCGCCGAATTCTCGCCAATGGGCATGGGTAACGCCATTCCGGTGGCTGGCTCCCAGGGCCGTGGTATCAACGCCTTGATGGAGGCCGTGCTCGGTCACCTGCCGCGTGATGCCGAAGAAGAAGCCCTCGAGCAGGACGTCGCTGAAGGTGAGGAAGCCGTGCGCATTCCTGGCCCAAGCGAGAAGGATGGCATCAAGATCGCCATCATCGGCCGCCCGAACGTTGGCAAGTCGACGCTGGTCAACCGCATGCTCGGCGAAGAGCGTGTGGTGGTCTACGATGAGCCGGGCACCACCCGTGACAGTATCTACATCCCGTTCGAGCGCGATGGCGAGAAGTACACCTTCATCGACACCGCCGGTGTGCGCAAGCGTGGCAAGATCCACGAGGAAGTCGAGAAGTTCTCGGTGGTGAAGACGCTGCAGGCGATCAAGGATGCCAACGTCGTCATTTTCGTCATGGATGCACGCGAAGGTGTGGTCGACCATGACCTGAACCTGCTGGGCTTCGCCCTTGAAGCCGGTCGCGCCATCGTCATTGCCCTGAACAAGTGGGATGGCATGGAGCCGGGTGAGCGCGCCTACGTGAAGACCGAGCTGGAGCGCCGGCTGTTCTTCGTCGACTTTGCCGACATCCACTTCATTTCCGCGCTGCATGGTACGGGCGTGGGCAACTTGTACAAGTCGGTACAGGCAGCGTTCCAGTCCGCGGTCACCCGCTGGCCGACCAGCCGCCTGACGCAGATCCTCGAGGATGCCGTGAGCGAGCACCAGCCGCCGATGGTCAACGGTCGCCGCATCAAGCTGCGCTATGCCCACCTCGGTGGTGCCAACCCGCCACTGATCGTGATCCACGGCAACCAGACCGACAGCATTCCCAAGTCGTACTCGCGTTACCTGGAAAACACCTATCGCCGGGTGCTCAAACTGGTCGGTACGCCGATTCGTATCGAGTACAAGGGCGGCGAGAACCCGTACGAGGGTAAGAAGAACACCCTTACCGATCGCCAGGTCAACAAGAAACGCCGCCTGATGTCGCACCACAAGAAGGCCGAGAAGAAGCGTCGCGACAAACGCTAAGCAGCGCCATGTGGGGGCGGGCAAGACCGCCCCCACAGACGCCCTTTGATCCAGAGCAATCCCCCTATTGTTTCAACCTTTTTCCTGACCGCTCGATCCGCTATGCTCGGACTCCACCCCGTGCCGGATATACCCCAGGAAAGAGGGCTCCATGATCCGCAGCAAACTGCCGAATGTCGGCACGACCATCTTCACCACCATGTCCCAGCTCGCCGTGCAGACTGGCGCACTCAACCTGTCCCAGGGCTTTCCTGACTTCAATGGCCCGCAGGCCCTGCTCGATGCAGTGGGCCGGCACGTGGCTGCCGGGCATAACCAGTATTCGCCCATGACCGGCCTGCCGGCCCTGCGCCAGCAGGTGGCGGCCAAGGTCGAGCGGCTGTATGGGGCCAGGGTGGATGCCGATCAGGAAGTGACTATCACCCCCGGCGCCACCGAGGCTATTTTCTGTGCCATCCAGGCGGTGGTGCATGCCGGTGATGAAGTGATCGTCTTCGACCCCTGCTACGACAGTTACGAGCCGTCCGTGGAGCTGGCCGGGGGCCGCTGTGTACACGTGCAGTTGAGCGACGGCGACTTCCGTATCGACTGGCAGAAATTCAGCGATGCCTTGAGCCCGCGCACGCGCATGGTCATCCTCAACTCGCCACACAACCCCAGCGGCGCGCTGATCACCCGCGAAGACCTCGACCAGTTGGCCGCACTTATTGCCGACCGCGATATCTACCTGGTCAGCGATGAAGTGTACGAGCACCTGGTCTACGACGGCGTACGCCACGCCAGTGTGCTGGCCCATGAGCAGTTGTACTCACGTGCCTTCGTGGTCAGTTCCTTCGGCAAGACGTACCACGTTACCGGCTGGAAGACCGGTTACGTGATCGCGCCGCCTGCCTTGAGCGCCGAGCTGCGCAAAGTGCACCAGTACGTCAACTTCTGTGGCGTGACGCCGCTGCAGTGTGCCTTGGCCGACTTCATGGCCGGGCACCCCGAGCATATTGATGAGTTGCCGGCCTTTTACCAGGCCAAGCGCGACCTGTTCTGCGGTTTGCTGGACGGCTCGCGTTTCAACTTTACCCGCACGACGGGCACTTATTTCCAGCTGGTGGACTATTCGCAAATCCGCCCGGACCTGAACGATGTCGACATGTCGCTGTGGCTGACGCGTGAGCACGGCGTTGCGACCATCCCGGTATCGGTGTTCTACCAGCAACCCATCCCCGAGCAACGCCTGGTACGCCTGTGCTTTGCCAAACGAGAGGAGACGCTGCGTCAGGCAGCGGAACGACTATGCGCGATCTGAGTACACTGCCGAACCTGAAAGTCGCCCTGGTGCAAACCACCTTGGCCTGGCACGACCGCGAGGCCAACTACGCGCACTTCGAGGTGCTGCTGGAGCAGGTGGGCGAGGTCGACCTGGTGATCCTGCCGGAAATGTTTACCACCGGTTTTTCGATGCAATCGGAAAGCCTGTGCGAACCGGAGAACGGTCCGACCTACAAATGGCTGAAGGCACAGGTCAGGAAGCACAATGCGGTGATTACCGGCAGTGTGATCATCCAGGCCGCCGATGGCAGCCACCGCAACCGCCTGTTGTGGGCGCGGCCGGACGGCGAGATTCTGCACTACGACAAGCGCCACCTGTTCCGCATGGCCGGTGAGCACAAACATTACACCCCAGGCGAGCGGCAGGTGCAGTTCGAGCTCAAGGGCTGGCGGATTCGCCCGCTGATCTGCTACGACCTGCGCTTCCCGGTTTGGAGCCGTGACGCCCAGGACACTGACCTGCTGCTGTACACCGCCAACTGGCCGGCGGCGCGTCGCCAGCACTGGAACCGCCTGCTACCGGCGCGGGGGATCGAGAACCTGTGCTATGTGGCGGCGGTGAACCGGGTGGGCACGGACGGTAAAGGCTTTGCTTACTCTGGTGACAGCCAGGTGCTGGATTTCCAGGGCGAGAGCCTGCTCAGTGCCGGGGAGGCGGACGGGGTGTTCACTGCAGTACTGAGCGCGGCGGAACTGGCGGCGTACCGGGCCAAGTTCCCGGCCAATCTGGATGCCGATACCTTCGAGCTGCACTGACAGCAGGCCCGGCTTCTTCGCGGGCTTGCCCGCGAAAGGGCCGGCCCTGCCAGCCAATTTCCACCGGCCGTTCACCGATGCCGCCGCCACCGTATTCGCGTGGTAAACCCGCTTCTACACACCGATCAATACACATCTCGCCTATATCGCCCATCCTCGATCAACTGCTGTACAGCAGCTTCACCCAGCATGCCGTTGAGCGCCGCATCCACCCCCGCTGCCATGCCTTGCAGGCTGCCGCAGACATACACGCAAGCCCCGTCGGCCACCCAGCGCTTGAAGTCCTCGGCCTGCTCCAGCATCACGTCCTGCACATACACCTTCTCGGCCTGATCGCGCGAGAACGCCAGGTCCAACCGTGCCAGGTCGCCGTTGTCCAGCCAAGCTTGCAGCTCATCGCCACACAGCAAGTCATGCGCCCGATTACGCTCACCGAACAGCAGCCAGTTGCGCTGCTCACCGGCATTGACCCGGGCGCGCAACAGGCTGCGAAGGCCCGCCAGGCCAGTGCCGTTGCCGATCAGGATCATCGGCGCAGCAGCCTCAGGCAGATGGAAGCCACTGTTACGCCGCAGGCGCAGGCTCAGGGTGCCATTCATTGGCAGGTATTCAGTCAGCCAGCCAGAGCCCAAGCCAAGGCTGCCGTCGGGGTGGCGTTCCTGGCGCACGATCAGCTCCAGCACACCATCGCTGGCGATCGAGGCGATGGAGTATTCGCGGCTGCCGATTGGCGCCAGTGCATCGACCAGCGCTTGTGGCTGCAAGCCGATCAGGTGGTCGCGGCGCGTCGGCAGTTGGCGGCCAGCGAGTGCCTGGGCAAGGGTTTCGCTCAGGCCATTCACCTGCACCTGGCTGCTGGCCTCCAGTGCCATGCCCTTGAGGAACGCGTCGATCCGTGGCTGCCCATTCAGCGGCAGTATTTCTACCAGATCGCCGGCTTCCCAGCTCGCAGGTTCTGCAGCCTGCAGGCCAAGCAGGTACACCGGTTGGCCTTGGCTGCCGGGGTTGAGCAGTTCGCGGCGCACCAGTGACCAGTTGGCAAAGGTTGGCGGCTGCCAGGCGGCCACTGGCTGGACACCGGTCAGTTGCGCCAGCTCCTGCTGCCATTGCTGCAGGGCGGCCTGGTCGGCGTTGTCCACTTCCACCGGGCTGAATGCACTGCTGGCACCGCGCTCTCCCAGCCATGTCTGAAGGCGACGAGCGAAACCGCAGAAGTGCGGGTACTGACGATCACCGAGGGCGAGCAGGGCATAGTTGAGGTTGTTGAGTGCCCAAGGCTGGCCGAGTACCTTGCGCTCGAAGGCGCGAGCGCTGTCGGGCGCTTCGCCGTCGCCGAAGGTACTCACCACGAACAGCGCGCGATGGGCCTGGCGCAGGTCGTTTTCACCCAGCTCGGCAAGGGCGCGCACCTGAACGGGCAGGCCAGCTGCCTGCAGCTGCTCGGCGCTCTGCCAGGCCAACTGTTCGGCAAAGCCACTCTGGCTGGCAAAGCCGATCAGCCAGCCGTCGCCATTACCGCTGTTGGCGACGTTGCCACGGGCTGCGCGCACTTGACGTTTCTTGCGGCGGCGGTCGAGGTACAGCAGCCAGCCGGTGACGAAGAACAACGGCATGGTGAGGCTGGCGATGGTGACGATGATGCGCCCCGGCAAGCCGAAGTATTCGCCGACGTGCAAGGCGTAAACACTCTGCAGTAGCTGCGCCTTGAAGGACTTGTCGGTGTAGCGGTCGTGCTTTTTAACCTGGCCAGTGGCCGGGTCCAGCACCAGGTTATTGAAGGCACGCGGGTGCGCAGCGTTGTCGAGCAGGTAGAACAGGTTGGCCGGCTGACCACCAGCGGGCGGCAGGCGCAGGTTGTAGGTGGACAGGCCTGGGCCCGCGGCGTCCTTGAGGTTGGCCCAGATGGCGTCGTAGTCCACCACCAGCGGCGGCGCATTCCTGTCGACTTTTTGCGGCCCGTGCCGGCCACGGCCTTCACCCCGTTTTTGCTGCTGGCCCGCAGCCGGCGCGTCGGCCAGCAGCTTGTTCAGGCCTTCGCGGTACCACTCATAGGACCAGAACAGCCCGGTCAGGGCGAACAGAAGATAGAACAGCAGGCACCAGGTGCCGGCAACGGCGTGCAGGTCCCAGTTGAAGGCGCGGCCTTTCTTGGCCCAGTCGAAGGTCAGCCAGGTGCGCCAGTCCAGCGCTTTGCGCGGCCAGCGCAGGTACAGGCCGGACAGGCAGAAGAACACCAGCATCAGGGTGCAGGCCCCGGTGATTTGCCGGCCAGTTTCGCCCATGGCGAGGAAACGGTGCAGCTTGAGCATGAGGTTGAAGAAGCCTTGCCCGGCCGCTTCACCTTTGAGTTCGCCTGTGTACGGGTCGGCATAGCGCAGCTCGCCACGGCGTTCGCCCGGGGCGGGCATGAAGAAGACCCGTGCAGCGTTGCCTTCGCGGACATCGACCCACAGCATCGACACCTTGTCCTGTTGCTGGGCTTCGACCCGCTTAACCAGCTCGGCCGGCGGCAGCACGCCTTCGGCGCGTACTTCCACCTTGAGTACATCGGCATTGAATGCGCGCAGCAGCTCTTCCTGGAACGAGTACAGCGCCCCGGTAATGCCCATCAAGGCCAGCACCAGGCCAGCGGTGATGCCAAAGAACCAGTGCAATTGGAACAGCGTCTTCTTCACCACGTTTCTCACCTTGAGTTGCTACCGCGACCAGCGCGGCGTGCATTATGCCTTGATACGCAAAAGCCCCGCTCAATGAACGGGGCGGGGGTGGGCTTCTTTTGGTGGAAGCTTGTACCGGCCTCTTCGCGGGCTTGCCCGCTCCCAC
>NZ_JBICKH010000074.1:0-36926 GCF_043103905.1 Pseudomonas sp. yb_2 | reverse complement strand
TTTACTTTCTTCTGGCAATCCTAAAAATATGGGATAAAGGGTCCAAGCGCTTTCAGGATATCCGGAACCTTCAAATACTTGCTTATGGAAATTCGCTATAGCAGTTTGAGGTATTGGCCCTAAAACAAAACCATCCACCGTATGCGCCTTTAACGCATTCAGATACTCCTTAGCCATATTAAAACGGATGATTTCAACATCTTCATCGCGCATTGGCATACCCGCTTCTGCGGCTACGCCTTTCATGTAGTTTATCGCCGCCACACCTGCAATGCTGTTCCCCCGAGCCACACCATTTGCGAGCACCGCATATTTATCACCTTTTTCGGCTAATTTATCATACATTGCCGACGGACCTTCTTTTGTTAACAACTCGCTTGCAAGCTCGATATCAGAATGGCTTAATTTCATCATAAAAATTATCCTTGTATACCATTAGAAACTAAGAAGATTTTTACACGCGACGCTATCTCACCCCACTCGCTTAATTCGTCCCATCCAAAATCAATCTTTACAATAGCTTTACTGCCCCCCAGTAAATATCTAAAATGACACCGATGGTATTTAGACCTATACTTACTCCAACTACACCTTCCAATTTGCTCCATGTACCCATTTCTTTCAGACCAGAAAATCATCCGTGGTGAATTGGGGAAAACGCTATCAACACCCTCCACTCGATTCAAACCTAATTGTCTATCAAACACCTTGGCCTCTCGTTGCTTATAAGTTGCCTCGGAAATGAAAAAATCAAAGGTTTCGCGCAGTCCCCTCTCACCAGCGGGCCATGGTTCAAGCGTCACTACGATTCCACTAAACGTCTCTGAGAAATAATTTCCGGGCGTTAACTCAGGCCAGTTCATGGCCAGACTTAAAGAATATAAATTTGATTTACACCCTCTATCAACGCCGCCAGAACCTCTCTTATAATTTCCTTCACCCTCATATTCCGGCCAGAAAGGAACATATTCGCTTGAAAACTCATACATAACACCGGACACCACACCACATACTTTTGGCGTAGGGGGTGCGACCGGCTTCGATTTCTCGCTTAAAGCAACAGTCGCCACTGCTAAAGCAACACAGCTCGCGGGAAGACACAACGCGACCGCTGCGCTAACCCTCAGTGCATTCCATATAATTTCGTACAGCATTCTCCAGCCGCTTTTTTCTCGTAGCCGATTCGCGTCCATCTGTTATCACCCTCACAAGTAATCACTTAGCGCTCCGTTAAACTTTCCTGCACATGTCGCCGCAAAGGCCTTAGAAAATAACTTATAACCTTGCGCTTATCCGTAATAACCTCCGCACGCACTGACATACCCGCCGTCAACGGAACATCCTGTTTTCCTACACGCATTATTTCCTTACCCAGGCGGACTCGAGCGCTATAAACCAACCCTCGCTTCTCATCTTCAATGGCATCGTCAGAAATACTCTCCACCACCCCCGGGACAACCCCGTACTGGGTAAACGTGAACGTCTCAACTTTCACTTCCACTGGCTGCCCCGGAAAAACAAAGCCGATATCTTTGTTCTCGACTTTCACTTCCACTTCCACCGGCTCGCCCGTCGGCACAATGACCATCAGTGTCTGCGCGGGTGTAACCACCCCGCCCTGTGTATGGATCGCCAACTGCTGGACGGTGCCGTCAACGGGGGATGTCAGTACCTTGAGGCGATGCCGCTGCTCGGCCTTGTTCAACTCCTGCTCAAGGGTTGCAATGCGCCGTTGCGCCTCACCGTGAAGGTCGAGCATGGCTCTGCGCAGTTGGGCAATGGCACCGCTACGGCGGTGCTGAGCAGCAAGCCGTGCAGCGTTCAGTTCGTCGATGCGCGAGCGCTGGAGAGCCAGTTCGCGTTCCTGCTCCAGGCGGGCCTGCTCCTTTTCCAGGTAGGTGTGCTTGGCCACCGCCGATTCACTGAACAACAGCTTGTAATCCGCCGTCAGTTGGCGGGTGATCACCAACAGTTGCCGGAGCGCGTCAGCCCGGCCCTGGGCGGAACGGATTTCGGCAGCGCGTTGACCGATTTCGGCATCGGCCTGTTCCAGCGTGGCCTGCAACTCCAGGTATTGCCCCTCCAGCCAGCGCTGCGCGCCTGCCTGCTGCGCGGCCGTGGCCTGCGGTATCAAGGGTGCCAGGGAGGCAGGTGCCACATCGCCGTCCAGCGCACTCAGCAGTGTGCTGGCGCGGGCCTGGTCGATCTGTGCAGCCAGCAGTTCGCTGCCCAGGCGCTTGATGTCAGCCTCGGTCAACTGCCCTTCCAGCTCGACCAGCACATCACCTTTGCGCACCGGCTGGCCATCGACGACGTGGATCGACTGCACCACCGCGACTTCGCTGGCCTGTATCAACTTGCTCCTGCCACTGGGCACGATCTTGCCTTCGGCACTGGCGATGACATCGATCTCACCGATGCAAGCCCAGGCAAGCGCCAGCCCGATGAACATCAGCAGGCTCCACTGCAGGTAGCGCGGCAAGGGATGCACTGGCGTTTCCTGCAAGGACAGTGCCGCAGGTAAAAAGGCCAGTTCGTCGGGCTCACGTACGGGGCCGTCCATGCTCCGGCGCTTTCGCCATGCCGTCCTCCACGCATCCCGGTAGCGCTCGGCAAGGTCCTTGAACGCCACACTCATACGGCGGCCCCGAGCTGCAGTTGATGCAGGTAGGCATAGGTGCCCTGTGGATAACCCAGCAGCTCATCATGAGTCCCTTGCTCGATGATCTGCCCACGCTCCATGACCACGATGCGGTCGGCATGGCGTACTGCCGAAAGCCGATGGGCAATGATGATGACCGTGCGCTGCGCGCAAATCCGCGCCATGTTCTGCTGGATGATCCGTTCGGACTCATAGTCCAGCGCACTGGTGGCTTCGTCGAAAATGAGGATGCGTGGGTTGCCGAACAGCGCTCGGGCGATGGCTATGCGCTGTCGCTGCCCACCCGACAGGCTGGCGCCGTGCTCACCAATCAGGGTTTCGTAGCCATCCGGTAATTCGAGGATGAACTCGTGCGCACCCGCCAGCGTCGCTGCGGCGATTACTTCTTCAAGCGGTGCTGCTGGGTTGCCGAGGGCAATGTTCTCGCGCACGGTGCGCCGAAAAAGCACGTTGTCCTGCAACACCACGCCGATCTGCCGACGCAGTGACGCCACATCGGCTACCGCCAGGTCAGCACCGTCGAGCAATACCCGCCCCCGCTCAGGTGAGTACAGCCGCTGAATCAAGCGTGTCAGCGTGCTCTTGCCTGACCCCGAGCGACCTACAACGCCTATCACTTCTCCGGCGGCGATCTTCAGGCTGACATCGCGCACCACTTCGCCCCCGTCCGGCCGATAGCGAAAACACACACGATCGAGCTCGATCTGCCCGACAAGTGTGGGCAGCACCGTGCCCTTGCCTTGGTTGACCTCGGTACGGGTGTTGAGAATGTCGCCCAGGCGTTGAATCGATACCCCTGTCTGCTGGAAGCTGGTCCAGAGTTGGGCCAGGCGGATGATGGGCTGCGACACGCGCCCTGCGAGCATGTTGAAGGCGATCAGCTCGCCCACCGTGAGTGCGCCTTCGATGACCAGCCGGGCCCCCAGCCACAAGGTGGCTACCGTGACAAGCTTGCCGATCAGGCCGACGCTTTCATTGGCGAGACTGGAAAGGTTCTGGGTCTTGAAACTGGCAGATACATAAGCGGCCAACTGATCATTCCAGCGCCGGGTCACCTGAGGTTCCACGGCCATCGACTTCAGTGTGTCGATGCCGTTGACCGCCTCGACCAAGAAAGCCTGGTTCTCGGCGCCGCGTTGGAAGCTTTGATCAATCAACGCCCGCAGTAGCGGAGTAACGACCAGGGATACGAGAAAATAGAAAGGCAGCGAGCCAACGACGACCAGCGTCAACCATCCGCTATAGAGGAACATGACAGCGATGAAGACCACCGAGAACAGCACATCCAGCACTAGCGTGATGCTGTTGTTGGTCAGGAAACTTCTGATGTTCTCCAGTTCTCGCACTCGGGCAACCGAGTCACCGACTCGCCTGGCGTGAAAATAGGCGGTTGGAAGATCGATCAAATGCCTGAACAGTTTTGCACCCAGTTCGACATCGATTCTTGACGCTGTATGAGCTGCCACATAGGTACGCAACCCACTCAGCAATGTTTCAAACAGAACGACGACCAATAAACCCAAGGCGATAACATCCAGCGTGGTCAAACCGCGATGCACCAGGACTTTGTCCATTACCACCTGAAAGAACAAAGGCGTCAGCAAAGCCAGTATCTGAATGACCAGGGAAACCACGAGCACTTCGCCAAATAGCCGCCTGTACTTCACCAGAGCAGGAATGAACCAGGTAAAGTCGAAGCGCGACAGCCCTAGGGGCAACTGGGCATCGGAGCGAACCAGAATGAGTTCTCCCGACCAGCGCACCAACAGTTCCGCGAGGGTCAGCGCTTGCGGCGCACGGGAATGCGGGTCCTGCACCAGAACCTGCTCGCCCTCCACGCGCGCGATGATGAAGTATTCACCACGGGTATCCACTGCAATAGCGGGCAAGGGCGTCTGCTGCAGCCGGGCCGGATCGACGCTGCGGTGTTTGGCCTTGAGGCCCAGTTGCTGAAATGAGCGAAGTAGTGTGCAGGTAGAGAACCGCTCACCCGCTGCTGCATGATCGTGCTGCAACTGCTCGGCAGAGACGGCAACACCATGGTAATGCGCCAGCGTGATAAGACACACCAGCCCACTTTCAATAGTGTTGGCATTGCCATCAGATAAATCAGCCATCACGCCACCTCTTATGAAAACCGGACATGAGGCGATACTAGCCCGAAGCAATAGGACAAACGTCCTACAAGCTTCCGACGCAAGCGTGTGACACTTCTGACTTTTAAAGTCTATTCGTAGGAAGTTTCCTAACGGCGAGAAATCCAGTGTAGGAAGTTATAACTTACGCCGTAGGAATAAATAACCAGAATCAGACATATCCACTCTAGACCGGGTCTTTGAGTGGATATGTCGGTTATCAGCGGATCAAGGCCCCCAGACCCTCGAGCAATCGCTGCAGCGCCCCCTGATTGGCCCGCATCACCGCCCTGCCCGCCTCGCCCATGCGCTGGGCGTCCTGCGGCAGTTCCACCAGACGGCGCACCGCGCCGGCCAGCCCGTCAGCATCATCCACCTGCTGCAACGCACCCGCCTCGCGCAGCATCGCGCTGATTTCGAGGAAGTTGAACACATGCGGCCCCATGAGCACCGGCAAGGCCAGCGCCGCAGGCTCCAACGGATTGTGCCCACCGGTCGGCACCAGGCTGCCACCGACGAAGGCAATGTCGGCCAGGGCATACAGGAACAGCAGTTCGCCCATGGTGTCGCCCAGCAATACCCGCGTTTGCGCATCGACCAGCGTGCCGGCAGAGCGGCGCACGGTGGTGAACTGCTCGCTGCACAACGCATGCACTGCATTGAAGCGCTCGGGATGGCGCGGCACCAGGATCAGCAAGGCATCGCCATGCACCTGCAACAACTGCCGATGCGCCTGCAGGATCAAGGCATCTTCACCGTCGTGGGTGCTGGCGGCAATCCACACAGGGCGCTGGCCGCCCCCCCACTGTTCACGCAATGCCCTGGCGCGCGGCAGCAGCTGTTCGTCGATCGTCAGGTCGAACTTGATCGAACCGGTGACTTGCACGCGCTCAGGGCGTGCACCCAGGTCACGGAAGCGCTGGGCCTCGGTTTCGGTCTGCACGGCAATCAGGCTCATCTCGGCCAGCATCGGCCGGGTCAGCCTGGCAAAGCGCCCATAGCCACGGGCCGAGCGCTCGGACAAGCGCGCATTGGCCAGCGCCACCGGAATGCCGCGCCTGGCACACTGGTGAATGTGGTTGGGCCAAAGCTCGGTTTCCATGATGATGCCCAGCTTAGGCTGCACATGATCGAGAAAACGCCCCGCCGCCCAAGGCAGGTCGTAGGGCAGGTAGCAATGCTGCACGCGCGGTTCGTTGGCGAACAGGGCGCGAATGCGTTCAGAGCCGGTAGGGGTCATGCAGGTCAGTGTGATCGGCAGCTCCGGGTAAGCCTTTAGCAAGGCACGCACCATGGGTGCGGCAGCAATGCTCTCGCCCACCGATACCGCGTGTACCCAGATACCACCCTGGCGCATGGCCGGCAGCTTGAAAGCAAAGCGCTCGCCGATACGCTGGCCGTAGGCCGGTGCCTTGCGCGCGCGCAGATACAGGCGCAGCGCAACCAGCGGCAGGCCCAGGTGAAACAGCAAGGTATAGAGAGTTCTGTTCATGGCGGCTAAGTCTACCCGATCGCGCGAAGGTGCACTGCAAAGCGCTCGGCCAGCCACTGCGCGGCCGGGCCCAGAGGTTCATCGCGGCGCCAGGCCAGCTCTGCCACCAAGGCCGGCGGCCGCCAGTCGCTGTCCAGTTCGACCATGTGCGCCTGGTAGGTCGGGTACTGCACCACATGCCGGGGTAACCAGGCCCAGCCCAGGCCGCGCATCAGTAGTTCGGCCATGGCGTAGAAACTGTCGGCACGCCATACCTGCGGGCTGATCGCTTCACCGCCGGGGTAACCGCTTTGTTGTGGCGTGATCAGCAACTGCCGGTGGCGGGCCAATTGTTGGCGGGTGACCCGGCCTTCGCCCGCCAGCGGGTGGCCGACCGCGCACACCGTGACCATCTCCACGCTGCCCAAGGCACGGCGTTCCAAGGAAGCCGGGATGCTTTCGTGGAGGAAGAACAGGCCCAGATCGGCGCGCCGCTCCACCAGCTTGCGCGCCACATCGCCCTGGGCTCCGCTGGCCAGTTGCACCTCCAGGAACGGGTAGCGGCTCGCCAGTTCGTCGAGGCTGTCGATCACCGGCTGATACGGCATGGCTTCGTCCTGCGCGACCCGCAGCAAGGCCTCCTGCCCGCGCATCAGGGCCAGGGCGCGGCCATCCAGGCGTTCGCACTGGCGTAACAATTCGCGGGCGTCCTCCAGCAAGGCGCTGCCGTTTTCAGTCAATTTCGGTTGCCGGCCGCTGCTGCGCTCGAACAGAGTGACCCCCAGGTCGGTTTCGAGCAGCGCGATGGCACTGCTGATCGCCGACTGGGCTTTGTGCTGCTCACGTGCCACCGCGGAGAACGAGCGCAGTTCTGCAACGCGCAGAAAGGTACGCAATTGTTCAAGGTTCCACTGCTCGGCCATCAACCTATCTCCCATATCGATAGGTAATGACTTTACCCCATCCAGGCAACGTCTAGAATGCCCGCTCAGTAACGGAGGATCCTGCCATGAATGCCTATACCTACCTCGCCATTGCCATCTGCGCCGAAGTCATCGCCACCGCCTCGATGAAGGCGGTGAAAGGCCTGAGCACGCCGTTGCCACTGCTGCTGATGGTGGTTGGCTATGGCATTGCGTTCTGGATGCTGACGCTGGTGGTCCGCAGCATTCCGGTGGGGATTGCCTACGCCATCTGGTCGGGGCTGGGGATTGTGCTGATCAGTGTGGCGGCGCTGGTGATCTATGGGCAGAAGCTGGATATGCCGGCAATGCTTGGCATGGCCATGATCGTGGGTGGCGTGGTGGTGATTCAGCTGTTCTCGAAGACCGCTGGGCATTGAGAGCCCGTGTGCGGGGCTCGCCGACGATAGGGCCATCTCAGGTATAGCCTGTATACTTGCCAGCTGTCCCAGTCTTCGAGGTACCGCCATGCCATCTGCCATTTCCACTGACGTGCTGATCGTCGGCGCCGGGGTCGCAGGCCTCTGGCTCAATGCCCGCCTGCGCCGCCTGGGCTACTCGACAGTGCTGGTGGAGCGCGCCAGCCTTGGCGGCGAGCAGACCATCAAGTCGCAGGGCATCATCCACGGCGGCACCAAATACGCCCTGCACGGCGCCCTGACCGGCGCCTCGGAAGCCATCGCCGACATGCCGCGCCGCTGGCGCGAGGCCTTGGCCGGCAACGGCGAACTCGACCTCAGTCGTACCCGCCTGCTCTCCGATGCCCACTACCTGTGGTCGCCGGGCACCTTGGCCGGCAACCTCACAAGCTTCTTCGCCAGCAAGGCCGTGCGCGGCCGGGTCGACCAGGTCAAGGGTGACCAGTTGCCACCGGCACTGCAGGACCGCGCGTTCAAGGGCAAGGTGTACCGCCTGGCGGAACTGGTGGTCGATGTCCCGAGCCTGCTGGCCAACCTGGCCGAGCTGGCCGGCGAGTCCTTGCTGGCAGGTGAACGCATCGAACCCTTGCGTGAAGGTAATGCGTTGGTCGGCCTGCGCGTGGACGACCGGGAAATCCGTGCCCAACGCATCGTATTGAGTGCCGGAGCCGGCACCGAAGGCTTGCTGCAGGCGCTGGGCCTGGATCAGCCGGCCATGCAAACCCGCCCGCTGCACATGGTCATGGCCAAGGGCCCGAACCTCAAACCTTTGTACGCCCACTGCCTCGGCGGCGGGCCCAAGCCGCGGGTAACGGTAACCACCCATCCGGCAGCCGATGGCCAGTGGGTCTGGTACCTCGGTGGGGACCTGGCCGAAGCCGATGGCGTGGCGCGCGAGCCTGCAGCGCAGATTGCTGCAGCACAGAAGGAAATCGCCAGCCTGCTGCCATGGGTCGACCAGAGCCTGGTGCGCTGGGCCACACTGCGCGTCGATCGCGCTGAGCCGGCACAATCCGGCCTGGTACGCCCGGACAACGCCTTCCTTGCCGACAAGCAGCGCCTGCTGGTGGGCTGGCCTACCAAACTGGCGCTGGCACCGGACTTCAGCGACCGGGTGATCAGCCACCTGGAGCGCGACGGCATTCGTCCACAAGCACAGGCCGACCTGACCGACCTGCCACGCCCTCCGCTGGGCGTACCGGCCTGGGAGCAACTGCTGCCATGAGCCTGCCAACCCTGCACGCATTCCATCGCCCGCTGGGCAGCACCGGCCTCAAGGTCTCGCCACTGGGCCTCGGCACGGTCAAGCTGGGTCGCGATCAGGGCGTGAAGTACCCCACGGGCTTCACTATCCCCGGCGATGAAGACGCCCGCCTGTTACTGGCTCAGGCCCGCGAGCTTGGCATCAACCTGATCGACACCGCCCCGGCCTACGGCCACAGCGAAGAACGCCTGGGCCCGCTGCTGCGCGGCCAACGTGATGAATGGGTAATCGTCAGCAAGGTCGGTGAAGAGTTCGAGGAAGGCCTGTCGCATTTCGACTTCAGCGCCGCCCACACCCGCCGCTCGGTGGAGCGCAGCCTGCGCCGGCTCGAAACCGACCGCATCGAACTGGTGCTGGTGCATTCCGACGGCAACGACCTGGCCATCCTCGAACAGCAGGAGGTCTACCAGACCCTGGCCGAACTCAAGCAGGAGGGCAAGATCCTCGGTTTCGGGCTGTCCGGCAAGACCGTCGCCGGCGGCCTGAAGGCACTGGAGCAAGGCGACTGCGCCATGGTCACCTACAACCTCAACGAACAGGCAGAACGCCCGGTGCTGGACTACGCTGCCGAACACGGCAAGGCCATCCTGGTAAAGAAGGCCTTGGCGAGCGGGCATATCTGCCTGGCCCCGGGCGTCGACCCGGTGCAGGCCAGCTTCGAGCTGCTGTTCGCCCACCCGGGTGTCAGCAGTGCTATTGTCGGCACCATCAACCCGTTGCACCTGGCCCACAACGTGGCCACCGTCGCCCGTATCCTGGGCCAGCATTGAGTTACCTCAGGCTCCCGACTCAGGGACTGAAGACTGACCCGACGCAAGGAGGAGCCTCGTGGCGCGAACGCTGATCCGCAAGAACCCGAGCAACTTCAAGACACTGCCACTGCATGTCGAGGCCACGCCCGAAGGCTTGATTTACCAAAGCATCGGCATGCCGCTGAACTTTGCCCAGACCCAGCAACGGCGCAAGGCCATCCAGTTACCCGATACACAACACTTCGTGGTCGAACTGGCCAACCTGGGCGTGTCAGTGCGCCTCACGCTGCATTGGCAGAACCGCGATTACTGGGTACTGGTGCGTCAGCGCCGCCAAGACCGTGGCGATGTGGTGCTGAAACTGATTTCCGGTTATGTACCGGCGCAGGAGCTGAACCTGCCGTTGCACACGGCCGTACAGGAAGTGGCCGAGGAGTGCCTGCTGGAAACCCCGGAAGGCTGGCTGGGCGGGCGCTTCAACGACACCTGGCTGCCCGTACCCTACGCCGCCGCCCTGCACTACCGCGAAACACCCCACTTCGTGCTGGCTCCGGAGTCCGGTGCCGCACGCCCTGTGCATTGCGGCAAGCTGATGCTACTGGAGCGCCCACGGGCCTATGTGCACCTGCCCACCGCTTCGCTACAGCTGATCTATGACATGCGCCTGCAAGTGCCCCGGGACGCCAAGAAACTCAGCTTGTTCCACGTTGACGAGCGGCTGGAGGGCGACCAGCTGGTGGCGCGGCTCAACCGCAAACGGCCCGACCTGTACCTGATGCCATTGAAGGACGGCCAGCCACTGGCAGAGCTGTACACGCTGAAAAAGGATGAGCTGGTGCCGGCGAGTACGCGTGGGCTGTACCTGGCAGAAAGTTTTGCCCGGCAGGAAGGCTGGGTGGTGGCAGATGAACGGGTACGCTGGAAGGATTGGGTGAAGCAGCAGGGGTTGGTGGAAAGCAAGCCCGCACGGGCGTCGCACTTGCAACGGTTTGGCGACAAGGCGCGAGCGCTGCTGGAGCGGGCGCGGTCCTCGCTGAACAAGTGACATCCCGAAAGCTTTCACCTGCTTGCTGGAGCGGGTAAACCCGCCCCTGCAGAGGGCCGCCGAAGCGGCCCCAAGGTCAGATCAGTTCTTGCGAATTTTCTCGACAATCGCCGTGGTCGAGCTGTTCTCGACCAGCCCCAGCACCTTCACGGTGCCGCCATAGCCCTTGACGATATCAGCCCCCACCACCTGGTCGATGCCATAGTCGCCCCCCTTCACCAACACATCCGGCTTGACCTGGCTCAGCAGGTTTTCCGGGGTGCCTTCCGGGAAACTGATCACCCAGTCCACCGCGCCCAGACCGGCCAGCACGGCCATACGCCGGTCAACGCTGTTGATCGGCCGGCCCGGCCCTTTCAGGCGGCTTACCGAGGCATCGTCGTTTACCGCAACGATCAGGCGATCACCCTGGGCCCGCGCCTGCTCCAGGTAAGTGACATGCCCGGCATGCAGGATGTCGAAGCAGCCATTGGTAAAGACGATCTTCTCGTTGTGTGCCCGCGCGTCATCAATGGCCAGCAGCAGTTGCTCAAGGCCCAGCACGCCGCGTTCGGAGCCTTCCTCACGCTGGATGGCCCGGCGCAGCTCAGGGGCGCTGATGGCAGCCGTACCCAGCTTGCCGACCACAATGCCCGCTGCCAAGTTAGCCAGGGCCACCGCATGGGGCAGGTCCTCACCCGCAGCAATGGCCGCGGCAAGGGTGGAAATGACAGTATCGCCGGCACCGGTCACATCGAACACTTCGCGTGCCCGCGCAGGCAGGTGCAACGCCGGCTGACCAACACGCAACAGGGTCATGCCATGCTCACCGCGGGTGACCAGCAAGGCGCCCAGGTCCAGGTCCTGCAGCAACTGCAAGCCCTTGGCGACCAGTTCGGCCTCATCGACGCAACGGCCGACGATGGTCTCGAACTCGCTGAGGTTCGGGGTAATCAGGCTGGCGCCACGGTAGATGGAAAAGTCCTTGCCCTTGGGGTCGGCCAGCACCGGAATGCCCTTGGCCCGCGCCGCCTGGATCAGGTTTTGGTGATTTTTCAGTGCGCCTTTGCCGTAGTCGGACAGGACCAGCACCTTGACGCCTTCGAGCAGGCTGTCGACCTCCGCGCCCAGCGACAGTGGGTCGGTGGCGAACGGCTCTTCGAAATCGATACGCAGCAGCTGCTGGTGACGGCTCATGACCCGCAGCTTGACGATAGTCGGCTGGTGCGCGATGCGCTGGAACACCGAACGGACACCGGCAGCCTGCAGGCTGTTGGCCAGGCTGTCAGCAGCCTCATCCTGGCCGGTGACGCCGATCAGCGAAGCCGGCGCGCCCAGCGCAGCAATGTTCAAGGCAACGTTGGCCGCGCCGCCGGGGCGATCCTCGATCTGATCGACCTTGACCACCGGGACTGGCGCTTCAGGCGAAATACGCGAAGTACCGCCATGCCAGTAGCGGTCGAGCATGACATCGCCGACCACCAGTACCGGGGCTTGATCGAAACGCGGCATGGACAACTTCATGGGCAACCCATATGGAAATAATGAACAGGGGCAGGATATTAGCACAGGGTAGTCAATGGCTTTATGGCCAGATCATCCCTGGAAAATTCCCGTGACAATCGGGGCCATGACGGCCCCGATCAAGGAGGGTTCAGGTGATATCGGCCTTGGCCGGCTCATCCAGCCCCATGGCATGCAGACGGGCATAATGGCCATTAGCCGCAAGCAGCTCGGTGTGAGTACCGCGCTCGACCAGGCGGCCCTGGTCCATGACAAGGATCTGGTCGGCCTTCTCGATGGTCGACAGGCGATGGGCAATCACCAGCGTGGTACGGCCTTGCATCACATGGTCCAGGGCGGCCTGGATATGCCGCTCGGACTCGGTATCCAACGCCGAAGTCGCTTCGTCGAGGATCAGCAACGGCGCGTTTTTAAGCAGCGCACGGGCAATTGCCAGGCGCTGGCGCTGGCCACCGGAAAGCAGTACACCGTTCTCACCCACTTCGGTATCGAAGCCCTTTGGCAGCCGGTCGACGAATTCCTTGGCATAGGCATCGGCCGCGGCGGCTTCGATGTCTGCGCGCGGCGCGCCGGCCAGATCGCCATAAGCGATGTTGTTGGCCACGGTGTCGTTGAACAGGGTGACATGCTGGGTGACTTGCGAAACATGGCGACGCAGGTTACGCAGGCGATAGTGCTCGATCTCCACGCCATCGAGCAGGATCTGCCCCTTGTCGTGATGATAGAAGCGTGGAATCAGGGCCGCCAGGGTAGACTTGCCACTGCCGGAGCGGCCGACCAGGGCGATCATCTGCCCGGGCTCGGCGACAAAACTGATATCGCTCAGCACTTCACGCTCGGTACCCGGGTAGGTAAAGCTCAGGTTACGCACTTCCAGGCGCCCTTCCACGCGCTCCTTCTCGACCGTACCAGTGTCCACTTCAGGCGCTTCGTCCAGTTGCTCGAAGATGCTCTCGGCACCTGCCAGGCCCTTCTGGATGGTCGAGCTGACTTCCGACAACTGGCGAATCGGCTTGGGCAGCAGGCCGGCAGCGGTGATATACGCCACCAGGTCACCAGCAGTAGAGTCCCCGCGCAGGAACAACACCAGGAACATCAGCGCAGCCATGGCGCTGTAGATCACCAGCTGAAGCATCGGCGTGTACAGCGAGCCGGTCTTGGTCATGCGCAGTTGCTTGTCGGTGTTGCTCTGGCTGGCCTGGCCGAATCGCTGCTGTTCGTAGGCCTCGCCACCGAAGCTACGGACCACGCGGTAACCCTGGATGGTTTCCGAGGCAACGTGGGTGACGTCGCCCATGGCTACCTGGATTTTCTTGCTCTGCTTGCGGAATTTCTTGCTGGCGATGCTGACCATAACCGCAATCACCGGCAAGATGGCGACCATCACCAGGGTCAGGTGCCAGTTCATCCAAAGCAGGTAGGCAAACAGGAACACCACGGTCAGGCCTTCGCGGATCACCACCTTGATGGCGTCGGTAGCGGCGCCGGTGACCATGGTCACATTGAAGGTGATGCGCGAAATCAGGTGCCCGGAGTTGTGGTTGTCGAAGTAGCGGTTGGGCAACACCAGCAGCTTGTTGAACAATGCCACCCGCAGGTCATGCACCAGGCTCAGAGAGACCTTGGCCAGGAAGTAGTTGCCGAGGAACGAGCCCAGGCCCTGCCACGCAGCGATCAGGATGATCAGCAGCGGCACCGCCTGCAGCAGTTGCAGGTCGCGCAGGTAGGGGACGTTGGGGAACAATACCGCTTCGGGGTTGCTCAGCCCATCGACGAAGTACTTGAGGATGCCGGCCAGCATTGGCTGGGTCGAGGCAAAGATCACGAAACCGACAATGCTCAGCAGGAAAATGCCGACATAGGGTTTCACATAGCTCAACAGCCGGAAGTAGATCTTCAGGCTGGAGGTGTGCTCCGCTGGTCGCGGTGTTTCGGCCATTATCGAGCTCGCTGTTCAGGTTGAACCGGCAATTTTACCACAGGCGTCATTTTCGGCACGCCCCCATGGCAGCAACATGGCAAGGCCCACCGGCAGCCAGCTGATGAACCATTCGGCACGTGGCGTACCGGTGAGGCTGGCGGCATCGAACTGCATGGCCAGGGTCGAGTAGACCCAGAAGCCCAGCAGGACCTTGCCGAACAGGGTGCCGCGGGCGCGCACGATTTCGCCCAGCGTGAACAGCCACACCATTACCCACAGCAACATGCCGGGCAAGCCCATCTCAACGGCAACATGGGTGAACATGTTGTGGGTGTGATCGAAGTGCATGCCGACGGCGCTCACCTCGTAATCAGCCCCCAGGCCAAGACCAGTCCAAGGGTGCGCGGCAATCATCTGAACCACGGCATGGAAAATTTCCGGCCGGTAGGACGAGCCCCGTTGGGCGATAACGTCGTACACGGCCAAAAAGGCCAGGCCGGTGGCAAGCAGAGCCAGAACAGAGAACACCCGGCTGTGGCGGTCACGGAACCACAACGGCGCCATCACCACGGTAATCACCAGTGCCAGAACCGCACCACGGCTCTGGCTGAGCATGGCGAAGGCCCCCAGGCAAGCCAGTGCCGCCAGCCACAACAACTGCAAGCCACGTCGCCGAGGTGGCTCGTAGAGCATCAAGAGCAAGGCCGAACCAATGACATAAGCCCCCAGGATGGGGTGGGATATCTCGCCGATACCCGCCAGCCTGAACAGCAAAGGCGCACGCTGCACCCCATAGAACTTGATGATGGAGACCAACGCAGCGATGGCCAGCAGCGCGCTGCCAAGCAGCAATAACTGACGAATGCGGGCTTGGCCAAGCTGGGCCAACAGCGGAAACGCCAGCAGGAACACCAGGATGTAGAGCAAGCGCTTGAGCTCGCGCATGGGCTCCTCGGCAGGCGACCATGCCAGGCTCAGGCCGCTCCAGGCCAACAGCAGCAGCACACTCCCCCACAGCGCCGGTTGCCGCCTCCAGGCTTGCACCAGCACACCTCGGGCCGACCAGGCCAATACCAGCGTTGGCAGCCACAAGAACAACACCAGACCTTGCTGATAAACCTTGTTGCTGGGTGCCAGGGCAATCGCCGCCAGGAACCAGACCAGGCCCAAACCTAACCACGCTTGTGCCCAGTTTTTTTGATACAACATCCTTTCCCCCGATGAATCAGAAACACCATCCATGGTGCTACAGCATTATTTTCGGCATTATTGCCGGTCATTTTGATCGCCAGACGACAAGGCTCTATTCATGCAATGCTCCCGGCTCACCCAGGTCGACTTCGATCAGCTGACACTCGGCGCACAGGTGCTTGAGGCAGACAGCCATGGCGCCAAAGTCTACCTGCTCACAGATGGAAATTTCCTCAAGGTTTTTCGTAGGAAGCGGCTGATTTCATCTGCACTGCTACGTCCTTACTCGCAGCGTTTCGTCGATAACGCCGCGCGCCTGGCGCAACTGGGCATCCCTACCCTCGAAGTGATCAGCCAGCACAAGCTCGACCTGCCGGGCCGCACTGCGGTGCTGTATCGCCCGCTACCTGGGCGGACGCTGCTGCAGATGTCGCGCGATGACGGCTTCAGCTGGGACACTTACCTGCCACGCCTGATCGAACTGATCCGCCAGTTGCACCGCAGCGGCGTTTATTTCCGCTCGCTGCACCTGGGCAACGTGGTGGTCACCCCCGACCAGCGTCTGGGCTTGATCGACGTGGCCGACATGCGCTTTCTGCGCCCGCCACTGTCAGCCCGCATGATTCGACGCAATGTGCAGCACATGGTGCGCTATATCGAGCGGGAGAACCTGGGCGACCGGTTCCCCCTTGCCGCCTTCGAGGCAGCCTTGCTGACACGCTGAGCGTCAACTGCGCAACAGGCTCTGCGAGCCGCTGCAGAATGCCTGCCAGGCCTGCTCCGGTGCCAGTGCCTGGCGCTGCTTCGCGGCGATCGTCGATGCACTGAGCACCGCACAGCGCTCGATCGCCTCAGCCCAGGCGCTTTCGTCGGCAACCGGCAGGTAGCCACCCGTGTCGCGCAACTGCTCGCGGAACACCTCCAGGTCGCTGCACACGACCGGTACGTCGGCCATCACCGCCTCTTGCACCACAAGCCCCAGGCCTTCGGAACGCGAAGGTACCAATAGCCAGTCGAAAGCCCGATACAGCTGCTGCAGGTCTTCGCGGTGACCGCGCAGATGAACGCGCTCGGCCAGGCCCAACGCGTCGATACGCTGCTGCAGCATGGCATGCTGCGGCCCCTCGCCAATGATCGCCAGCTGCAAGCCCGGTTGCCGTGCACTGGCCCTGGCGAATGCCTCGATCAGCATTTCGAAGCCTTTGCTCTCTACCAATCGCCCTACCGCACCCAGCATCACCTCGGCGCCCTGAGGCAACTTCAGCGCCTGCCTGGCCTGGTCCCGGTTCAGCAAAGGCTCGACGAATGCAAGCGGGTCGAGCGCCATGCGCAGCGTCTGCACCGGCCTGCCCAGGTCACGCTCCAGCGACTCGGCCAACGTCTGTGATACCGCCGCGATACTCAGACGCTCGGACGGAAAACTCTGCAACAAGCGGATATCGCTGGCATGCAGCCGCGTCTTGCCATGGAACAGGACCTTGGCACGTACGTGCCCAATGCGTTGCAACAACGGCAGCACCAACCGGGCAACGCCAATACCATCGAGCAGCACCACTTCTGCCCCGGCCTCGGCCAATGCCTTGCGCAAGCGCATGCGCAGCCACGGGCGCAGCAAGCGCCACAAGTGCCGCCCTTTGAGCGCACGTGAGGGCATATGCCATTCCCGGGTCGAACCGAGCCCACAGCAGAGCCCGCTCCCCAGTAGCAGCCAGTTACTGATCCGGGCATCGGCACCCGCGTTCGACAAGACCTGCCGGTGCACCTTGTGGATGGACATGTACGGCGTTCCACCCGCCCACATCATATTGACGATGTTCATGGGCCCTCTCCCGCTCAAGTCAGGTGGGACAGCGACTTCATTGAACAAAAATGGTGATTCCCATGCCGATCAAGGCCCCCGCAACCAGCGTCAATGCCAGCTTCAACCGATCACGCTGACGACGCTTGGCCTTACGCTCCACTTCAATAGGCAAGGTCACGTGATTGCCGAATCCAGTGTGCAATACTGCGTCACCCTCCAAGGTGACCGCTGTCAGATTTAACTCAGCGTAGCGGCGGGAAAGCGCCTTTTCTCCAGCATAGGCGGCAAATGGCGCACAGCGCTGGTAATCGCTCAATCGGCGCAGCCCAGGGTTGAGCGAGAACGCCTGCCACTCGGCCTTGTCGGACAGCAGCGGATAGCACGGCACCCCGGCGATCACCTGGCGATCGCCCAAGTGGATGTACGGGCTGTGGATGGCCAGGTCGTGGGCATGGCTGCGCAACCACACCTGCAAGATGTTGGGACTGACATCCAGGATGGCCTGCGAGTCTTCGACAAAGCCTTGGCGATAGAATTGCCAGTCGTCTTCGCAGTGAAAAATGTACGGCGTCTTGACCTGGCTGTAGGCCAGGTCGATAGACGGCAACTGGCCAAGTTTGGGCCGGTTGACGAACACCTTGCAGTACGGCTTCCAGTGCGCCGGCACAGCGGCATGCACAGCATCGTCGCCAGAGTCTTCGGTGATGAATACCTCGCGAATGGGCGCGGTGTTGTAGCGATCGAAACTCTCAAGGGTGTCTTTGAGCAGATCGAACCGCCCACAACTGGTCACGACAAGCGTGACGTCACTCTCATTTGAAAAGCGCACCGGATTCCCTCCGCATTACGACTGTCGGCCTTCAACAACCCGCTCCTGGGCGTGAAAGCTCTTATTTAGATGCCCAGCTTCAGACGCAGCCGCTGCCACGCAGACAGTGGCGGATGGGGCCTGAGCGCAGGGCGCATGTGGTCGACGATGCTACGTCCAACTGCGCCGAAACTAAAACGGGAAACCGCCAGATGGCGACCATTTTCTGCAATCTGCCGTGCTAGCTCGGGGTTGGCGCGCAAGCGACGGAGTTTTTCCTGAAGGGTCGGGATGTTGTCATAGAACACCACGTTGTGCATGTCTTGCAGGCCCAGCGCACGGTTCTCTTCCTCGCCCTGGTCGTATGCCAGCAACACACAGCCACAGGCCATGGCTTCGAAGTTCTTGATCATGTATTCGCCCATGCCGACATCGGCACTGACGAAGAAACGAATACGGTTAAGCGTGTTGCAGTAGTCCTCGCCCGACTTGGTACGGGTTACCAACAGGTTCTCGACCTGCCCCAACTCGTCCAGCAGTGCCTTGCGGCCGCTGTAGGCCACACTGTTGACGCTGCCGACAAAGGCCAGTTCGATATCACGCTCACGCCCTTGGTCGGCCAGCAACTGCTCGTCATAGCCCTTGGGCACGAACACCGCGTCGAAACCTTCCTGGCGCAAGCGCTCGCTGACCATGTAGCCGGAGCTGATCACCCGCGCCCATGGCAACTGGCGGTAATGAGCGCTGAACTTGCCGGTGTACTTGCACGGGATGTAGTTCTGGTAGGCGTCGTGCTCGAGAATCACCAGGTTCGGCACAGTGCGGATGAAGGCCACCTGGCGGATCTCCTGCTTGAAACGCAGGAAGAACACGATGCGGTCATAGCGCTCGACTTGCACCTCACGCTTGAAGTAACGGCGCAGGTTGCGCTGATCCTGGCTGGTCAGCCAGCGCAGGTCGCACTCGCAGTTGGCCGCGACGCCATCGTACAGGCGGTCAAGAATCGCCCGCTGTTCCTTCTGCACCAGAAATAGGACTTTCATTGCTTTCCTTGGGCGCTCTGCGCCTTCGCGGTCAACCATGGGGCGTGCTTACAGCTCACGCCGCCAGAACAGTTCGTGCCGGCGCACGGCCTTGCGGAAGAATTCGTTCTCCCCAAAAGGCGATGGCTGTCGCCCGGCAAGCCAGCGTTGCAGCAGACGGCGCAGGCGGCGCTTGAACGGTGCCGGCGGCTGCAGGTCGTGCATCATGCCCAGGGCCATGGCCTTGTCGCGCTGGGTCGCGCAGTCCAGCACCAGGCTGCAGGGTGCCCAGGCCTGGGCAGCGCTCAATTGCGGCGGCAAAGCCACGCCATCGCCACTGTCGCCCATCGGCCAGCGGTCGTTATCGTGCAGGTGGTTGGCGTAGCACAGCAAGGTTTGTGGCTGCCAGGCCATACCTTGCAAGGCTTCCAATACCGCCGCCTGAGCGCAGATATGGTCCGGATGGGGGTCTAGCTGCGGGTGCGGCATCACCAGCACCTCTGGTTTGGCCAGCTCCAGCAAGGCTCGCAGGTCGGCCAGCAGGTTGTGCCAGGTGGGTGCGCCATCACGGTCGCCCGGTAACGGGAACGGGTTGAACTGGCGGAACACGCGGATATCGGCCAGGTCGGCTTCACGTGAGGCGGCCGGCTGGTCGGGTGCTGCCTGCATGGCAGGCAGCTGCAGGCAAAAGTAGCCCAGCTGTATGCAACGCGACTCCGGCACGCCGGCCCAACGCGGCACGACGATGCTGTCCCATGCACGCAGGCGCCCCTTCAGGCGCGCGGCCTCGGCCTTTGCCAGGCCCATCTGCTGGTAGTGCTCGGCCTCTATCTCACCGGCGGTCAGGGTCACCACCCAGCTTTCGTCGGCCTGGCTGTACAAACCATACGCGGCCAACTCGGCGTCGTCGGCATGTGGCGCGATCACCATTACCCGGCGCCGCTGCAGCTCGACCGAGGGGGTTATCCACAGGCGCAACTGACCCTGCAGGCGGCAATACCGACCGCGCAGTCGCAACGTACCGGCCTGCAGTGGCGCAGCAAGACCCGTCAGGTTAAGGAAGCGCACGCCATCGACGCCACGCTCGAACGCTTGCCGATCGGCCTGTTCGCCAGCCAGCAGCTCGACCCGAGGGTCGAGAAAGCGCCCCAACCAGCTGCTCTTTAGCCGCAGCTCAAGCACCAGGGTTTCGTCGCCCTGCAACGTGCAATCAGCCTTGAGCCAGCCATCGTGCAGGCTGGCAGGAACCTGCCGCACCTGATCGCCGAAGTCGTAGGCATAGTCCTCACCCGGTGCATAGAACAGGTGGTCGGCAAACCAGGCCTCATGGGCAGCCCAGAGCAGCGGCAACAGCAGCAGTGGCAGCCACCACCAGCTGAAAACACCGAGGGCGACCAGCGCAACCAGGCCTGCCAGCAGCCCCAGGCGTTTGTTGCGCCGGTGGCGCTTGAGCAACTGCTGCTTGCGGCTCACGCTTGATACACCGGCACAGGGTTGCACCAGCGGTCCTTGTACTCACGGTCAGCACGGCCGAACGAGAACCGCAGCGGCTTGTTGCGTGACCGGGCGTCTTCCCAGGCGGCCTGGGTATTGAGGAAGCTCAGCACGCTGCCTGGGCTGAAGGCCTTGGTTTCAGGGTCGACGCCGCCATTGATGTACTCGACGCTGATCCACTCCGGCGCTTCGACGCGGTACACCAGCTGGATGGCAATCGGCTTACCGGCCAGCAGCAGCACCGAGCCGATCAGCAGCTCACGCAGGCGCTCCAGCACATCGGCCATACGCTCGGCACCGGTAGCCGGGAACCCCCAGCGGCGCAGGAACAGGTCGCAGTACATGCTGGCGATTTCCTGGGCACTGAAGTCGCTGATCGGGCGTACCACGCCACCCGCCTCTTCCAGCAGGCGCAGTTCACGGCGCTGGTTGTAGCGGAACTTCTTCGACAGGTCTTCAGGCGCTCGGGCCATGGCCAACTGCTCCTTCTGCGCCTTCAGGCCGCTGAAGCGGCCCTGGTTCAGTTCGGACAGGTAACGCATTGTATGGCGCAACGGTGCAGCGGCATCAGACGCCGCCGGTAGAATGATCTCGGCATTACCGAGGTCGAACAGGGCCTTCTTGCCAGCACGCTTCAGCACGTCCTTGGACAGTGCCAGATGACGCCCCCAGGCCGGGATGGCGGCTTTCAGCTCGCCAGCCTGGTGCCAGCCCAGGTAACGCACCGGGATCTGTGCCAGGTCCGCCAGTTGCTCGACCACCAGCGGATGGGTGGCAACACTGCCGCCAAAGCGCGCCCACGCCTGGGCATAAGCCTTGGCATCGATAGCTTGCCAACCGCGTTCGCGGAAGGCCTGGATACGATTGAGCATCAGGCCTGCCCCACCAACGCGCGCACCTGTGGGAGTTGCCAGAAGGCCTCGCGCACCGCCTGATCAGAGAAACGCTCACCCAGGCGCTGCAGCATGTGCCTGGCACAGGCCTGGCGCTGCCCAGCGTCCAGTACGGCCATGTGCTGCAGGCCCTGGGCCAGCTGCGCGGCGTCGCCCAGCGGGAACAGCACGCCAACGCCCTCGACCACTTCGCGGGCACCGCCACAGGCCGTGGCCAACACCGGCACACCGGCAACCATCGCTTCGAGCAGGACCATGCCGAACGGCTCGTGATCGGAACTCAAAGCGAACACGTCGAACGCCTGGAAATAACGGCGCGCATCCGGTACCTGGCCAAGAAAGTCGACTTGCCCGGCAATGCCAAGTTCGGCGGCCAACGCCTTGAGCCTGGCCTCCAGACGCCCCTTGCCGAGGATTGCCAGGCGGGCGCCAGCCGGCAGCCCCGGCAGTGCCTGGGCAAAACCGCGCAACAGGGTGGCCTGATCCTTGTCCGGGTGCAGGCGCCCAACATTGCCGACGATCCACGCCTGAGCATCCAGGCCCAAGGCCTGGCGTGCGTCAGCGCGCGGCACCAGGGCTGCTTGCAGGGCGTCGATGTCGATGCGGTTGTACAGAGTCTGGATGCGTTCGGCCGGCCACTGCGGCAAGCAACGGCGCATATCGTCACGTACCGCGTCCGAAACACCCAACAGGCTCAGACGCTTGCTGAACAGGTTCGCGAACAGGCGGCGGCCTTTGCGCTGGTAGTCGCCAAAGGCATGGTGCACACCAATCACCGGCAGGCCGGTCCCCAGCAGGGCAACGTAGATCGGCTTGAAGCGGTGGGCGATGCAGAAAGCGAAATTGCGCTCGGCCGCAATGCGCCGCAATGCGCGGATGGCGCCGAGTTTCAGGCCACGCACGGCCTTGGAACTGAACTCAAGGAACAGCACCTCGTCCGACGCACAGCCAGCCGCCACCTGCGCATCGGCGGCGCCGGTGAGGAATACCGTGGTCACCTGGTACCCACGCCCCTGAAACAGGCTGGCGTACTGACGGGCGCAGTCCAGGAACGGCCCGTCATAGCCATGGCAGAACTGCAGGATGCGCGGTTCAGAGCGGCTGGTCATACGGGGCCGCGCCGTCCTTCACAACCAGGATGTCTTCCATGATCAGGTACTGCAGGTCCGAGCCGAAGAACATGTTCAGGGCATCGGTCGGCGAGCAGATCATCGGTTCACCACGACGGTTCAGCGAGGTGTTCAGCGACACACCGTTGCCAGTCAGGTCTTCCAGTGCCTTCATCATGTCGTAGTAGCGCGGGTTGTACTCGCGCTTGAGCACCTGGGCACGCGAAGTGCCGTCCTCGTGCACCACTTCCGGCACGCGGGTTTTCCACTCTTCAGCGACTTCGAAGGTGAAGGTCATGAACGGCGCGGGATGGTCGACCTTGATCATCTGCGGGGCGACAGTGTCGAGCATCGACGGGCAGAAAGGTCTCCAGCGTTCACGGAACTTGATCTGGTGGTTGATGCGGTCAGCCACGCCTTCCACGCTTGGGCAACCGATGATCGATCGGCCACCCAGGGCACGCGGCCCGAACTCCATGCGGCCCTGGAACCAGGCTACCGGGTTGCCATCGACCATGATCTGGGCGATCTGCTGCGGCATGTTCTCGAGTTTGCGCCACTTCGGCTGGTTCGGGTGACGGGCGCAGGCGGCGATCACGTCTTCGTTGGAGTACGACGGGCCAAGGTAGACGTGCTCCATCTTCTCGACCGGAACGCCACGGGCGTGGGAAACATAGGCAGCGGCGCCAACGGCAGTCCCGGCGTCGCCGGAGGCCGGCTGGACGAACAGCTCTTTCACATCCGGACGGGCGATGATCTTCTGGTTGAGCTTGACGTTCAGCGCACAGCCGCCGGCGAAGGCCAGCTTGCCGGTTTCGCGCAGGGTGTCGCCCAGGTAATGGTCGATCATCTGCAGCGCCAGTTTCTCGAACAGCGCCTGCATGCTGGCGGCGTAATGGATGTACGGCTCGTCGGCGATGTCGCCTTCGCGCTTGGGGCCCAGCCATTCGATCAGCTTTGGCGAGAAGTAGAAGCCCTTGCCCTTCTCTTTATAGCGGCGCAGGCCGATAACGTTGGCGTACTCGGTGTTGATGACCAACTCGCCGTTTTCGAAGCTGGCCAGACGCGAGAAATCATACTTGCTGGCGTCGCCATACGGCGCCATGCCCATGACCTTGAACTCGCCATCGAGCATTTCGAAGCCCAGGAACTCGGTAATGGCACCGTAAAGGCCACCCAGCGAGTCCGGGTCGAAGAACTCCTTGATCTTGTGGATCTTGCCGTTTTCGCCGTAACCAAAGAAGGTGGTGGCGTACTCGCCCTTGCCGTCAATGCCAAGGATTGCGGTTTTTTCCTTGAAACCCGAGCAATGATAAGCACTGGAAGCGTGGGCCAGGTGGTGCTCGACCGGCTCGATCTTGACCTTTTTCGGGTCGAAGCCCAGTTGCTCCAGGCACCAGACGATCTGCTTGCGATAGCGCTTGTAGCGACGGTTGCCCATCAGGATGGCATCGAGTGCACGATCCGGGGCGTACCAATAGCGCTTGGCATAGTGCCACCGCGCCTTGCCGAACAGGCTGATCGGGGCGAACGGGATGGCTACCACGTCGACGTCGGACGGCTTGATGCCTGCCTGTTCCAGGCAGAACTTCGCCGACTCGTAGGGCATGCGGTTCTTCGCATGCTTGTCACGCACGAAGCGCTCTTCTTCGGCGGCGGCAATCAGCTTGCCGTCAATGTACAGGGCCGCGGAAGGGTCATGGCTAAGGGCGCCGGACAGGCCAAGAATCGTCAATGCCAAGGGATTAGCCTCTTCATTCGGTAAAAATGCGCCAGCGGCCTCTTGGGCGGATGGCGGCTAAAGGGCGGGATTATAACGCAAACATTGGAGGCACACCGCCCCCTTGTAGGGGCGGGTTCACCCGCGAAGCAGGCAACGCGGTGGATGGCACCGGCGTAGCCGGTGTTCGCGGGCAAACCCGCGCCTACAGGCTTACTCGGCGATCAGCCAGTCCATGCGGTAACTACCGGCGGTCTGTGCCAGCTCTTTGGCCAGCCATGGCAGCAGCTCCTTGAGTTCATCCTCCAGCCCCCATGGTGGGTTGGCAATGGCCAAGCCCGAACCATTCAGGCCCTGCGGGCTGTCCTGGTGATGCACATACAGCTCGACCCGCAGCAGCTTTGGCGCGCCAGTGCTTGTCAGGTCCTGGTAGTAGCGGGTCAGCGAGCGCTGGTCCTTGATCGGGTACCAGATGGCCGCAACGGTCTGGCGCATGCGGCCGATCGCCTCTTTCATGGCCGTGGTGCAGCGTTTGAGCTCATCGGCCTGCTCGAACGGCGGGTCGATCAGCATGATCGCGCGCTTTTCCTGCACCGGCAGCAAGGCCCGCGGCACATGCCAGCCTTCACCCAGGTGCACGGTCACGCGCGGGTCTTTTTTCATGTTTTCCTTGAGGAGCGGCCCGTCTTCGGGGTGCTTCTCGTTAAGCAGGGCGCGGTCCTGCTGGCGCATCAGGCGACGGGCCAGTTCGGGCGACCCCGGGTAGTAGCGCAGCTCGCCATCGGCATTCAGGCGCTTGATGATGCGCAGGTAGTCGTCGGCCATGGCCGGCAGGTCATCGCGATTCCACAGGCGGGCTACGCCTTCCAGGTACTCGCCGGTACGGCTTGCCTGGTCGCCTTGCAGGTCGTACAGGCCGAGCCCTGCGTGGGTATCGATATAGGCGAACGGCTGCTCCTTGCGCGACATCAGGGCGATGAGGCGGGTCAGCACGATGTGTTTGAGGACGTCGGCGTGGTTGCCGGCGTGGAAGGCGTGACGATAGTTCATGGCAACTCCTGCGAAGGCGGCAAGTTTACCTTGCCTTGCAGGCGGAGTCAGGCCTGGCTGCTGATTGGCGGCACCCGCAAAGCAGGCGCCGCCAATTCAACGAGTGTTACTTGTCGGCGTGATACGCCGCATCAGCCGCTTCGAAGCGCTTGACCATCGTCTGCGAAGGGCTGCCCAGCTTGCTCACCAGAACAATGGCGATGCTGGCGAACAGGAAGCCCGGGATGATTTCGTACAACCCGAGGGTGTCGAAGTTCTTCCACAGGATCACCGTCAGCGCACCCACCACGATACCGGCCAGCGCACCGTTACGGGTCATGCCTTTCCACAGCACCGAAATCAGCACCACCGGGCCGAAGGCGGCACCGAAGCCAGCCCAGGCATAGGCCACCAGGCCCAGCACGCGGTTTTCCGGGTTGGCGGCCATGGCGATGGCGATCAGGGCCACGGCCAGCACCATCAGACGGCCGACCCACACCAGTTCGACCTGCGAAGCATTCTTGCGCAGGAAGGCTTTGTAGAAGTCTTCGGTCAGGGCACTGGAGCACACCAGCAGCTGGCAGCTCAGGGTACTCATGACTGCGGCCAGGATGGCCGACAGCAGGACACCCGCAACCCATGGGTTGAACAGGATCTTGGCCAGCTCGATGAACACACGTTCGTGGTTCTCGCTAACCGGGCCTGCCAGCTCAGGATGGGCCGAGAAGTAGGCAATGCCGAAGAAGCCAACGGCACAGGTACCCGCCAGGCACAGGATCATCCAGGTCATGGAAATGCGGCGCGCCTTGGCGATGGACTTCACCGAATCAGCGGCCATGAAGCGCGCCAGGATATGCGGCTGGCCGAAGTAACCCAGGCCCCAGCCCATCAGCGAGATGATGCCGATGAAGGTGGCACCCTTGAGCATGTCGAAGTTCGCCGGGTTCACCGCCTCGATAGCGGCGAAGGTCTGGTCGAAGCCACCGGTGGAGATCAGCACGATTACCGGGGTCAGGATCAGCGCGAAGATCATCAGCGAAGCCTGTACGGTATCGGTCCAGCTCACCGCCAGGAAGCCACCAACGAAGGTGTAGGCGATGGTCGCCGCCGCACCAGCCCACAAAGCGGTTTCGTACGACATGCCGAAGGTGCTCTCGAACAGACGGGCACCGGCCACGATGCCGGAGGCACAGTAGATGGTGAAGAACACCAGGATGACGATGGCGGAAATGATACGCAGCAGCCCGCTATTGTCTTCGAAACGGCTGGAGAAGTAGTCCGGCAGGGTCAGCGCGTCACCATTGTGTTCGGTCTGCACGCGCAGCCGGCCTGCCACGAACAGCCAGTTCAGGTAGGCACCCACTGTCAGGCCGATGGCGATCCAGGCCTCGGACAGGCCCGCGAAGTAGATGGCACCGGGCAGGCCCATCAGCAGCCAGCCACTCATGTCGGAGGCACCGGCAGACAGCGCGGTAACCACGCTACCCAGGCTGCGACCACCCAGAATGTAATCGGAAAGGTTGTTGGTAGCGCGATAGGCGGCGAAGCCGATCAGCACCATTGCTGCGATGTAGATCACGAAGGTGATCGTTAGTGGATTGCCCATGCGTGTGCCCTGGCGTTTGTTTTTATCATGCGCAACCACAGCGTTGGTGGTTGCACCCAGGCGGCGAATGCTATGCAACAACGCAAAGAAGGTGCAACCATTTTTCTTTTGCAAGTTGCACCTGCCCGTGCATTTTCCGACAAAGCCCACTTCTTGCTCCTTTCGGGAGCAAAAAACCGCTTTTTCAGAATAAATCGCACCGAAAGCGCCCCTTTTCAGGGTATGGGAATAGCTGTCGGACGAGTTGCACCTTTCACACGAAAAAATCGGGTTGCACCTGGTTGCACCCGAATTGTCCTACAGATACTCTTGACGCCAGCTTAGGCCACAACCGTGGCAATAACGAGGATAAGAAATGGCGACTACCACCCTTGGGGTCAAACTCGACGACCCGACCCGTGAGCGACTCAAAGCAGCTGCGCAGTCCATCGACCGCACGCCTCACTGGTTGATCAAGCAAGCGATCTTCAATTACCTGGAGAAGCTCGAGGGTGGTGCCACCCTGACCGAACTCAACGGTCATGCCAGCAACCCGGCCGACGATGCCGGTGAAGTCCAGGCCGACCACAGCCACCAGTGCTTCCTCGAATTTGCCGAGAGCATCTTGCCGCAGTCGGTACTGCGCTCGGCGATCACCGCCGCCTACCGCCGCCCCGAGCAGGAAGTGGTGCCGATGCTGCTGGAGCAGGCGCGCCTGAGCGCGCCGCTGGCCGACGCCACCAACAAGCTGGCCGCAAGCATTGCCGAAAAACTGCGCAACCAGAAAAGCGCCGGCGGCCGTGCCGGTATCGTCCAGGGCCTGCTGCAGGAATTCTCGCTGTCGTCTCAGGAAGGCGTGGCGCTGATGTGCCTGGCCGAAGCCCTGCTGCGTATCCCCGACAAAGGTACCCGTGATGCGCTGATCCGCGACAAGATCAGTACCGGCAACTGGCAGCCGCACCTGGGCAACAGCCCGTCACTGTTCGTCAACGCCGCCACCTGGGGGCTGCTGCTGACCGGCAAGCTGGTCAGCACCCATAACGAAACCGGCCTCACCTCCTCGCTCACCCGCATCATCGGCAAGAGCGGCGAGCCGATGATCCGCAAGGGCGTCGACATGGCCATGCGCCTGATGGGTGAGCAGTTCGTCACCGGCGAGACCATTGCCGAAGCCCTGGCCAACGCCAGCCGTTTCGAGGCCAAAGGCTTCCGTTACTCCTACGACATGCTTGGCGAAGCCGCACTGACCGAGCACGACGCGCAGAAGTACCTGGCGTCCTACGAGCAGGCCATCCACTCGATCGGCAAGGCCTCGCATGGCCGTGGCATCTATGAAGGCCCAGGCATCTCGATCAAGCTGTCGGCACTGCACCCGCGCTACAGCCGGGCCCAGTACGAGCGCGTGATGGAAGAGCTGTACCCGCGCCTGCTGTCGCTGACCCTGCTGGCCAAGCAGTACGACATCGGCCTTAACATCGACGCCGAAGAAGCCGACCGCCTGGAGCTTTCGCTGGACCTGCTCGAACGCCTGTGCTTCGAGCCATCCCTGGCTGGCTGGAACGGCATCGGCTTCGTTATCCAGGCCTACCAGAAGCGCTGCCCGTACGTGATCGACTACGTCATCGATCTGGCCAAGCGCAGCCGCCACCGCCTGATGATCCGCCTGGTAAAAGGCGCCTACTGGGACAGCGAGATCAAGCGTGCCCAGGTCGAAGGCCTGGAAGGCTACCCGGTCTATACCCGCAAGGTGTACACCGACGTGTCCTACGTCGCCTGCGCCCGCAAGCTGCTGGCCGTGCCAGAAGCCATCTACCCGCAGTTCGCCACCCACAACGCCCACACCCTGTCGGCCATCTACCACATTGCCGGGCAGAACTATTACCCGGGCCAGTACGAGTTCCAGTGCCTGCACGGCATGGGCGAACCGCTGTACGAGCAAGTGGTCGGCAAGATTGCCGATGGCAAGCTGAACCGCCCGTGCCGCGTGTATGCACCGGTCGGCACCCATGAAACGCTGCTGGCCTACCTGGTGCGCCGCCTGCTGGAAAACGGCGCGAACACCTCGTTCGTCAACCGCATTGCCGACCACTCGATTTCCATCCAGGAACTGGTCGCCGACCCGGTGGCCAGCATCGAGCGCATGGGTACCCAGGAAGGCAGTATCGGCCTGCCGCACCCACGCATTCCCCTGCCGCGCGACCTGTATGGCACCGAACGGGCCAACTCGGCCGGCATCGACATGGCCAATGAACACCGCCTGGCATCGCTGTCCTGCGCCATGCTGGCCACCGCTCACAACGACTGGAAGGCTGCCCCGCTGCTGGCCTGCGCCACCAGCGAGAGCGCTGCCGCACCGGTGCTGAACCCGGCTGACCACCGCGACGTCGTCGGCCATGTGCAGGAGGCCACCGTTGCCGACGTTGACAACGCCATCCAGTGCGCACTGAACGCCGCGCCGATCTGGCAGGCCACCCCACCAGCCGAGCGTGCTGCCATTCTGGAGCGCACCGCCGACCTGATGGAGGCCGAGATCCAGCCGCTGATGGGCCTGCTCATCCGCGAGGCCGGCAAGACCTTCGCCAACGCCATTGCCGAAGTGCGTGAAGCCGTGGACTTCCTGCGCTACTACGCGGTGCAGGCACGTAACGACTTCAGCAACGACGCCCACCGCCCACTGGGTCCTGTGGTGTGCATCAGCCCATGGAACTTCCCGCTGGCGATCTTCACCGGCCAGGTGGCCGCAGCCCTGGCTGCCGGCAACCCGGTACTGGCCAAGCCTGCCGAGCAAACCCCACTGATCGCCGCCCAGGCCGTGCGCCTGCTGCTGGAAGCTGGCATCCCAGAAGGCGTGCTGCAGCTGCTGCCGGGCCGCGGTGAGACTGTCGGTGCCGGCCTGGTCGGAGACGAGCGCGTCAAAGGCGTGATGTTCACCGGCTCCACTGAAGTGGCCCGCCTGCTGCAGCGCAACGTCGCTAGCCGTCTGGACAACCAGGGCCGCCCGATCCCGCTGATCGCCGAAACCGGCGGCCAGAACGCGATGATCGTCGACTCCTCGGCACTGACCGAACAGGTCGTGATCGACGTGGTGTCCTCGGCCTTCGACAGTGCCGGCCAGCGTTGCTCGGCCCTGCGCGTACTGTGCTTGCAGGAAGACTCCGCCGACCGCGTAATCGAGATGCTCAAGGGCGCCATGGCTGAAAGCCGCCTGGGCTGCCCGGACCGCCTGGCCGTGGACATCGGCCCGGTGATCGATGCCGAAGCCAAAGCCGGCATCGAGAAGCACATCCAGGGCATGCGCGAGAAAGGCCGCCCGGTCTACCAAGTCGCCATTGCCGATGCTGCCGAGATCAAGCGCGGCACCTTCGTCATGCCAACCCTGATCGAGCTGGACAGCTTCGACGAGCTGAAGCGCGAAATCTTCGGCCCCGTGCTGCACGTGGTGCGCTACAACCGCCGCAATCTGGACCAGCTGATCGAGCAGATCAACAACTCCGGCTACGGCCTGACCCTCGGCGTGCACACCCGTATCGACGAGACCATCGCCAAAGTGGTGGAAACCGCCAACGCCGGCAACATGTACGTCAACCGCAACATTGTGGGTGCAGTGGTGGGCGTGCAGCCGTTCGGTGGTGAAGGCCTGTCTGGCACCGGCCCGAAAGCCGGCGGCCCGCTGTACCTCTACCGCCTGCTGTCGACCCGCCCGGCCGACGCCATTGGCCGCCACTTCCAGCAGCAGGACGGCGAAGGCACGCCGGACCGCACCCTGCACGAACAGCTGGTAAAGCCGCTGCACGGCCTGAAGGCCTGGGCCGAGAACAACCAGCTGGCCGACCTGGCCGCGCTGTGCAGCCAGTTCGCCAGCCAGTCGCAGAGCGGCATCGCCCGCCTGCTGCCAGGCCCGACCGGCGAGCGCAACAGCTACACCATTCTGCCGCGTGAGCACGTGCTGTGCCTGGCCGACAACGAAACCGACCTGCTGGCGCAGTTCGCCGCGGTACTGGCCGTTGGCAGCTCGGCGGTGTGGGTTGACGGTGAACCGGGCAAGGCCCTGCGCGCCCGCCTGCCGCGTGAGCTGCAGGCCAAGGTGAAGCTGGTCGCGGACTGGAACAAGGATGAAGTGGCGTTCGACGCCGTGATCCACCATGGCGACTCGGACCAGCTGCGCGGCGTATGCCAGCAGGTGGCCAAGCGTGCCGGGGCGATCGTTGGGGTGCACGGGCTGTCCAGCGGGGATCACCAGATTGCGCTGGAGCGCCTGGTCATCGAGCGCGCGGTGAGCGTGAACACTGCAGCGGCGGGTGGTAACGCCAGCCTGATGACCATTGGCTAATGGCTGAGGGTTGTTGAAGAAGAAGGAGAGCCTCGGCTCTCCTTTTTTATGCGTGCATGTCCTGAAGCAGGGGCTGGACTAACAGGTGCTCACCAGAACGTGGTCATGCCAACGGTGACTTGGGTGTCTTCTGTTGTTACCGTTTATCCCCTGGAAATTCTCGGCTGCCTGGGCCGGTCCTTCCGCGGGTAAACCCGCCCCTATACACATGCACAGGCCGTCGTGTAGGAGCGGGTTCACCCGCGAAGAGGCCGGACCTGCTGGCCAATTTCTACCCGCCGTTCACTGTTGCCGCCACCACCGTATTAAGGCAAGTGGAAGCGCGGGTTGGATCGGGGACTATCCGGAGCTCCCCTCAGACAGAGCTCCGGCCAAAAGTTGCTCAAACCATTGGTGAAAGCGCAATCAAAGCAGACAGCTGTGCTGCCATAAGCCCAATACCCAACAGCATCCAAAGCCAATTTGCCAGCGTGAACCGGCTGTTGGCCTTCCCTTCTTTGTCACCCGCACTGAAATTGATGCCCTTCTGCATGAACACCAGAATGATCAGCCAAGCTGCCTGAATGGCTAAACCCGCAAAATAGGCCGGCCACAGCTGGCCTTCCAACACGACGCCGGCAGCCACCCAGACAACGCAAAAACCGTAATAGCCCAGCGTGAGCCCTAGGATGGACCACGGATAGGTTTTACCTGAGTCGCGAATATGGTCATTTGCCCTTCTCAATAATGGATAGATGAAGAACACTGCAAAAGCGCTTCGCCAGAGCGGACTTACGCGCTCTCCCGTTTTCTCTCTATGCAGACTCCAACTTTGATAGAAGCAGTAAACCCAGTAGAAGCCCAAGGTAAAGAAAGTCATTACGCCAAATTTCATGGGTGAGACTACGAAGAAGGGAACCTGATTGCCGTTGGCCTCAGCCAAGTCAGCGGGGTGGGCATCACTCATCTGAAACGTTTCCTTGTGAACACCAAAAAGCACATTCAAGGCCAACTGACATTCGATCCGCAGCAGTCCATTTCCGATCGGGATTATGGGAAACGTCTCTATATTGTTCCGAGCAGGCATTACAGGACCTGACCTTGCGTTGGTTTCACCAATAACCGGCAGGCTTCCCGGCGTTCTCAACCCATATCACGCAAACCTATTAACCTGTCCCCAGTCTCACCACGCTCCTACACTCGCAGCATCCCGCCTCAGGACCGCCACCATGCCCGAGACCTTGCTCAGCCCCCGCAACCTCGCCTTCGAGCTCTACGAAGTCCTCGACGCTGAAGCCCTGACCCTGCGCCCGCGCTTCGCCGAGCACAGCCGTGAAACCTTCGATGCGGCACTGACCACCGCCCGCACCATCGCCGAAAAGTATTTCGCCCCGCACAACCGCAAGGCCGACGAAAACGAACCACGCTACGTGGACGGCCGCGCCGAGCTGATCCCCGAAGTTAAGCCCGCCGTCGATGCCTTCCTCGAAGCCGGCTTCCTCAACGCCAACCGGGACTTCGAGGTCGGCGGCATGCAGCTGCCCAGCCTGGTCTCGCAAGCCTGCTTCGCCCACTTCCAGGCCGCCAACGCCGGCACCACGGCCTACCCGTTCCTGACCATGGGCGCGGCCAACCTGATCGAGAGCTTCGGCTCCGATGAACAGAAGCGCCTGTTCCTGCAACCGATGATCGAGGGCCGCTACTTCGGCACCATGGCGCTGACCGAACCCCACGCCGGCTCGTCGCTGGCCGACATCCGTACCCGCGCCGAACCAGCAGGCGACGGCAGCTACCGGCTCAAAGGCAACAAGATCTTCATTTCCGGCGGCGACCACGAACTGTCGGAAAACATCGTGCACATGGTGCTGGCCAAGCTTCCGGACGCCCCGCCCGGGGTCAAGGGCATCTCGCTGTTCATCGTGCCCAAGTACCACGTAAACCCGGACGGCAGCCGCGGCCCGCGCAACGATGTGCTGCTGGCCGGGCTGTTCCACAAGATGGGCTGGCGCGGCACCACCTCGACCGCGCTGAACTTCGGCGACAATGGCCAGTGCGTCGGCTATCTGGTCGGCCAGCCGCACCAAGGCCTGGCCTGCATGTTCCAGATGATGAACGAGGCGCGGATAGGCGTAGGCATGGGCGCGGTGATGCTGGGTTACGCCGGCTACCTTTACTCCCTGGAATACGCTCGCCAGCGGCCGCAGGGCCGACTGCCGGACAACAAGGACCCACACAGCCCGGCGGTACCGATCATCGAGCACACGGATGTGAAACGCATGCTCCTGGCGCAGAAGGCCTACGTGGAAGGCGCCTTTGATCTGGGCCTGTACGCCGCGCGCCTGTTCGACGACACCCATACGGCCCCTGACGAAAACGCCCGCAAGCCGGCGCAGGACCTGCTCGACCTGCTGACCCCGATCGTCAAATCCTGGCCCTCGGCGTTCTGCCTCAAGGCCAACGAATTGGCGATCCAGATTCTTGGCGGCCACGGCTACACCCGCGAATACCCGGTGGAGCAGTACTACCGTGACAACCGCTTGAACCCGATCCACGAAGGTACCGAGGGTATCCAGTCGCTCGATCTGCTCGGTCGCAAGCTGGCACAGCACAATGGTGCCGGCCTCAAGCAGCTGATACGCCTGATCGCCACCACCTGCGAACGTGCCAGCCATCACCCGAACCTTGACCCACTGCGTCAGCCGCTGGAGCAACTGGCCAACCGTCTGCAGGGGGTCACCCTGGTCCTGCTCGGTGACCTCGCCCAAGGCAAAGTCGCTGGTGCCTTGGCCAACTCTGCCTTGTACCTCAAGGCCTTCGGCCACTGCGTGATCGGCTGGCGCTGGTTGGAGCAGGCGGTTCACGCCGAACTTGGTCTGCTCAAGGGAACCGCTGCTGATCGCGACTTCTACCTCGGCAAGCTGCAAGCTGCGCGTTATTTCCTGACCTGGGAAGTACCGGGCTGCCATAATGAGCTGGCATTGCTCGAGGCACACGACGATACCTGCCTCGGCATGCAAGACGGGTGGTTCTAGGGGGAGCCACCGTGTACACGGAGGCATCCGCATGTTCGATTCCAGCGCCCTGCTGCGCCAGCGCTTTGCTGCGCTGCGCAGTACGGCCGAGTTGTTTTCCCTGCGCCATGTGAAACAGTCGCACCAGGCGCTTTCGGTTCGCCGCAACGTCGCCGAACCACCCTTCTTCAGCCAGGATGAGGGTGCCATGCTCACCGTGCGGGTCAATGGCGTGGAGGCCTACGCTGCCACCGCCGACCTGTCCCAGGCTGGCCTGCAGCGCGCCCTTGAGCAAGCCGAGGCGCTGGCGCGGCAGATCGCCCGGCACAGCCTGCTGGACCTGCGCGAGCACGCCGTGACCAGCGCACGGCACGACCATGTGTCGCCCAACTTCGACCAACCCGTACCCAGCCTCGCCGACTGCCTTGGCCTGCTCGCCGCCGAATCGGCCAGCGTGCCCAAGGACAGCCGTTTGGTGGACTGGCAGGCCAGCCTGGGGCTGAGCCTGGTCGAGCAAACCTACCTGAACTCGGCCGGCGCCGAACTGCGCCATGCCCAGCGCTTCCTGTTCCCGGGCCTGGGGGTGACCGCCAGCGACGGCCAGGACAGCCAAAGCCGCAGCCTGGGGCGCGACAACTTCGGCCAACAGGGTGGTTTCGAGATCATCGAGCGCTGCGGCCTGGTCGGCGCGGCCAGCCGGGTGGCCGAAGAAGCACTGCAACTGCTGCTGGCACCGAACACCCCCAGTGGCCCGCGCGACCTGCTGTTGATGCCGGACCAGATGATGCTGCAGATTCACGAATCCATCGGCCACCCGCTGGAGATGGACCGCATTCTCGGCGACGAGCGCAACTACGCCGGCACCAGCTTCGTCAAAACCAGCGACTTCGGCCACCTGCAGTACGGCTCCAGCCTGCTGAACGTGACCTTCGACCCGACCATTGGCGAAGAGCTGGCCAGCTACAGTCATGACGACGATGGCACCCCGGCCAGCAAAGCGTTCCTGATACGCGACGGCCTGCTGCTGCGCCCGCTGGGTGGCGCGCTGTCTCAGTTCCGCTCCGGCCTGGACGGCGTGGCCAACAGCCGTGCCTGCGGCTGGAACCGCGCGCCGATCGACCGCATGGCCAACCTCAACATCGAGCCGGGCGACCAGTCTTTCGAGCAACTGGTCGGAGGCATCGAGCACGGCATCCTGATGCGTACCAACCGTTCCTGGTCCATCGACGATGCGCGCAACAAGTTCCAGTTCGGCTGCGAATGGGGCCAGTTGATTGAAAATGGCGAGCTCAAGGGCATCGTCAAGAACCCCAACTACCGCGGCATCTCCGCGCAGTTCTGGCGCAACCTGTCGGCGGTTGGCGACCACAGTACCTTCCAGGTGCTGGGCACGCCCAACTGTGGCAAGGGCGAACCCAATCAGGTGGTGCGGGTCGGCCACGCCTCGCCGGCCTGTGTGTTCCGCCAGATCGATGTATTCGGAGGAGACGCCTGATGAAGCACGCTTTCGAAACCCTGGTCGGGGAGGTGCACGCCGCCCTTCAGGCGGGCGAGCAGTTCACCCTCGGTTACAGTGCCGAGCAATCGCAGTTCGTGCGTTTCAACCATGCCAAGGTGCGCCAGGCCGGCGAAGTCAGCCAGGCCAGCGCGCAACTGCGGCTGGTGCGCGATGGGCGCCAGGCGGAACAGCAGGTGACCTTGAGCGGCGACGTGCAACTGGATCGCCAGCGCCTGAACGTTGCGCTCGAGCAGCTGCGCCAGACCTTGCCGCTGCTGGCGCTCGACCCTTACCTGCGCCTGGACGAAAACGCCTGGCACAGCCATAGCCTGCAGGAACACCCCCTGCCCGCACTGAACGAAGTACTGGCCCTGCTCGAGCGTGAAGCAGGTGACCTGGACCTGGTCGGCATCTACGCCGCCGGCCCGGTATGCCGCGGCTTCGCCAGCTCGTTCGGCGCCTTCGGCTGGCACCAGGCCAACAGTTTCAACGTCGACTGGAGCCTGTTCCACGATAATGGCCAGGCAGTGAAGGCCAACTATGCCGGCCAGGCCTGGAGTGCCGACGACTTCACCGCACGCCTGCGCCAAGCACGAGAGCAGTTGGGTTTCCTCGGCCTCCCGGCAGTTACCCTCAAGCCCGGCACCTACCGCGCCTACCTTGCACCTGCGGCCATGGACGAAGTCGCCGGCATGTTGTGCTGGGGCGGCTTTTCCGCGCAGGCGCTGGCCACTGGCAACAGCGCTCTGCAGCGCCTGTACAACGGCGATGCACGGCTTAGCCCGCTGGTCAGTTTTACCGAGCAGGTCAGCGGCTCGCTTAGCCCGGCGTTTTCCGATGAAGGTGCGCCGCGCCTGGATGTGCCGCTGATCCAGCAAGGCGAGGCACGGCAGCGGTTGATCAGTGCGCGCAGTGCGGCCGAGTTCGAGCTGCAGGCCAATGGCGCCGACGGCTACGAGTCGCCCTGTGCGCTCAGCCTGGCGCCGGGCAATCTGGCCAGTGCGCAGATCCTTGAGCGTCTAGGCACCGGGCTGTACATCAGCAACCTGTGGTACCTGAACTACTCGGACCTGCCAGCGGCGCGCATGACCGGGCTGACCCGCTTCGCCACTTTCTGGGTAGAAGACGGGCAGATCCAGGGGCCGGTGAGTACCATGCGCTTCGATGACAGCTTGTACAGCTTGCTGGGCAGCCAGCTGGAGGACCTGACCCAGGAGCGCGAGATGATCCTGTCGACCAGTACTTATGGACAGCGCAGTACCGGGTCGAGTCATTTGCCCGGGGCACTGGTCAAAGGCCTGACCCTGACATTGTGACTGGAC